>NZ_SAUH01000001.1:5744902-6102305 GCF_004193175.1 Streptomyces sp. RFCAC02 | reverse complement strand
GGTCCGCGACGGTCAACTGGCTCTTGTCCACGGCAACCCCGATGCGGCGCATTCGCTCTCCTACACGGAGGACGTCGCGGCGGCGCTGGTGGCGGTCGGCAACGACGAGCGAGCCTGGGGCCGGGCCTGGCACGCCCCGGTGATCACCACGACCGTGCGTCATGCCGCAACCGGCCTCGCCGAACTTCTCGGAGCGCCCGAACCCCGGTTGGAGCCGCTCACCGAACGGGACCTGACCCTGCTGTCCTTCACCGATCCACTGTGGCGGGAGTTCGCCGAGATGAGCTACATGTCCGAGCGGCCGTTCATCGTGGACGACAGTGATATCCGCGAGACCTTCGGTATCAAGCCTTCAACGCTCCGCGAAGCGCTGGCGGCCTGATGCGGCAGTGGGCGGGCCGGAACTCCCGGCCCGCCCAGACCGCACATGAGGGGTGCGCAGAACTGTGGGAATCCGTGGTGCAGAACAGGAAGGCGTCACACTGATCAGTCGGGCGATGCCGCCGTTGCCTCGATCCTCGGCGGGAATGGGCTGGGCCGTGCTTCAGTGCCCGGGCTGAGGGGAGTGGGTGGGGTGTGTTGTTCGGGGATGCGTAGCTGCCCACATGGTGAGGAGTTTGAGCCGGTCCTCGGATGCGGTGCCGGGCTCGGCGGTATAGATGATCAGGTCGTGCACGGCTCGGCCCGGCAAAGGTAGGACGAGGGACTGGAAGGTCACTTCCAAGGGGCCGACGTCGGGGTGCTGGAGCCGTTTGACGCCGTCGTGGCGCATCAGGACGTCGTGCGCAGCCCATTGGCTGCGAAACTCCGGGCTGAGCGTGGACAGCTCGCCGACGAGTTCGCGCAGTGCCCGGTCGCGGGGCTCGCGCCCGACCTCAGCGCGCAGCAGGGCGGCGGTGGCGACGCCGGCGGCGCCCCAGTCGACGAAGAAGCCGCGGGCACCCGGGTCGAGGAAGACGTAGCGGGCGATGTTGGGGCGGCCGCGCTTGTCGACGGTGACGCTGTCGAACATCGGCGCGAGCAGGGCTCGGGCCAGGGGGTTGCCGGCGACGATGTCCGTGCGGCCGTTGCGTACGAACGCCGAGGACATCGTCATGGAGTCGAGCATCCACTGGACCTGGGGCGGGACCTCGACGTCCCTGCGCCGCGACGGCGTGCGACGTGCGTGCCGCGATGACCGGGCCAGGTCGAACAGGTAGGTGCGTTCGTCGTCGTCCAGTCGCAGGGCACGGGCGACCGCGTCGAGGACGTCTTCGGAAACGCCACCGATGTGCCCCTTCTCCAGTCGCGTGTACCACTCCGTGCTCACGCCGGCAAGGACGGCGACCTCTTCGCGCCGCAGCCCGGCGACCCGGCGGCGGGTGCTGGTCGGCAGTCCGACCTGCCCCGGGGTGATTCTGGCGCGTCGGCTCGCAAGGAAATCCCGGATCTCGCCGCGGTTTCCGGGCTGCTGGTCCATGTCATCGATGGTAGCCGCCGGTCACAGCGTGAGGGGGGTCGAGGTTGTACCCCCCATAGACGCGACCTTCTCCGGTGGCGGCGATCGCGGTCTTCTGGGGTGCGAACGTCCCGACACGATCCCGGGAACGGGCAATGGAGGTAGGACATGACGAGCAAGGCGCTCACTGTGCCGGCGGTGGCGTTGGGCACGTGGGCCTGGGGAGACAGCGGCGAGGCGGGCGACGGCTACTTCGGCAGCGAGATGAGCGAGTCCGGCCTGCGAGAGGTCGTCGAGAAGGCGCAGTCGAACGGGTTCACCCTGTGGGACACCGCGGTGGCATACGGCATGGGCCGCTCGGAGAGCGCCCTCGCCAAGGCACTGGCGGGCTACCACCGCAGCGAGTATCAGCTGTCGACGAAGTTCACTCCGCAGATCGCGGGTGACGGCGACGATCCGGTCGCGGACATGCTGGAGCAGAGCCTCGACCGGATGCGTACGGACTATGTGGATATTTTTTGGATCCATAATCCTGCTGACGTGGCGCGGTGGACGCCGTTTCTGATCCCGCTTCTCAAGAGCGGCAGAATCAAGCATGTCGGCGTCTCGAACCACAATATGGAGGAAATTGCTCTCGCCGATCGTATTCTCGGCGAGGCCGGTTTCCGCGTGGAGGCGGTCCAGAACCATTTCAGTCTTTTGTACCGTCGGTCTGAGCGCGCGGGAATCCTCGATTACTGCCGCGAGCACGACGTGCGGTTCTTCTCCTACATGGTTCTCGAGCAGGGGGCGCTGACCGGCAGGTACGGTCCGGCCGATCCGTTGCCGGAGGGCAGCAGCCGGGCGGCGGTGTACAACGGCATCCTGCACCGGCTGCAGGCCCTGACGGACCGGATGGGGGCGATCGGCGAGGATCGCGGCGCGTCCGCCGCTGATGTCGCCACGGCTTGGGCCATCGCCAAGGGGACCACACCGATCATCGGGGTCACGAAGGCGGGTCACGTCGACGGGTTGGTCCGGGCCGGCGGCATGCAGCTCGCTGACGCGGAGATCGCGGAACTCGAAGCGCTGGCGGATGCCACGGACGTCGACACGCGCGGCTGGTGGGAGCAGGAGATGTAATAGCAGCCGTCTGACTCATCCACGATGCCTTCGGCCAGCCGCACGGTGGGAGAAGCTGGTTCGGGGGTCGGAGTCGGCTGGGCGGAGAAGGCGTGCGAGGCGGCCGGGGCGGTCCGGATCGGTCGAGGACCCGGCGGCAGGCTGATCTTGCCCGGTGTGCGGTCCCAAGGCAGTCGTCGGTGCCATGTTCGGCCCGTCTCCGCGACGTCGCGGCCGAGGCAGTGGCCCGGGATCGCCTCGGCCTTGTGCGCAGACCGACCCGTGGTCTGCGCACAAGGCTTGTGGTTCCTCGGGTGGTGTGCTCAGTCGGTGCCGAATTCCATCGCGGCGCGGTCGAGCATCTCCTCGTCGTCGGAAACCTCGCCGCGCGAGGCGATGGCCTCGGCGCCACCCTGCGGCATCGCACCGATCAGCCCGGTCGACGCCGCCTGGGCGGCACCGACGAGCGCGGACTGGCCGGAGCCGACCATGCCGAGGTCCGCGTACTGTTCGAGCCTGGCGCGGGAATCGGCGATGTCGAGATTGCGCATGGTGAGCTGGCCGATCCGGTCCACCGGGCCGAACGCCGAGTCCTCGGTCCGCTCCATCGACAGCTTGTCCGGGTGGTAGCTGAAGGCCGGGCCGCTGGTGTCGATGATCGAGTAGTCCTCGCCGCGCCGCAGCCGGAGCGTGACCTGGCCGGTGACCGCCGAGCCGACCCAGCGCTGCAGCGACTCGCGCACC
Source organism: Streptomyces sp. RFCAC02 (assembly GCF_004193175.1). NCBI lineage: Bacteria > Bacillati > Actinomycetota > Actinomycetes > Kitasatosporales > Streptomycetaceae > Streptomyces > Streptomyces sp. RFCAC02. The sequence goes on along the minus strand of NZ_SAUH01000001.1, from coordinate 6,099,022 downwards.
ATCAGCGCCTGGGGGTCGAGCCAGCGGCCCTCGTACATCAGCCGGCCGAGGCGCCGCCCCTCGTTGTGGTACTGGGCGAGGGTGTCCTCGTTGTGGATCGCGTTGACGAGCCGTTCGTAGGCCGCGTGCAGTACTGCCATGCCGGGCGCCTCGTAGATGCCGCGGCTCTTGGCCTCGATGATCCGGTTCTCGATCTGGTCGGACATGCCCATGCCGTGGCGGCCACCGATCGCGTTCGCCTCCATCACCAGGTCGACCGGGGAGGCGAACTCGCGGCCGTTGATCGTCACCGGGCGGCCCTGGTCGAAGCCGAACGTCACGTCCTCGGTGGGAATCTCGACCTCGGGGTCCCAGAACCGCACGCCCATGATCGGGTCCACGGTCTCGACGCCGGTGTCCAGGTGTTCCAGGGTCTTGGCCTCGTGGGTGGCGCCCCAGATGTTGGCATCGGTCGAGTACGCCTTCTCGGTACTGTCGCGGTAGGGCAGCCCGTGGCTGAGCAGCCACTCCGACATCTCCTTGCGACCGCCGAGTTCGGAGACGAAGTCCGCGTCCAGCCAGGGCTTGTAGATGCGCAGGTGGGGGTTGGCGAGCAGGCCGTAGCGGTAGAACCGCTCGATGTCGTTGCCCTTGAAGGTCGAGCCGTCGCCCCAGATCTGGACGTCGTCCTCGAGCATCGCCCGCACCAGCAGGGTGCCGGTGACGGCGCGGCCGAGCGGTGTGGTGTTGAAATACGCGCGCCCGCCCGAGCGGATGTGGAAGGCGCCGCAGGCGAGCGCGGCGAGGCCCTCCTCGACGAGGGCCGCACGGCAGTCGACCAGGCGTGCGATCTCGGCGCCGTACAGCTTGGCGCGGCCGGGCACCGAAGCGATGTCGGGCTCGTCGTACTGGCCGATGTCGGCGGTGTAGGTGCAGGGGACGGCACCCTTGTCGCGCATCCATGCGACGGCGACCGATGTGTCGAGGCCGCCTGAGAAGGCGATGCCGACGCGCTCGCCACTGGGCAGTGAGGTGAGAACCTTGGACATGGAGAGAGTATGCAACCCTCTGCATGATCATGCAAACACTGGTGCGGACAGCCGTGCCCGGCCCACCGGCCGGCGCCCCCGAGGGGACGCCGCGGGCTGGGCTTCGTGCCTCGAGACGGCTTCACGGCCTGGGCGGGCGGCGCGGACGGTCGGCTTCCGGCAGGCGCGGAGATGTCGATGAGGAGGAGCGGGCCGACCGGCTGCGGTCCGGCGGGTCGGCCCGGCTGCCGGTCTCCTCAGGACGGTCCCTCGCCCGCGGCGCAGCCGCTGGCCGACTCCTGCGCGGGCACGCGGTCGTCGAGGAGAACCGTGACCGGGGCGCCCTCGGCGCGCAGTCCGCGGAGGGTCTCGGCGATCCGCGCGTAGATCGTGCTGGCGAGCATCCAGTCGGCCTGGGCCGCCATACGGTCGGTGTCGCCGTCGTACGCCGTCTCCCAGCGGTTGCGCAGCGCGATCAGGGAGGCGACGACCGACCGGCCCGACAGCTCGACGGCGACCCGGCCGTCCCCGGCATCCGTGAACTGCGGAGGTGTGCGGAAGTGGGAGTGTGCTTCGGCGACGGAGGCCAGGAACTCCCAGGTGTCGCGGTGGCAGGTGAGCGTGATGCGGGAGACGCCTGCTGCGCGCAGCAGGTGGCGGGCGTGGCCGGCGCTGCTGTAGACGGGCGGCTCGCTGCCGGGGTGTGTGTCCTCGTGGGTGAGGAGGCGGGTGAGCTCCGCCTCGTCGAGGACGTCGATGTCGGAATCGTCCTGGTCCGTGACGGTGTCCCGTTCCTCTTCGGCGGCGCCCTCCAGGGGCGGCTCGGCCGGCCGGCTCTCCGGTGCGGCGTGGCCGGTGGCGTCGTGGTCGGCCTGGCGGGGCGCGGGCAGCGTGACGTCGACGGCCGGCGCTTCGGGATCGGCATGCGGGGCGGCGGCCGCGGGGTGGGGGTGCGGCCCGGTGAGCGTGGTGCATGCCTGGTGGACGTGCGCGACGGTCTGGGCGTCGCTCGCGGTCTTGCGGACGATGTCCGCGAGTTCCTGGACCGTCTCTCGCAGCGCCGTGATCTCCCGGCGCAGCGAGGCGGCCTCGTTGGTCGCTTCGGTGGCCTTGGTGACCGCAGTGACGACCCGGTTGCGGGTTTCCCGCGCGTCGGCCTTCAGCGCTTCCTCAGTCTGGCCGAGCCGATCCTGGAGGCTGCTGAACGCCCCGTCGAAACCGCTGCTGAGTTCACCTACGGCGTTCACGATGTTGTTCCGGGTGTCCACCAGGACGGTGACGAACTCGCCTGCTCCGCGTGCCACTTAGCTCCTCTGATCTTGATCGGTGGATCATCTGCCACCCGCAGTCTGCCGATGGAGGGCGCCGCGGCGGGGCGATCGGCTGGAGATCACCCGGGAGAGTGAACTCCGGCCTCTGCCGATCCCGGTGGTGGGAGGGGCGGCTGCGGTGGCCGGGCGTGGTTCTGTTCGGTGGGCCGGCTGCAGCCACGGTTTCGGTGTCCGCCCGGGATTGGTCGGTTTCCGCTTTCAGGAGCGGACCGCAGCGTCCTGAGCCACCCTCTCGGTCCTGAACGGCTCGCGCACGACTCCGCGATCACGATTCCGTGCCCGAGCAGGCTCAGCCGCTCCTCGATTCCCGCGGCGGCGGCCGCGAAGAAGCGCGGCAGGGCCTCGGCGGGTTCGTGGACGACCGTCAGCTCCTGAGTCACCTCGAAGGCGAGGTCCTCGGCCGCGGGCTCGAAATCGACTTCGGTCTCCGCGAAGTGCGGCGCGCAGTTCTGCCGCCGGTGCAGCACCCGTACGCCGCGGATCGGTCGCGGCGGGAACCGCAGCGACTCTGGTGTCATGCCGGAACGCCACTCCCCCGCCGCCGCGCCTCGGGAGCTGCCGGCTCCGGCCGTGTCACGACTCCCAGGAGCCGACGTCGACCTGGAGAACCAGCTCGCCGTCCTGGCTCTCGGTCAGGGCGAGGAGGATGGTCGGTTCGGTGTAGCCGTCCTGGAGGTCGACGGCCCAGACGCACCCGATCCCGTCGGTCATGCAGGAGGGGTTGATGGTCGGCATCCCGACCAATTCGACGCCCGGCGCAGCCTCCAGCCACCCCGCCATGTCCTGCCACTGTGTGGAACTCGGCTCGCCGGTGATAGGTCCTCCTGCGTAGACGATCCGCGCCCTGTCGCCGTCGGCACGGTTTTCGGATTGAACGGTGAAGGTCGGCGGGTGGCCCATCTCCTCGGCAGCCTGGCGATTGCGCTGGTAGGCCGCGTCCCCTCCGTGGGAGGCCAGGACGGAGGACACCACCAGGGCCAGCACTGCCGCGGCGCTCCATCCGGCCCAGCGGGGTATGCGGCGGCGGGCGGTGGGTGTTCCGCCGAGGGCCGCGGGCCGCGCCGGGACGGCGGGCGCCTGTGCGGGGGCCGTGGGCCAGTGGGCCGGGTCGACGGGCGCCGCTTTGGGAGTCGGCGGTGTGCCGACCACCCTGTCCAACTGGTCGTGGAGCTGCTCCATGGTCAGGCGCTCGGCCGGTTCCTTGCGGAGCAGGCCCGCCAGTGTGGGGGTGAGAGGCCCGGCCTGTACGGGAGGGTCAGGAGGCTCGGTCGCGACGGCGACCAGTACGGCGCTCGGGGCTGACCCGGCGAAGGGCGGGTGCCCTTCCACAGCCGTGTAGAGCGTGGCCCCGAGTGACCAGAGGTCGGAGGCGGCGGTGGCCGGCAGGCCCCGCACCTGCTCCGGCGCCATGAACGCGGGTGTACCCATGATCGAGCCGGTGGCCGTGAGGGTGACGTCGCCGTCCAGGGCTGCGATCCCGAAGTCGGTCAGGACGGCCCGCCCGTCCTCGAGGAGGATGTTGGCCGGCTTGATGTCCCGATGGGTGATTCCCTTCCGGTGCGCGGCATTCAGCGCGGCGGCCACCTGTCGTCCTATGGCAGCGACATGCTGTGGAGAGAGGGGTCCCTGCCGGCGCAACAGGTCTTCCAACGACCCTCCGGTCACCAGCTCCATGACGATCCACGGCCGCCCGTCCGCACCGGTGATCCGGTCGTGGACAGTCACGATCCCCGGGTGCTTCAGCCGTGCTGCCGCCCGCGCTTCGCGATCCATCCGGGCGATCCACGTCGCCCGCTCCTCGCCCCTCAGATGTTCGGGCAGGCGCAGTTCTTTCAGGGCCACGTCCCGCCCCAACTGTTCATCGTACGCACGCCAGACCGCGCCCATCCCGCCCTGGCCGAGCAGACTCGTCAACCGGTATCTGTCCGCGAGCAGTTGCCCGTGTTCGTGGTCCATGCGGGGAGACTAGACGGGCCGGTCGGCGCAGGGCGGGGCCACCCGTAACGACCGGCCCCCGACGGCTGCGCGGACCGGTTCCGGGGGCGCACGAATGGTGTTCGCCGTGCGTGTTCACGCCATTTCGTGAGGTGGCGAGTCGTGTCACACTCCGGACCATGGGACGCGGAGACGTGGTGGTGATCGGCAGTGGCCACAACGCGCTGGTCGCGGCGGCCTTCCTGGCCAGGGCCGGCTGGGGTGTCGTCGTCCTGGAGCGGAACGACCGGGCCGGCGGCCTGGTGCGCACCGATGAGCTGACCTTGCCCGGTTTCCTGCATGACACGTACTCCTCACTGCACCCGCTGTTCGTGTCCGGCCCGGCCTACGCCGAACTGGGCGCCGAGCTGGTCGGGTTCGGGCTCGTCTATCGCGGGTTCCGCTACAGCTTCGGTGTTTCGCTGCCCGGTGGGAGCGGCAGCGCCGTCTTCTCCACGGACGCGGCCGAGAACGTGGCGGAGGCCGAGCGGCTCGCGCCCGGCGACGGGGCCGCGCTCGCCGCCCTGTTGGCCGACTTCGAGCCCCATGCCGGTCCGGTGTTCGGTCTGTTCGGCGCCGAGCTGGCCAGCCGGGCATCGGCTCGCGTCATCCGCGACCTGATGCACGACGGCAGCACGTACTCGACGTTCGCCCGCGACTTCCTGCGCACCGCGCGCGATCTGCTGGAACACCGTTTCAGCTCTCCCGTGCTGCGCGCCCTGCTGGCCCCGTGGGCGCTGCATCTCGGCCGTGGTCCGGACGAGGTGAACAGCGCTTTTTGGGTGGTGCTCGCGCTGATCGCGGAGACCACGGCCGGGTCGCCCACGCCCGAGGGCGGTGGCGAGCGTCTGGTGCGGGCGCTGGTCGCGCTGATCGAGGCGCACGGCGGTCGTGTGGAGACCGGGCGGCGCGTCGACCGGATCCTGCTGCGGAACGGCCGGGCGGCCGGCGTGCGGACGGCGGACGGGGAGGTGGTGACGGCCGGCCGGGCGGTCATCGCGTCGGTCAACCCGGATCAGCTGTATCTCGGGCTCCTCTCGCACGAGGCGGACGTCGTACCGCCGCTGCTCCGGCGGCAGGCGAGTGAGTTCCGGTACGGCCGTGGCTGTGTGCAGCTGCACCTGGCGCTGTCCGAGCCGCCCCGGTTCGACGACGAGCGGCTCGCCGCTACCGGCCTCAGCCACCTGACCGGCGGGCTGGACGCGGTGTCGCGCTCGGTCAACGAGGCCGTCCGCGGGCTGCTGCCCGCCGAGCCGACCATCTCCTTCGACGTCCCGTCCGCGGCCGATCCGTCGCGGTGTCCGCCGGGGACGGCCGTGGCGCGCCTGCAGATCCTCGACGTGCCGCTGCGACCGCGCGGCGATGCGGCGGGTGTGATCGAGGTGGACGGTTCGGGCTGGACGGCCGGGGTGAAGGAGGCGTTCGCGGACCGGGTGATCGCGCTGGCCGGCCGGCACGTGCCGAACCTCCCGGGCGCCGTTCTCGGCCGGTATGTGATCGGGCCGGACGACCTGGCCCGCTTCAACCCGAACTGTGGGCCGGGGGACCCCTACGGGGGCAGTCACGACCTGTCGCAGAGCTACCTGCTGCGATCGCTGCCCGCCCAGCCCTCGCACCGCACTGTCGTGCCCAACCTCTACACGCTCGGCGCCGCCACCTGGCCCGGCCACGGCGTCAACGGGGCTTCGGGATACATCGTCGCGCGCGAGCTGCTGGGCGGCGACCGCTGAGCCCCACAGCACCGACGCCCTCCGGGGACGGGTGTCGCGGCCGAGGCGGACATCAGTCCTCGCGCAGCGATCCCTGATCGAAGCCCTCGACGACGTAGCCCCAGTAGCCCGGGTAGATGTTGCCCTCAAGGTCGAGGACGCCGTTCATCACGTCGCTCTCGTTGGCGCCGTGCGGGTCCGGCAGGGGGTAGTCCCCCGCGTCCTCGCCGCGCTGCGGGTTCCCGTAGCCGGCTGCCCGGGCGGCATAGGCGACGATCGAGCGTGCTTCCCAGTCGCCGCGTTCGATCGAGTTCCACTGCGCGGCCCGCACTCCGCCGTCCCCGGGATCCGGCAGGGCGTAGCGCAGGCCCTCGACCAGGCCGTAGGCGCCGACCGAGATCCCCGCGCTGACCGGGCCTGAGACGCTCGCGAGTCCGCCGGCCACCCAGAAGGCGGTGCTGATGCCGCTCATCGCCGAGATGCGCTGTTTGGCCGCGAGACCGGCCGAGTCGTTCTCCCGTTCCGCGTGGTCCATGAAGCCCGACACCCGGCCCACGGACTGGAGGGCGGAGGGCGCATGGCGGTCGTGCTGGAACGCCTCGTACGCCGTGGCCGTCTGCCAGGCGGCGACGCCGCGCCGGAACTCGTTCCCGACCTCCTCGTCCGCCTCGCCCATGAGGCCGAAGAGGTCGCGCTGTTCGGCGCCGCTGAGTTCGAAGGCGTAGCGGTATTCCGTGCCGAAGAGATTGCGGAAGGGCACATCGTCGTCCTTCGCCGCCAGGAAGCCCGATGCGCCGTCGCCCGACATCTGGGAGACGACGTTCATGTAGCGCAGCATGGTGTCGCCCACCGCGCCCTGGAGGGCCGAGTGGTCGATCGGGCCGTACCGGGCGATGGTGTGGTTTGCCGTCCCGAGGATGTCGTCGGTGTGGTTGGCGGCGTACGACAGGACGTCGTACGCCGCCTCGATGTACGGTCGCGCCGCCGGGTCGTTGTGGTCCGTGCCCTGGGGGATGGTGACGCCGCTGGTGACCACCGCCGCCGCTCCTGTGCTGTCCTCCCAGTGCACGCCGAGCAGGCTCTCCCGGAAGGGCCGCTCGTGCAGCAGTTCCGCGCTCAAGCCGCTGTTCAGCGCGACGGCGTGGAGCAGGCCGCTGCTGCCGGTGTTGGCGGTGTCGCCGTACCCGCCGTCCATGTACTGGTATTGGGTGGCGCCCTGTACGGTGACCGCGGTGTGCGCCAGGTCCCGGCCGAACGCGTCTCCCGGTGCCACGGTCGCCGTGGACATCAGGTCGCCGAAGCCGTTGAAGTCCCTGAGCGTGTCCGCGTACGCGTCGCTCGGCGGGTTGCGGACCGACACGGTGACGGCGTCGGCGAGCGCGTCGGTGAGGTCGTCCGCCCCGTAGCCGAGAACGAACGGCCGAATGCCCGCCGGTACCCGGGCCAGGTCGGCCGGGACGCGGGGGTCGAGGCCGCCGAGTTCCGGGTTCATCAGCAGGGTGATGCTGTTGGCGACGCGCTGGATGCTCGCGTACTGGTTGCCGGCCTGACCCGGCTCGAGGTCAGCAGTGTCGTCCTTCAACGCGCCGAGCGCGGCCAGGTCGGCGGCGCCGAGTTCTCCGAGGAACGCTCGCAGGTAGGCGCGTTCGGCGGGGGTGAGGGGCTGCTGGGCAGCCGCGCCGGCCGTGTTCCCGAAGCCGCCGTCCACGATGGCTCCGAGGCCTTCGGTGTACAGCAGCAGGAGGGCCGGATCGGGGTCTTCCTCGGCGAGTTCCGCGGCGAGCCGCCGTGCCGTGTACGTCGCCATCTCCTCGGTGGTCCACAGCTGAAGCGGCCCGTCGGCGACGTCGTAGCCGAGTTCGCGGAGCTCCTGGCCGTACTGGGCGAGCTTGCCCCGGTAGGCGTCGATCACGCCGGTGATGTCCTCGTGAGCCGTCGCGGCGGCGTCGGCGACGGCCCGCAGGTGCTTGTACCGGATCCGCAGCGCGGCTCCCTCGGGCCACGGATCGAGGCCCGTGTGTCCGAGGGGCGGGCGGAGCGCGGTCAGCGTGCCGTTCCCGGTCGGTCCGCCCATCATCCCGGTACCGGCCGGGGGACCGGCGGCGGCCGTCGCCCGCCACTCGTTCCATTCCGCCTCGGCCGCCTCGGTGTGCCGCAGGTAGGTCTCCTCGAGCCCGCCCGGGGCGAACACGGCGTCGCGTACCTCGCCCTCGGCGTCGAGCGCCGAGTTCATCGCGCGTACGAGGTACCGGACCGCCTCGTCCATGTCGTCACCGCCGCCGCGCAGCGCGGTGGCGGTCTCGTCGAGGCGGCCCTCGGCGTCCACCAGCGCGTCGCCGTCGAGTTCTCCGGCGGCCGCGGCGATCGCGCCGGCGTCACGTGCGAGGTCGTGGGCGCCGTGCGCCTCGGCCGCGGCACGCGTGTAGGCGGCGGCGGTGTCCGCCATGTCGTCGGGGTCGATCTCGGCGGAGAAATCCCGTGCGCGGGTCCACGGATTTCCCCCTGCTTCTTTCTCGACATCATCGCGGGTGAAAAGGACGTCGGACACGACGGAACCCCAGGAATACCGGTCGGAGCGTGCAGGAACGGTCAGCGAAAGGAGTGGCCGGACGCGCGACAGGATGTGTTGTGCAGGGAGATCCGCATGTCCTCAGAGTAGCCACTGCGGAAAGGGGTGCCGACCACGAGAAGGACCTCACGGTGCCGCCCGCCACATTCCCGTAACACTGGGCCATGAATGAGCACGCCGGAGAGGCGCGCGGACTGGGGCAGCGTCATCATGTCAACACCTCGTGAATTGCGCGCGGCCGGGGCTGATGCCGTGCGCCCGGCATGAAAGCGGGATGAAAGTGCCGTCGGCAGGCTGTGACGCGGTGGAGCGCCGAGTGCGCCGCCGACGGGGGACGGTGCGGTGGATGTCCGCCGCTCCGGGACAGGGCCGCTGGTTCGCGGCCGCCCCCGCGCCCGGGAATCGAACGTACCGAGAGTGAGAGCATGTCCGACAGTTTTCCGCCCCAGTCCCCGGGGCAGCCGCGCCCGTACGCCTACGGTGCTCCGCCACCGCAGGGCGGCTATCTCCCGGGGCCTCCCCCACCGCCGGCGCGTCGTTCGCGGGCGCTGTGGATCGTGGCCGCGGTCGTCGCCGCAGCGCTCGCCGTGGGGGGCGTGCTGTTCCTCGGTGGAGACGGGGGCGGGGAGGACCCGGCGGACGAGGTCGCGCTGACGCCTCATCCGACCCTGGAGCCGGTCGATTTCCCCGACGCCCGGGCGCTCGGCTACGAGGCGGGACCGGAGGCCGCGTGCTCGGCCGTCTCGCAGACCATGCTGGCCCGCAATTACGAGTTCCAGAGCGCGGAGACGGACGAGGGTGGCATCGAATGCCACTACAACACTCCGGGGGCGAGCACGCTCGAGGACGGCGACTACAGCATCATGACCAACGTGCACATGGCGGTCGGGGACCAGGCGGACGAGGTGTACGACCGGTTCTCCTCCGTCATCCGTTCCAGCGTGGGCGGCGGCGGGGAGAACATGACCTGGAGTCCGCTGTACGAGTTCCCCGTGGGCGACGAGGGGTGGATCGTCCACAACCAGAATCTGCAGACCGACATGGAACGCGGTGACGGCACCGCTTCGTTCCGGCAGGGGGACACCGCTTTCCACATCGTCGTCTACGGCTGGATCGGGCACCCGGACGGCGCCAACGAGCCGCTGACCGAGGAGATCACCTTCCGGGAGATCACCGACATCGTGCGGTCCCTCGGCGGCGCGTCACCGGCCGGTGAACCGCAGATCAGTCCGTCCCCCGCCGTCGAGTATCCGGGTCTTGAGGATTTCGGCGACCCCCTGCTGCCGGTGACGGGCACGGCCGAGGAGCGCTGCGCCGCCGTGACGGCGGTGGCCGTCGATCAGCTCGATGTCCAGTTGCAGGGCGCTTCGGTCTCCGAGGAACCCGACGACATCGTTCCGCAGACCGACTGCGTCTACGAACCGTCGGAGGCGGCCTACGGGCGTGTCGATGTGGGGATCCGCAACATCCGGATCCATGTGGAGGATCTGTCCCGCTCCGACGCGATGTATCCGGCGGGGGAACTCGGAGCGGACCTGCGGTTCGCCATGGAGGAACTCAGGGACTCGCCCGGCGCCGGCCCGCTCCGCATCCTGCCGGCGGGTACGTCGGGCTACCTGGTATACGAGGACGACGGGAGCGGCCATGGGAATCTCCGGGCCGGCTATGTGGTCGGTGACCACTACGTCGACATCACTCTCGGGGGCTTCTACAACGCCGGCGACTTCGACACCCGGGCGCTGACCGAGGAGGAGATGGTCGCTGATCTGTCGCTGCTGCTCACGGCGATGGCGGGCTGAGGCAGCGATGGCCGGGGGGACGTCGCGGTGCGGCGTCCCCCCGCTCCCGGTCGCGCGGCCGGCCGAGGGCGGGCTCGGCGCAGTGTCCCGCGGTGAAAGCGCGATGAAAGCGGTCGCCGCCATCCTCGGCGTGAGGGGAGGCGGTCGACACGGGCCGCGCTCCACGCCGATCACGTCCACGAGGAGGACCGTTGCGTCCGAAGAGCCGTATCACCACGTCCGTCAAGTTCGCGATCATCGCCGGCGTCGCCTGCGCCGGCCTCGGCATCCCCGGTGCGGCGCAGGCCGCGACGGCCGCACAGAGCTCCACCGTCGCCCCGCTCGCGACCGTCAATCTCGGCCTCTCCGTCCCCGAGGCGAAATGTGTCCAGACCTGGCTGGCGGAGTACTACGGCTACACCGGCCCCATCGACGGCCTGCTGGGGACCGACAGCTGGAAGGCGATGCAGCGCTGGCTCAAGGCGTACTGGGGCTACACCGGCCCCATCGACGGCATCGTCGGAAGCGGCACGGTGTCGGCCCTCCAGCGTTCGCTGCGGGATTGGGGCTACACCGGGGAGATCGATGGAATCGCCGGGCCGGACACACAGGCAGCGCTCCAGCGCGCGGCCGCAAGCGAGTGCTGACCGGGCAGCTCCCGTGCACCCGGTGCGTGATGCGCCCCGGGCACGGGGGCTCCCCCGCCGGCGGGCATGGGATCATGCCGCATGCTCTCCGACGGCTGGTGGTTCACCGAGGACATCGACGACTTCCTCGACCGGGCCGGGGATTTCCTGCGCTCGCGTCCCGCCCTGCACAACACTCCCCTCACGACGATCGAGAAGCTGCGGGCACGCGCGGACGCGCTCGGCGCCGGTCCCACGCTGTTCGGCCGGCTGGCGGAGAACGGCGAGGTCCGTGCCGTCTGCTATCGCCTCCCGACCCGTCGTCTGACGGTCACTTCCCTGTCCCCCGAGCGTGCCGACGCTCTCGCCGCCCGCCTGACCGGCCTCGATCACCGTCTCACCGGTGTCGTCGCGGATGAGGACACGGCATCCGCTTTCGCCGGGGCGTGGCAGCGGTGCACGGGCGCGGCGCCGGCGCCCTTCTGGCGGGCGCGGCTCCACCGTCTGGGCACTCTCACCCCGCCGGTGCCGTTCGCCGGGGGGCGGGGGCGCGTCGCGGCGGAGCAGGACCGGGAACGACTGGTGGATTGGTGCCGTGATTTCTGCGTGGACGTCGGGGAGCAGGGCGTGGTGGACGCCATAGCGGCCGGTTCCTGGGCCGACACGCGGTTCGCGGACAAGCGCTTCACGTTCTGGGAGTGCGAGGACGGTACGCCCGTCTCCATGGCGGGGGCGACGCCGATGGTGGGCGGCATGGTCAGGGTGGATCCCGTCTACACCCCGGCTCATCTCCGGGGGCGCGGCTACGCCGGTGCGGTGACGGTCGAGGTGAGCCGCGCGGCGCTCGCCGCCGGGGCGACGGACGTCGTCCTGTTCACGGACCCGGGCAACGCGACCAGCAACGCGCTGTACCGGCGCATCGGTTACGTGCCGCTCGGCGAGTTCGTGGGATACGCGTTCTCCCACGACGGGCCGGGAGCCGGCTGAGGGCTCAGCCGGTGCCGTCCCACCGCGCGTTCGGGCTCGGATGGGGCAGACGGACGGGTCGGTTCATCCGTGGATGCCGGCGGGCTGTGCTCCGGGTGCGGCGGAGTAGCTCAGGTCCAGTGCCGTCAGGCTCGCCGGGGCCAGGCGCAGCCACGCCGTGCCGCGTTCCGCCGGGTCGTCGTGCAGGTAGTGCACGAAACGGGGGTCCCAGGAGGTTTCGTCCGGGCCGAGGTAGCGGACGAGCTTGCGGCGCCCGCGCGGTACGTCGAAGGGCAGGAGTTCGGCGCGTCCCCTGGCGGTGACCTGGCGGACGAGGCCCGTCCCGGTGTCGCACACGTCGACGGCGAGGGCGACGCGGGGGTCGTCGCGCACCCGGTGGAACAGTCTGGTCCAGGGGCCGGTCAGGACCCAGAAGGCCCTTTCCTCCCACAGGAACCACACCGGGCGGACCGTCGGCCCGTCCGTCGCGATGCGTGCGGTGAGGGGCCGGGCGAGGAAGGCGTCGAGGTCGAACGGGGAGGAGGGCACGTGGGCCATCCTCGTGCGGGTCAGACGGTGTCGGCCAGGGTGCCGGGTTCCCGGGCTGCTCCGGCGGTGGCGGTCGTCGCGGGCGGTCCGGATTCGGCGGCCCGGGCCAGCCGGGAGATCTCGGCCGCGACCGCCACCGGGTCGGCCGCGACGGTGATGCGGGCGACGTGGTCGAGGCTCGGGTGCGCGCCGACGCGTACCGCTCGCTCGGCGTGCCGCAGCAGTTCGACGTCGTTGATGTCGTTGCCGAACGCCACGTAGTCGCCGATGCCGAGCGACGACACGGCTTCCCATTTGGTCGTCGCTCCGGGGGCGATGTCGATGACGGCCTCGTCGAGGTGGTGGTTGACCGTCAGGCCGAGCGCTCGGCCGGCCTCGGCGAGTCCGGTCATGTCCGACGCCCCGACGACGAGGAACTTGACGACCTCGGGGAGGTCCGCGAGGTCGATCCTGCTGGCGAGGCGGCCCTGGTCGACACGGTTCAGGATCGGGTGGTCCGCGGGGCCGGTGTAGGCGTAGTCCCAGGGGCCGTCGGCGAGGTAGGTCGCCCCGTAGCGGGCGACCGCCTCCATCAGCGCGGCGAATCCGGCGGGGTCGAAGGCGGCGCGTGCCCGAACCTGGCCGTCCACCGATACGAGGCTCCCGTTGCCGCCGATCAGTGTGGCGGCCGGGAAGGCGCCGCCGAGTACGGGCAGGAGGTCCCGGACGGGGCGTGCGGAGGCGAACACCGGCGTCAGTCCGGCGCGTTCGCAGGCGTGGATCGCCGTGCGGATCCGGTCGTCGATCGTCCGTCCGTCGAAGCAGAGGGTTCCGTCGATGTCGAAGATCACGGTGCGCGCGCGCAGGCTGAGCATCATCGGATGATACTCGGCTGTGCTGCGCGCTCCGCCGGTGTGCGGCGGGACTTCCGCTCGTCCGTGTGGTCGATTGCTTGCGGTACGCGGTACGGCCGCCGGGGGGGTTACGCAACCCGCATGTCGGCGAACCGTGCGTGACGCCCGGCGGATCAGCCGTGGGCGCGGAGCGGCGGCCCGGTCTCGCCGACGGGTGTAAAACGCCGGTCGCCGGATCACCCGGTCCCGGACGCGGGGGATGTCCCGAGGCGACGGAGGGAGCCCGGCTGTGCGGCACGAACCGCCCGAGGGCGCGGCGGAGATCCAGTTCATCGGCAACGCCACCATGCTGATCCGCTACGGAGAACTGACCCTGCTGACCGACCCGAACTTCCTGCACCGTGGACAGGCCGCCCACCTCGGCTACGGGCTGGTGTCCCGGCGGCTGACCGAGCCGGCCGTCGACGTGGCGGATCTGCCGCACGAGGACCTGGACGCCGTGCTCCTGTCCCACCTGCACGGCGACCACTTCGACCGGGTGGCGCGGCGCGGCCTGGACCGGGGACTGCCGTTCGTCACCACGCCCCACGCCGCCCGCTTCCTGAAAGGTCTGCACGGCTTCCGCCGCGCGGCGGGGCTGCGTACCTGGCAGAGCAGGACGCTGCGGCACGGGGACTCCTCCGTGCGGATCACCGCGCTGCCGGGCCGGCACGCGCCCGGTCCGGCCCGGCTGCTGCTTCCGCCGGTGATGGGCAGCCTCCTGGAGTTCGGCGACCGCTCCGGTGAGGTGCGGCTGGTGCTGTACATCTCTGGCGACACGGTGCTGTACGACGGTCTGCGCGAGATCGCCGAGCGCTGCCCCGGGATCCATCTGGCCGTTCTGCATCTCGGCGGGACGACGCTGCCGGGGGGCCTGGTCGTCACCATGGACGCCGCGCAGGGCGCGGGGCTGCTCGACATGCTGCGGCCGCGGCGGGCGCTGCCGGTCCACTACGACGACTACACGGTGTTCCGTTCGCCGCTGGACGATTTCCTGGCCGAGGCCGGGCGGCGGGGGCACGGTGCCCGGCTGGTGCGGTGTGCTCCGGGCGAGCGGGTCACGGTGGGGGCGGACGCCGTGGTCTGAGCGGTGTGCCCCGCGGATCCGCGGTGTCCGTTTCGCTCATCGGCCGATGGGTACCTGCGGCGGGCATCGGAACAGGTTCGACAGGAAGTGAGGGAAGTCATGCGGCAGCCGAACGACGAGGGCCGGGGACCGGGCGCCCATTCCGGGCACGAGGACGAGGCCCACGACCGGGTCGTCCCCGGGACCGCGAGCGCGGCGGAGGGGTACACCGAGAGCGCCACCGCGCAGGGGGACCCGCTGCGGGGCGTACAGGTCGGCGAGGGAGACGCGGAGGACCTGCCCGAGGAGTCCGCGGAGGAGAAGGGCTGAGGGGGGCGGTCCGGGCGTGTAGGCGCCGGGCGGGGTGCCGTCCTTCACTTCTCCGTGGAGGGATCGCCCTCATAGCGGATTGAGGGTTGTCAGCATCAGTGTCCTGGCAGGGCACGGTAGTCGAGACAAAAGTCTCACTGGGAAGCTCAATGAAAGACTCGAAGGTGCGGATCGCAGCGATCCCGGCCCATGTCCGTCCCTTCGAGGAGGAGACCCCGCCATGTCCGAGGACGAGATCATCGCCTTCACCGGTGCGCTGCCGGGCGTCGTCGCGTACACCGCCGACGCCGGTGGCGGCGCGCCCGAGATCGCGTGGGGGGACACGTTCTTCTTCCACGATCCGGACGGTGACTCACCGCGCCGTATGCCGTTCGCCACGCTCGTGACCAAGGACTACCCGGGCTTCGACACGGAGTCCGATCTCGACCGTCCCGGTGTCTTCCGGCTGAACGTGGCAGTCGGCCGCACGGTGTTCGAGCAGCTCATGGGCTACCCGCCCGCGGCGCACCAGGGCCGGCACGCCCGGTTCGACTACACCGTCACGGACCTGCTGCTCCCCCACCCCTGCTATGCCGCGCAGGGCTGGGTGTGCGTCCTCAACCCGGCGCGGAACACCGGGGAGCAGGCCCGGTCGCTGCTGGCCGGTGCTCGTGCCCGTGCTGTCAGGCGTCCGCGCCGCGCGTGAGGATGCCGGCCGGTCCGTCCGTGTGGGGTGGACGGACCGGCCGGGCGGCCGGCCGTCCGTTACGGCATGACCTGGTTGCCGCCGAACGTCACGACGAGGGTGCCGTCGGCGGTGTAGGACCAGTCGAGGGCGCCGGTGTACGCGGCGCACCCGGAGCCGTTCGTGCCGGACCAGAACTGGTTGGTGCCGTCGGCGTCGCCGATGATCCTGTCGTTCGAGCCGTCGTCGCTGCGGCAGGAGAGGTTGCCGCGGAACACCGAGGTGCCGCCGTCGAACGAGTAGTTGCGCTCCTCGTTGTCGATGCTGACGTTGTCCGTCACCTGCATCGTGCCGAGGTTCCGGTTGTAGGTGAAGCCGTGCTTCCCGTTGTCGTAGGCGATGTTGCCGCGGATGACGTGGTCGACGGAGATGTCCTCGCCGCCGAGCTTGAAGCCGTTGCGGTCGCCGCTGGAGTTCTGCGTGCCGTCGCTGAGGGTCCCGTTCCCGTAGGAGAGGGAGTCCTCGATGGTCACCGCTCCGATGGCGCCCGTGTCGGTCTTGGTGTAGAGGTCCCAGCCGTCGTCGATGTTGTTGTGGGACACGGCGTGGCGGAAGACGTTGCCGGGGCCGACGGTCAGCTTGGCCGCGAATCCGTCGGCGTCCTCACCGTCGGAGTCGGCGTTGTCGTGCGACTCGGCGCTCAGGATGAGGTTGTCGGCCGGCCACTGGTCGCGTGGCGTGGTGGAGGAGATGCGGGAGAGCTGGAGGCCGGTGTCGTGGTTGTAGCGGGTCACGGTGCGCTCGATGATGTTGTCGCTGCCGCCGACGAAGATGCCGTTGTCGCCGGCGTGCTCGACGACGATGCCGTAGACGTGCCAGAACGAGCCGTTGACGGCGAGCCCGCGATTGGCCGTGTCCTCGCTCTGCGCGGAGAAGTCCAGCACCGGGGTCTCGCCGGGCTCGGCGGTGAGCAGCGTGCGGGCGCTCGCCGTCCCGTTGTTGCCGGGCGGGATGGTGACCGTCTCCGAGAAGTGGTACGTGCCGCCGCTCAGATAGATGGTGCCGCCGGGGGTGACGCGGCTGATCGCCGAGGTGAGTGTGGTGGGATCGGCCTCGGTGCCGGTGGCGTCCGCGCTGCCGCCGGGCGCCACGTAGAGGGTGCCGGCCGGTGTCCCGGGCGGGTTGGTGGTGTCGTCGCCGTCCGCCGTGATCTCTATGTAGTCGACGTTGGGCAGGCCGCTGGAGCCCGTGGCGGTGAGGCGGACCGTGTTGGTGCCGGCCGTGAGGTCGACGGTGAGCGTCTTCGTGGTCCAGGCCGTCCAGGCTCCCGTGGACTCGAACGACGTCGACTGCGTACCCGACCCGTTGACCCGGATGTCGGTGGGGCGTGCTCCGGAGCCGCCGTTGGCGAAGCGCACGGCGAGTGTCGCCGTGCCGGAGGCGGGGGCGTCGACCGTGAACTGGACGTAGGCGCCGGTGCTGTTGTCGGAGTCGCAGAATCCGGAGCCGGACCAGCCCGCGTGCTCCGTCTCGATCGAACCGTCGCAGGAGGCGGGGGAGTCCTCCGCCTCGTACCGGATCGTCGCGGCGTGTGCCGCGTCGAACGTCACGAGGGTGGCCGCGGCGGTCAGGAGACCGGTGAACCACACCGCCACCGCCGTTCTCGCACTTCTCTTTCGAGGCATGCCCTTCCCTTCTTCCGAGGAGACGTCCCGCCGGCCATCCGGCACCGGCGCGCGCCCCGGCGCCGGCCGGGGTCGGGGTACCGCCTCACCGGGTGATGACGTGCCTCGTCCAGGGCGATCCGTGAGGTGGCGTGAGGGTGCGCGGGGCAGAGGGCGGCGTGGGCGGGGGTCCCCGCTGATGCCGTGCGGCTCGGGCATGGCCATGCTAGGGCCGCGGCTGTGGACGATATGGGCCTGCGTGTGCACTATCGCGCCCTCTGCGGGGGCGGGCCGGCCCGGTGGCGGGGTCTGGCGTGCGGATCCCGCCCCGGCGGCCGGTACGGCGCCCGGGCGGGGGCGGTCAGGCGCGTCCGCTTCAGGGGCTCGTGCAGGTCATGCCGCCGGGGGCGGTGGACGGACTGCCGCTGCCGACGAACCCGAAGGTCACGCTGCCGCCGGACGGGACGGTCCCGTTCCACGCGGTGTTCCGCACGGTGACGGTGCCGCTGGTGCCGGTGTTCCGGCCGTTCCAGAGGTTGGTGATGGACTGCCCGGACGCCAGCGTCATGCCGACGCTCCAGCCGTCGATGGCGGTGGCGCCGTCGTTGCTGATCGTCACCTCGCCCTGGAAGCCGCCGGACCAGCTGTTGACCGTACGGTAGGTGGCGGCGCAGGCACCGTCGCCGCCGCCCGGGCCACCGTCCGCATCACCCTCCGCGTCGCCGTCGGAGTCACCCTCCGCGCTTCCTTCGTCGCCGCCGGCGTCACCGTCGGAATCGCCGTCCGCGTCGCCGCCGCCGTCGTCGGTCAGCACCGGGGTCTGCCAGTTCCGCCAGGCGGACAGGTTTCCCGACTTGTTCGCGGCGATCCGGAAGACGCCGGGCTGATCGCCCGTCCCCAGCAGGAACTTCTGGATGTTCTGCTGGAGCGGCGTCCGCCACTCCGACCTGGCGGCGCAGTGGGTGCCGTCCTGGACGGCGGACCAGTACGTGATGTCGTCGCCGGCACCGAGCGCGTTGTACACCTCGGCGCCGCCCAGCGCCGACACGCTTCCGGAGCGGGCGCCCAGCCAGTCGATGTGCGGGTTCTCCATGATGAACAGACCACGCGGCGCGACCATCGCCACGATCTCGTGCGTGTCCACCGGCAGGGCGTTCGGGTTGCCCGTGTAGGCGCTGAACGCGTCACCGAGCCACGGCTGCTCCGAGTAGGCGCTGCTGAGGGGCTGCGAGCCGCTCTCCCCCGCGATGCCCCGGAGGACGGGCGCGCCGCCGGTACCCGACTCGATCGGCATCGTGAGGTCGATGCGCTGGTCGAACGCGCCGGCCACGAAGGCGCCCTTCCCGAACCGGGAGCACCCCGTGACGCCCGCCGCGTCGGTGCGCAGCACGCTGCCGTCCGACTGCTCGATGACGTCGATGATCCGGCTCACGCCCCAGGACCAGGCCATGAGCAGGCCGGTGCTGCTCGACGAGCCGTAGACGCTGTAGAAGGCACCCTGCTTGTTGCTGCGGGACGTGCCCTCCTGCCCCACCGAGTAGGGATCGAAGTTGATGACGGCCGCCCCCGATGCCTTGATGGTGGCGGTGTCCGCGCCGAGCCCGCCGAGGACGATGACCGCGGGGAACGGGCCGGAGCCGCTCGGCAGGTCGACGCTCGCGGAGAAGCTCGCGCTCCTGCCCTGGTGCGACACGTTCACGGTGATGCCGGTGCGGGAGACACTGCCCGTCACGCTGTCCGGCCTGCCGGGCTTCTGCCCGTAGATGGTCCTCTCCGCCAGTTCCCTGATCTCCGCCCGCCGGCATCGCCAGTCGGACGTGTCGGAGATGCGGGTGCCGTCCAGCCGCGTGAAGGGGTCGGGCAGGAGAGAGGTGGACGGCGACGGCCCCGGGTCCGGGACCGGGCAGTCGGCCCCGTCGTCCTCGACGGCCGCCGCCGCCGCGGCGGCGGGGACGGGCGCGGCCGTGCCGGAGGGCGGGTTGAAAAAGGTGGCGACCAGGCCGACGACGGCGACGAAGACCGCCACCGCCCATACCCGGGGCCGATATCGGTGGACACGCATGAGGGACCTCCTGAGGACGGCGTCCGCCCCGGGCGGGCGGCGGCGTCGCGGAGGCCGTCCACCCGGCGGCGCACGCCGGAAGGCGGGACAGGGGGGTGCCGGCCCGGCCCGCGGAGGGCACCGCGGAGCAGCGGAGGGCGGCAAACGACATGTCGACTTCCCGGTGGACATGCCGCGCGAGCGGGACCAGGGCTTTGGGAGCGCTCCCAGACTAGGAAGGGGGTCCGGACATGACAACACGCCGGACACACCCCCTCGCAGGTTGGCCGTTCTCCCACGCCCATCGCCCACCCCAGCCCTCGTCGGATAGCCACATAAGCGCCCGAATCCCACGTCGGCCGTCGGCTCCGCAGCCATTCCTCCTGCAAATTTCCGGACACTTTCCGGTATGGCTGGAACGTTTTCCGGAAGCCTCGCCGCCCCGAAGGGACACTGCGCTACAGATGTAAATTAGAGACGGCAGACGCCGGAATCGACGAAGGAGTCATCACCATGGACCTGAACGGCCACCGGATCATCGTCACGGGCAGCGCCCGCGGCATGGGCGCCGCCACACTGCGCGCCTACGTCGGCGCCGGCGCCCGGGTCGTCGGCATGGATCTCGACAAGGACGGCGGCGAGAAGGTCGCCGAGGACGCGCGCCGGGCCGGCCCCGGCTCGGCGTCCTTCATGGTCGCCGACATATCGGACCCCGAGGACGTGACACGCGCCTTCGACGCAGCGGCGCGGACACTGGGCGGGCTCGACGTCCTCGCGCACCCCGCCGCGATCCAGCGCCCCGGCGACGCCGCCACCGTCACCCCCGCCGACTGGGACATGATGATGGCCGTCAACGTGCGCGGCACGATGCTGGTGAACCAGGCGGCGCACCGGCTGATGGCTCCGAACAAGCGCGGCTCCATCATCAACTTCGGTTCGGTGTCCGGCCTGCGCGCCGAGCCCGTGGCGCCCGCCTACTCCGCCTCCAAGGGCGCGGTGCACTCCTGGACCCGGACCGCGGCGGGTGCCTGGGGCGCGGACGGCGTCCGGGTCAACGCCATCCTCCCCGCGATCGCCACGCCGATGTACCAGGAGGCGCGGGCACGCATGACCGAGGACCAGCTCACCGCGAACTACTGGCAGAATGAGCAGTCGATCGCCCTGGGCCAGAAGTACGGCGACCCGGACCGTGACCTCGGACCGGTGATGGTCTTCCTCGCCTCCGACGCCTCGCGCTTCATCACGGGACAGCTCATTCCGGTCGACGGCGGCCAGACGTCCGTACGCTGACCCGGGCCGGGGGCACGTCTCTTCGGTCCCCACTCCCCGGAGGGAAGCGCATGTCCGGCAGCCCGCCCCGGCGCGGAAGCGCCCTCGCCGCCGACCGCGCCGAGCCGCGCGCCGTGCGGACCAGGGAACGCGTGGTGCGTGCTCTGTTCGACGCGCTGGCGGCAGCGCCCCTCGAAGAACTGACGGTCGCGAGGCTCTGCCGCGACGCGGGGGTGCACCGGGTGACGTTCTACGGGCACTGGCCCGACATCCGGACGCTGGCGGCGGATGTGTTCGCGGAGGAGGTCGACCGTCTCGCGCGGGTGCCGGAGGACGTGATCAGTGAGGCCGCGGGTCCCGCGGAGCTGGCGGCGGCGTACGAGCGGGCACTCCGCGACCAGCTCCGGGAGATCCTTGAGCGCAGGGACGTGTACCGGACGCTGTTCGCCTCCGGTTCTGACGCCGGATTCCGGCGGCGTCTGCTCGCCGCGCAGCAGGAGCGGGCCGAGGCGGCCGTCACGCAGCTCGCGCGCGCGGGGGCCGAGGTCCCCGGGCGCGCGTCGGCGTATCCGGCGGCGTTCATCGCGGGCGGGGTCGTCGCCGCGTTCGAGGCATGGGCGGTGGGCGGGGCGACCGGTGTCGAGGCGGCGGCGCGGGCGATCACCGCGCAGCTGCCCGGCTGGTGGCCGCGGTGAGCGTGCCCGCCGTCTCCCGCTGAGGCCGTTCGGGGCGAAGCGTCCGTGCGCCCTTGCCCGGTTGCCGTGCGGTGGCGATTCTGAGGACCGTACGTGGGTCGGCGGGAAGGGGAACGGCGTGCGCTACAGGGGGCTCATTCTCGATTTCGCGGGTGTGCTGGCGACGGGGATCGGGGAGTCGGTCCGCGGTTGGTGTCTGCGCGAGGGGCTGGCCGCCGACGCGTGGAGCCACGCGCTGGAGCGTGACCCGGCGGGGCGGGAGCTGTATCTGGCGCTGGAGGCCGGGCGTCTGTCGCAGGAGGAGTGGAACGCGACCACCGCGCGGGCGCTGGGGGTGGACCGGTCGGAGAACCTCATGGGGCGGGCCTGGGCCGGTATCCGGCGGGCGGAGGACGTGGTGGCGCTGGCCGTCGCCGCCCGGGAGGCCGGGATGCGGGTGGCGATGCTGTCCAACTCCTTCGGCGTCGAGCCCTACGACCCGTACGGGCACCTCGGGGTGTGGGACCTGTTCGACGTGGCCGTGATCTCCGAACGGGAGGGGCTCGCCAAGCCCGATCCGGAGATCTACCGGCGCACGCTGGAGCGGATGGGTCTGCGGGGTGATCAGTGCGTGTTCGTGGACGACCAGGAGGTCAATCTGCCGCCCGCCGCGGCGCTGGGCATCACGACCGTGCACGCCGCGGCCGGGACGGATCTGTGCGCCCGTCTCGGTGAGCTGCTGGCCCTGGCACCGCCCTCCCGTCCGGAGGGGGCGGTGGCCTGAGCCCTCCGGCGGTGCCGGCGGGCCGGCGTCAGGGCGGGTTCCCCCCGTCGCCGCGCCGGTGGCCGAACGGGAGTCCGTCCCAGGGCAGGTCGCGCGCCTCGGGGTCGGGGCGCCGCTGCGGCAGGGTCCGTGGCGGGGCCGGCAGGATCTCGGGGGGCCGCTCCCCCGCGCGTTCGAGCCAGGCGAGCAACTGGGCGCGCAGGCCGTCGGCCACGGATCGGTGGGAGGTGAGGCCCGCCAGGTTGTCCAGCTCGTAGGGGTCGGCTGCCAGGTCGTACAGCTCGGTCTCCACGTACCGGTCGGCGGCCGGGTCGTTCCAGGCGTCCGCGTCCGGGGCGGCCACGGCGTACTTCCAGCGGCCGGTGCGCAGGGCGCGGCCGACGTGCGATTCGCTGATCTGGACGAGGACGCCGTCCGGCCGCCCGGGGTCGGCACCTCCGCCCACCAGCGGCAGGAACGAGCGTCCCTGCACGCCGGCGGGCACCGGCAGCCCGGCCGCCTCCAGCAGGGTCGGCACGAGGTCGACGGTGCTGACGGGCCGGCGGATCAGGCCGCCGCCGGTGAAGCCGGGGCCGGTCAGTGCGAGCGGGACGCGGACCGACGCGTCGTGCGCCGAGCGTTTGTACTCGTCGTTGCGGGTGCGGAAGTGGGAGCCGTGGTCGGCGGTCCAGGCGAGGATGGTGCGGTCCTCGATGCCGAGGCTGTGCAGCGCGTCGCGGAGCCGGCCCACGCCCTCGTCGACGCGTTTGAGCTGGCCGAGGTAGCCGCCGATGTGACGGTGGGCGCCGCCGCCCGGCGCGCCGGGGCCGAGGGCCGCGAGGTCCGGCGGCAGCCAGGTTCCCTCGTAGCGCTCGCGGTATCCGTGGGGGGCGGGGTAGTCGTCGGTGGCGTTCTGGTGGTGGGGTTCGAGCAGGGACAGGAACAGGAGGAACGGCTGGTCGTGGTGGTCGGCCACGAAGCGGATCGCGGCGTCGACCAGGGCGTCGGAGCGGTATCCGGGGAGCCGCACCGGCCGCTGGTCCTCGTCGTACAGCACCGTCCGGTAGGCGTCGGAGGTGAACTCCAGCAGTTCGGCGGCGAGCCAGTGGCGGTACCCGGCGCGCCGGTCGGGCGGGACGGGTCCTGCGCCGGCCGGCGCTCCCGCGAGGTGCCACTTGCCGAGGTAGCCCGTCGTCCAGCCGGCGGCGGCGAAGGCGCCGGCCAGGGTCGGTACGTCCTGCGGGAGGGGCAGTCCGTTGCGGTGGACGCCGGCCGCGGTGGGGAACCGGCCGGTCTGGAGCGCGGCGCGTGCGGGGGCGCACACCGGGTTCGGCGTGACGGCCGTCCCTGCCCAGGTGCCCGTGCGGGCGATCCGGTCGAACTCGGGTGTGACGCCCGCGGGGTTGCCCGCCACGCCGGTGGTGTCCCAGCGCTGCTGGTCGGTGAGGACGACGATGACGTTCGGTGGCCGGTGCGGCTCGGTGCTCACGGTGCGGTCGTGTCCTTCCCGGCGGCCCCGGAGGCCGGGCCGAAGGCGGGGGCGGGGACTTCCTCGGGGACCAGCAGCTCGCTGGGGCGGCCGTCGGGGCCGACGGGCACGTCGCCGTCGATGGTCACACGGCGCAGCGAGCGGCGGTGGTCGTCGGAGTCGTCGACGCCGTAGTGCTGGGTGGCGCGGTTGTCCCACAGGGCGACGTCGCCCTCGCGCCACTGCCAGCGGACGGTGTTCTCCGGGCGCTCGACGTGGGCCTGGAACAGGTCGATGAGGAGGCGGGAGTCCTTGCTGGGCAGGCCGGTGATGTGCTGGACGAAGTTGCCGAGGAGCAGGACGCGTTCGCCGGTCTCGGGGTGGACGCGCACCACCGGGTGCTCGGTGCGGAAGCGGACCGCGGTGAAGATCTCGCGGTAGCGGCGGAGTTGTTCGCCGTCGGCCTCGGGGTGGGCGGCGACGTAGTCGTAGGCGTTGGAGTGCACGGCGCGGAGGCTGTCCGCGAGGGTGCGCAGTGGCTCGGCGAGGTCGGCGTACGCGGCGGCGGTGTTGGACCACAGGGTGTTGCCGCCGTAGGGCGGGATGGTGACGGCGCGGAGGATGGAGAAGGCGGGGTAGGCGGGGACGAAGGTGACGTCCGTGTGCCACTGGTTGGCGCGGCCGCCGAAGTCGGAGTCGATCGGCAGGGCGTACCGGCCGTCGGCCGAGGGGACGGTGGGGTGGGCGACCGGGGCGCCGAGGAGGCGGCCGAACGCCTCGTGGCTCTCCTCGTCGAGGTGGTGCTGGTCGCGGAAGAAGACGACCTTGTGGGCGAGGACTGCCGCGCGGACGGCGGCGACGGTCGCGGCCGGCAGGTCGCCGCCGAGGCGGGCGCCGGAGATGACGGCTCCTATGCGGCCGTTGAGGCGGGTCACGGTGATCGGGGTGCTGTCGTCGTGTCCGGTCGCGGTGGCGGTGGTCTCGGGTGCGGTGGTCATGGTTGCGAACCTCTCGGGCGGGCCGGGCGGTCGGCCGGCGGTGGGTGCGGTGGCGCGGGCGTCGGGGGCCGCGCCGGCGGTGGATTCGTCTCGCAGCGGAAATAAAGCGCGGCGGGCGGTCCCGGTCAATCCCCTCCCGGGCGGCGCGGAGGGCGCCCGGTGATGGTTGAATCGGCGCCACGGCGACTGGTTCGCCCGGCAGGTGCGTGGCTCACCTGCGGTGATCACGTGAGGTGATGGCCTGCGTCCTGGAGGGTCGCGCCGGTGGATATTTCACCCGACCGCAATGCGGCGCAACGGGCCGGTACATCGACCGCCACATCGACAGCGAGGAGGCCATCCCATGTCCCGGCCGGGCGACGGACGCCGCGATGCCAATGCCGCCGCCGTGCTGCGGGCGGCCCTCGACCACGGGCCGGTCGCACGTGGCGCGATCGCCCGCCTGTCCGGGCTGAGTCCGGCCGCCGTGTCCCGGCAGTTCGTGGGGCTCGCGCGGCTGGGGCTGGTCCGTGAGCGTCCGGAGCTGTCGGTCGCCGGCGCGGTGGGGCGTCCGCAGGTGCCCGTCGACATCGACACGGACGGTCCCCTCGTCGGAGGGCTGCACCTCGGTGTCAGCGCGGCGACGTACTGCCTGCTGGACCTGCGGGGCGGTGTGGTGGCACGGGGCACCACCGTGTTCACCGGTCTTTCGGGGGACGCGGCGCTCGGGCCGGCCCTCGATGTGCTGCCGGGATTCCTGGAACGGCACGCGGCGGGACGTCCGGTGCTCGGTTTCGGGGCGATCGTCGGCGGCTGGGTGGACCCGGGGGCGGGGACGGTGGTGCGGCACGAGGCGCTCGGCATGTGCGGGACTCCGCTGCGGGCACCGTTGGAGCGCGCCCTGGGCCTGCCGGTGCATGTGGACAACCACGCGCGGGCCATCGCCCTTTCGGAGATCCTCTTCGGCCGCCCTGCCGCGCGGCGCAGCGTGGCGCACCTGTTCATCGGCAATGTGGTGGACGCGGCGTTCGGCATAGCCGGTGTGGTGCACCACGGGCCGCGGTCCGCCGCCGGGGACGTGGCGCATCTGCCGATCGGTGTCCGGGGCGAGCGCTGTCACTGCGGCCGGGCCGGCTGTCTGCACGCGGTCGCCTCCGACACGGCGCTGGCCGCACGGGCGGTGCGGGACGGTGTCGTCCCGGAGCCGGACGTGCGGCTGCTGGTGGACGCGGCGGCCGCGGGGGACGGACGTGCCGACCGGCTGCTGCGGGACCGTGCGCGGATGGTCGGGCGGGCCGCCGCGCTGCTGACCGATGTGCTCAACCCGGACGTGGTCATCGTCACGGAGATCTCCAGCCTGCTCAATCCGGAGTACCACGCGGTGATGGCGGAGGAGTTGGCGGCCCGTTCGCACATCTGCGACGACCCGTCGCGGCTGGTGCCGCCGCACGCCGGGCCGGCCGTCCTGCCGGTCGCGGGCGGTACGCCGGCGCTGGCGGCGCTGTACCGGGATCCGCTGCGTGCGGGGGCGGAGCGGTCTGACCTAACGCTCCGTCAGGTGGGCGCGTGTTGACCGATCGCGATCGGTCCTGTCACTCTGCTTCCCGTGAATCCGGTTCTGCGCCTCGTGTCCCGCAGGCATGTCGACCTCCGTCGGCAGGCCAGCGCGATCTGTGCCGGGCCGGTGCGCGCGCTGCTCCGCTGACCGGGCTCTCCGCCGCGCCACCACTCCCCCGCCTTTTCCATCTCCCGCCGTCGCCCCCGCGCGCCCGCGCCGGATGGCGCTCCGTCGCGCATCCACGCGCCCGCTGACCGCGACCCGGCGCCGCGCGGGATTCCTTCCCCTCGGCAAGCAATCAATCAGGAACGGCTGCCGTTCCCCGCGCCGAGCGGGCGGGTTCCGCTCCCCTCGCAACCGGTAGGCCTCCATGCACCCTTCGACATCCGCCGTCCCCCACGGGCCGACCAGGCGCCGGCTGCTGCGCGCCCTGGGCGCCGGCTCCGCGCTGCTCGCGGTCGGCGCCTGCCGGTCGGCGGCCCGCATGAACGAGAGTTCGTCCGCCGCCGGCGGCCCGCGCCGCGGCGGTGTCCTCACCGTCGCGCACGGCGTGGACTTCACCCCGGGGCTACTGTTCACCCAGGCGTCGATGAATCTCCTGCACCGTCTGGTCTTCAACACGCTCACGCGCTACGACGACGACCTCGTCCCGCAGCCCGAGCTGGCCGAGTCGTGGGAGGTGTCGGAGGACGGCAGGACCGTACGGCTGCTGCTGCGCCAGGACGTCACGTACCACGACGGCCGGCCCTTCACGGCCGATGATGTGATCTTCGCCGTGCAGAACCTCCAGAACCCGGAGCGTTCCGCCCAGTTGCGGTCCACCGCGGAGGCCGTCACCGGCTTCGACCGGCGCGGTGACCATGAGCTGGTCCTCACGCTCGACCATCCGGTGAGCAACCTGTTCGACCTCTTCGAGTTCATGATCATCGCCGACCGGGAGACCGTCGAGCAGGCCGTCACGGGAGAACACCTGAACGGCACCGGGCCGTTCCGGCTCACCGACCGGCGCCCCGGCTCCGGACTCACCCTGGCGCGCAACGACGCGTACTGGCTGCGCGGGCGGCCGTACCTCGACGGTGTCGAGATACGGATCATCGCCCAGGCCGACTCCCTCATGGCGTCGCTGCGGACGGGGCAGTCGCACCTGTCCCTCGGGCTCTCGGGCCGCGACGTGCGGACGCTGACGAGCGATCCGCAGTTCACCGTCACCAGCTACGACATCGGCTCGGGAGCGGCCTACGTCGGCGCCAACGTCGCGGTCGCGCCGACCGACGACCGCACCGTCCGCCAGGCCATCGCCTGGGCCGTGGACCGGGACCGCATCGTCGACCAGGCCCTCGGCGGCTACGGACTGGCGAGCTCCGCGCCGTGGCCGCGCTCCTCCCCCGCCTTCAGTGAGGCCGGCCGCACCCACTACGGCCACGACCCCGAGCGCGCCCGCGACCTGCTGCGCTCCGCCGGGGCGCGCGGCCTCCACGTGCCGCTCGGATACTCCGCGACGCCCGGTGACCAGGTCATCGCGGAAATGGTGCAGTACGACCTCCAGCAGGTCGGCATCGACGTCGAACTCCAGCCCTACGACCCGGCCAACGCGCAGCGCCGCCTCATCTCCCAGGACATGCCTGCCCTGTGGACCATGAACCACGGGTTCGCGCAGGTCACCCCCTCCACGCTCGCCGTCAGCGCCTACCCCTTCAACGAGGCGCACAACACCTCGCGGTTCAGCTCCGACGCGTACACGGAGGCCGTCCAGGAAGCGTGGCGGCGCACCGATCCGCGTGATGACGAGGCGCTCGCCCTCTACCGGCGGATCTCGGACACGCTGCTGGAGGAGGCGTTCATCATCGACCTGGTCGTGCGCGCGCAGCTCCAGGTGGCCCGGGCGGACGTCCGGGACGTGACCGTGAACAAGTTCGGCTACCTCACCCTCGACAACGCCTATCTGGCATGACGGAACGGCCATGACCGGTTATCTCATCAAACGTGTCCCCACCGCCCTCCTCACCCTGCTGCTCGCCTCCTTCGCCGTCTTCCTCATCCTGCGCCTGATACCGGGCGACGCGGCCACCGCGCTGGCGGGACCCGACGCGGGGCCCGAGACGGTCGCCGCGATCCGTGACCGCCTCGGCCTCGGCGAGCCGCTGGCCACGCAGTACGCGTCCTGGCTCGGCGACCTGCTGCGCGGCGACCTCGGCCCCTCCTACGCCATCGGCGGCGACGTCGCCGAACTCATCGGCAACGGCTTCGGCGCCACCATCGAACTCGCCCTCGGGGCGCTGCTCCTCGTGGTCGGGCTCGGGCTCGTCCTCGGTGTGGCAGGTGCCACCGCCCGCCGCCGTCCGGTCCGCGCCGCCGTCCGCGCTCTGACCACCGGCGCCCTGGCCGTGCCGCCGTTCGTCACGGGCGTGCTGCTGGTCCTCGTGTTCGCCGTGACGCTGCGGTGGCTGCCCTCCGGGGGCCGCCTCTCCGTCCTGGAGGCCCCGGACCTCGGGGTGCAGTTCCTCCTGCTGCCGTCCCTGTGCCTGGCTCTGCCGAGCGCCGCCGTCCTCGCCCGCTATCTGAAGGACGGGCTGGAGCGCGCCCTCGCCGAGGACTACGTGCGCACCGCCGTCGCGCTGGGCGTCCCGCGCCGCCGCATCCTGTGGCGGCACGCGCTGCCGAACGCCCTGCCGAACGCCGTCACCGTGCTCGGCATGCAGATCGGGCACCTCCTCGGCGGCGCGATCCTGGTCGAGGCCGTGTTCGCCTGGCCGGGCCTCGGCCAGCTCGCCCAGCAGGGCGTCGTCGTGCGGGACTACCCCGTCGTCCAGGCACTCCTGCTCCTGCTGGTGGCGATCTTCGTCGCCGTCCAGCTCCTCACCGACATCGCCTACGCCTGGCTCGACCCCCGGATCAGGTGGGAGTGACCACGATGACCGCACTGCTCGCCCCCGACATCCCCGCGCCCGCCCGTCGGCGCGTCCGCAACCCCTACATCGCCGGTCTCCGCACGCCCCGCGGGATCGCCGGACTCGTCCTCGTCGGCCTGGTCGCCGCCGCAGGGCTCCTCGCCCCGGTGATCGCCGGCCCGGCGCCCACCGAACAGAGCGCCGACGCGCTCACCGGCCCGGGAGCGGCCCACCTCCTCGGCACCGACGAGGTGGGCCGCGACCTGCTCAGCCGGGTGCTGTACGGCATCCGCACGGACCTCGGCATCATCCTGGTGGGGGTGCCCGTCGCCGCCGTCGGCGGCAGCGTCCTCGCGCTGGCCGCCACGGCCTGGCGCCCCGCCGACGTGGTGGTGCAGCGCCTGTTCGACCTCGTGCTGGCGTTCCCCGGGCTGATCCTCGGGCTCGCCATCACCGCCGTCCTCGGTCCCGGCTACTGGCCCGTCATCCTCGTCATCGCCCTCGCGGAGGCACCGGGCTTCGGCCGCGTCCTGCGCGGCTCCGTCCTCCTCCAGCGGGAGCGCGAGTACGCCGTCGCCGCGCGGGCCGGCGGGGCGGGGCCCGTGCGGGTCCTGCTGCGGCATGTCCTGCCGAACGCCGTCGACCCCGTCGTCGTCCAGCTCGCCGTCTCCCTGCCGGCCGCCGTGTTCATCGAGGGAGCCATGAGCTTCCTCGGCATCGGGGTGAAGCCACCGGACCCGACCCTCGGCAGCGTTCTCAGCCAGGCCATGCCCTACCTCTCGACCCACCCCCACATCGCCGTGCCGCCCCTGGTCGCGGTGACCGCCCTCGTGCTCGGCTTCACGCTGATCGCCGAGGCCCTGAACAAGGGAGTCCGCCGATGACCGCGTCCCTCGACGTCACCGACCTGCGCGTCGAGTTCGCCGGCCCCGGCGGCCGTCCCGTGCGCGCCGTGGGCGGCGTCAGCCTCACGGTGCGGCCCGGCGAGACGCTCGGCATCGTCGGCGAGTCCGGTTCGGGGAAGTCCACGACCGCCCTCGCGGTCATGCGGATGCTGCCCGGCTCGGGCCGTATCACCGGCGGGGCCGTACGGCTGGGCGGGACGGACCTCACGGCCGCTGGCGAGGACGAGCTGCGCGCCGTGCGGGGCGCCCGCGTCGCCATGGTCTTCCAGGACCCGATGACCGCGCTCAACCCGGTGCTGACCGTCCGCCGCCACCTGGACGAGGCCCTGCGCGCGCACGGCGGCGGCGACCGCGCCGCGCGGGCCCGCCGCGCCGAGGAACTCCTCGGCCTCGTCGGCATCCCCGAACCCGCGCGGCGCCTGGACGACCATCCCCACCAGTTCTCCGGCGGGCAGCGGCAGCGGATCGTGATCGCCCTGGCGCTGGCCAACGAGCCCGACGTGCTGTTCGCCGACGAGCCGACCACCGCGCTCGACGCCACCGTCCAGGACCAGATCCTCGGCCTGCTGGAGCGCCTCAACCGCGAGACGGGCACGTCCCTCGTCGTCATCACGCACAACATGGGCGTCGTCGCACGGACCTGCCGCCGCGTCGTGGTCATGTACGGCGGCACGATCGTCGAGGACGGCCCGACCGAGCAGGTCCTCACCCACCCGCGCCACCCCTACACCGCCGGTCTCCTCGCCGCCGTGCCCAGGCTGGACGCGCCGTCCGGAACCCGCCTGCACAGCATTCCGGGCACCCCGCCCGACCCGGCCGACCCGCCCGCGGGCTGCGCCTTCGCCCCGCGCTGCCCCCTCGCCGAGGAGCGGTGCCGGGAGGCCGCGCCGCCGCTGCGTCCCACGGGCGACGGGCGCACCGCGTGCTGGGTGGCGGGCGACGGCTCGCCGCTCCCGCCCGGCAGGCTCCTGCGCGCGCCGCACATCCCGGCGCCCGCGCGTCCGGAGGAGGTGCCCACCGTCACCGCCCGGACCGGCGCGGAGAGTCCGGCGGACCGGTCCGGGCCGCTGCTCGTGGTCTCGGGGCTGCGCAAGACGTTCCCCGGGCGCGGGACGCGTGCCCTGCGGCGCACGCCGTTCACGGCGCTGGACGGTGTCGACCTGACACTGGCCGCCGGGGAGACGCTGGGCATCGTCGGCGAGTCAGGCTCGGGCAAATCCACCCTGGCCCGCACCCTCGTACGGATCCACCCCGCCACCGGCGGCCGTGTGCTGCTGCGCGGCCGTGACGTCACCTCCGTCACCGGGCGGCAGCTCAAGGAGCTGCGGCGGGAGGTCCAGATGGTGTTCCAGGACCCCTACGCCTCCCTCAACCCGCGCCTGACCGTCGGCGCGATCGTCGCCGAGCCGCTCGTCGCGCACGGCATCGGCGACCGGGCCGAGCGGGCCGAACGCGTCGCCGGGCTGCTGACGGCCGTGGGGCTCGCCCCGGACGCCGCGGACCGGCACCCGCGCGACTTCTCCGGCGGACAGCGCCAGCGCATCGGGATCGCCCGTGCCCTCGCGCCCGAACCGTCCGTCCTGATCTGCGACGAGCCGGTCTCCGCCCTCGACGTGTCCGTGCAGGCGCAGATCGTCAACCTCCTCACCGACCTGCAGGGCAGGCTCGGCCTGGCCATGGTCTTCATCGCGCACGACCTGGCGGTGGTCCGCCGGATCAGCCACCGCATCGCCGTGATGCGGCAGGGACGCATCGTCGAGACCGGACCGGCCGACGAGGTCTGCGAGCGGCCCCGCCACCCCTACACGCGCGAACTGCTGGCCGCCGCGCCCGTGCCCGACCCCGCCGTCGAGGCGGCCCGCCGCACGTCCCCCGCCGCCGCGCGCGGCGCCGAGTCCGAGGCCGTGGCCCCGTGAGCGCCTGCTGCGGTCCAGCCCGCGACGGACACGGACACGGCCGGGACGACACGGAGCTGCTCGCGCTCGCGCCTCCCCCGCCGCGTGGCGCGGTGCCGCCGCGCGGGGACCAGGTGGCGCTGCCCGGCGGCACGTTCCTCATGGGTGACGCGTTCGGCGAGGGCTACCACGCCGACCGCGAGGGGCCGGTGCGCGCGGTGCGGGTGGACCCGTTCCGCATCGACACGACCGCCGTGACGAACGCCGCCTTCGCCGCGTTCGCCGGGGCCACCGGATATGTGACGGACGCCGAGCGGTACGGCAGTTCGTACGTCTTCCACCTCCTGCTCGCCCCCGGCGGCGACCGCCATGTGCTCGGCCGCGTCCCCGGGGCGCCGTGGTGGCTCGCCGTCGAGGGCGCGACATGGCGCGCCCCCGAGGGTCCCGGCTCGGGGATCGACGACCGCGCCGACCATCCCGTCGTCCACGTCTCCCACGCCGACGCCCTCGCCTACTGCGCGTGGGCCTGCGCCCGCCTCCCCACGGAGGCGGAGTGGGAGTACGCGGCGCGCGGCGGCGCCGAGGGCCTGCGGTACCCGTGGGGCGACGAGCTCGACCCGGGCGGTGAGGAGAAGTGCAACATCTGGCGGGGCGACTTCCCGCACCGCTACCGCCCGACCCGGCCGGGCGGACGGCCCGGCACGGTGCCCGTCACCGCGTACGGGGCGAACGCCTTCGGGCTGTTCAACACGTCGGGGAACGTGTGGGAGTGGTGCGCCGACGCCTGGGGACCGGGTGAACGCGTCATCCGCGGCGGCTCGTACCTGTGCCACGCGTCGTACTGCAACCGCTACCGCGTCGCCGCGCGGTCCCACAACACCCCCGACTCCTCCACCGGCCACGGCGGTTTCCGCTGCGCCGCCGACCCCGTCACCCCCGCGCCCCCGAAGGAGCCGCATCGTGAAGGCCATCATGGTCATGTTCGACAGCCTCAACCGGCATCTGCTGCCGCCCTACGGCGCCGAGTGGACCCACGCGCTCAACTTCGCGCGTCTCGCGGCACGGACCGTCACGTTCGACAACTGCTACGCCGGGTCGATGCCGTGCATGCCGGCGCGCCGCGAACTGCACACCGGCCGCCACAACTTCCTGCACCGCGGCTGGGGACCCCTGGAACCGTTCGACGACTCGATGCCCGAACTGCTGAAGCGCAGCGGCGTGTACACGCATCTCGTCAGCGATCACCAGCACTACTTCGAAGACGGCGGCGCCACGTACCACACGCGCTACAGCAGCTGGGAGTTCTTCCGCGGGCAGGAGGGCGACCCGTGGAAGGGCCGGGTGGCCGATCCCGCGGTCCCCGCGGACCTGCACTCGTCCCGCGGGGAGACCTGGCGCCAGGACTGGGTCAACCGGCAGTACCTCGACACGGAGGCGAAGCAGCCGCAGACCCTCACGTTCGACGCGGGCCTCGAGTTCCTGCGCGACAACCACGCCGATGACGGCTGGTTCGTGCAGATCGAGACGTTCGACCCGCACGAGCCGTTCTTCACCCATCAGAAGTACAAGGACCTGTATCCGCACGACTACGACGGCCCGCACTTCGACTGGCCCGACTACACGCGGGTCACCGAGACCGACGAGCAGGTCGCGCACGCGCGGTACGAGTACGCGGCGCTCCTGTCCATGTGCGACCACTCCCTCGGCCGGGTCCTCGACGCCATGGACGCGTACGGCCTGTGGGAGGACACGCTCCTGATCGTCTGCACCGACCACGGGTTCCTGCTGGGCGAGAAGGGCTGGTGGGCCAAGGTGGTCCAGCCCTGGTACAACGAGCTGGTCCACACGCCGCTGTTCCTCCACGACCCGCGTCGTCCCCGGCTCGCCGGCACGCGGCACGCGGGGCTGGTGCAGACCGTCGACATAGCCCCGACGCTGCTGGAGTTCTTCGGGGTCGAACGGACGCCCGACATGCAGGGCCGGCCCCTGGCCGAGGCGACGCGGGAGGCCGCGCTGTTCGGCATCTTCGGCGGCCACGTCAACATCACCGACGGCCGTCACGTCTACATGCGGGCCTGCGTGGACGACGACAACCGGCCGCTGTACGAGCACACCCTCATGCCGACGCGCATCCGCGGCCGGTTCACGCCCGAGGAACTCGCCGACGTCACGCTCGCCGAGCCGTTCTCCTTCACGAAGGGAGTCCGGACCCTCCGCGTCGCGGCCCGCACCTCCGCGCTGCTCGGCCCGGCCCACTTCGGGACGCTGCTGTTCGACCTGGCCACCGACCCGGCACAGGAACGGCCCGTCGTCGACGACGCGACCGAACTGCGGATGATCCGCCTGCTGGTCACGGCGCTGCGGGCGAACGACGCGCCCATCAGCCAGTTCGAACGCCTCGGCATCCCCTGGGAGCCGGACGAGGTCGGCGACGAGCACCTGCTGGTCGCCGCGCAGCGCGCCCGCGCCGACGCCGCGAGCCGCCCCACGCCCCGTGTCGGTGACTTCCCCGAGGGCACCGTCAACCTGCGGACGCCGCTCGCCGAACTGCTGCGTCACCCGCTCGCCGCCGACGCGGTGCGCCGCCACCTGCCCGGGCTGCTCGACTCCGAACTCCTCACGCTCCGCTCGGGCGGCTCCCTGCTGCAACTGGCCGCGACGACACGGGCTGTCGACCACGAGGGGCTGACCGCCCTCGCCGAGGACCTGGCCCGCCTGTTCCCACCGCCCGCCGTGTCCGGGACCGGGTCGGTGGCGCGGGCCGCGGGGCGGCGCTGATGCCGCGGGGCCGGCCGTTCCGCCCCGGGGAGGACGGAGCGGCCGGCCCTCGCGCGCGTCAGGTGTGGGACCGGCTCCAGGAGTGCGAGGAGTAGGGGATGCCGTAGGCGTTCTCGTCGACCAGCCAGTCCGACGTGTAGACGGCGTCGCTCCCCGAGGGCGACACCCGCAGACTGTTCGTGCTGGAGTAGAGGTCGAGCTGGTTGGGGACGTCGTTCGACCACCACAGGCCGACCTCGTCACCGTCGCAGGCGCTCAGCCAGACGGAGTTGCGGTCGGTCTTGAAGTCGGTCATCAGGCATTCGCCGGCGGCCCGGTTCTTCAGCATGTGGTACGACTGGCCGAGGTACGACCTGCCCGTTCCGACCCAGTCCCACTGCTGCGACGACCCGCCGTTGCAGGACGCGACCCACACGGCGCCGCTGGATGACCCCGTGAGGCATCTGCCGTTGTGGGAACTCTTGAAGGTCCAGTAGGTGGTGGCGGCCGATGCCGTCGACAGCGTGCCGGACAGGGCCAGCAGCAGTGCCGCGAGACCGGCCACGATGACGGAACGCCTGTGGCGTGTGAGGGAGTTCATGTCGTGGGACTCTCGCCCCGGCGGGTGAGGGCGAGGCGTCGTGCAGGTGATGCGCGGGTGTACTCCCGGTGCGGTCGAGGCGTCCGGTGCGCGGCCGCCGGTCACCGCGGGGCGGCGCCGTCCACCACCTGGTCCACGAGGCGGGCGACGAAACCGTCGTCCATCGTGCCGCCGGCGAGGAGCGCGCGTGTCAGGAGCGGCGCGCAGAGCGCCTCGATGACGAGGGCGGCGTCGCGGTCCGCGCCGATCTCGCCGCGCTCCTTGCCCCGGTGGACGAGCGTCTCGGCCCTGGCCAGACGGTCCGCCCAGAAGGCGGCGCGGCGCTGAGCGTCGGCCTTCGTGCCCGGGGCCTCGTCGGCGGGCCGGACGGCGATGCGCAGCAGCGCCCGGCCCTCCGGCGAGGCGAGCAGCCGCACGAGCGATGCGGCGAGCGTCCGCAGGTCGGTGCGGACGTCACCGGTGTCGGGCAGCGGGAGTGCCCGGTCGGCACAGGCGCGCGCCGCGTCGTGGATGAGGTTCTCGCGGGTGCGCCAGTGCCGGTAGACGGTGGTCTCGTGCACGCCTGCGGCCTGCGCGACGGCCGCGACCGTGACGTCGCCGTAGGGCCGGGAGACGAGGAGCCGGACGGTGGCGGCGAGGACGGCCCGCCGCATCGGCTCGCCCCGCCGCCGCAGGGGTGCCGCCGCTGTGTGCCCGGTGCGTTCGTCCACGGCACCAGGCTAACGCCAGGCTCCTTGCATTGCTCGCGAGCGGGTCGTACCGTCCAATGCAGGAAGACTTGCGTTGGGGCGCGGCCGGGTCCGCCGGGGGACGATCCGGGGCCGCGGCTCCGGACCGGACGAGAGAAGACCGCCATGGGAGAGACCACCGGGGAGACGATGCGCGCGGCACGGCTGCACTACCCCGACCGCGTGCTGCGCGTGGAGGACGTGCCGAAGCCGGTGCCGGGCGCGGGCGAGGTGCTGGTGCGCGTGGCGGCGGCCGGGGTCTGCCTCTCGGACGTGCACCTGATCGACGGCACGCTGACCGGGGGCCGCTACCGCACGGGCGACAGCGTCGTGCTCGGGCACGAGGTCGCCGGCACGGTGGCCGCCCTCGGCCCCGGGGTCGCCGGATGGCAGGAGGGCGACCGGGTGGTCCTCCAGGCCGGGGAGCACCGCGGTGAGCAGCTGTGGACGCGCGGCGTGGACTACGACGGCGGCTGGGCCGAGTACGCCCTCGCCTCGGTGGGCACGCTCACCGCGCTGCCCGGGTCGATCCCCTTCGAGCAGGCCGCGATCATCCCGGACGCGGTCTCGACGCCGTGGGGAGCGATCACGGAGACGGGCGCCGTCCGTCCCGCGGAGGCCGTCGGAGTGTGGGGCGTCGGCGGTCTCGGGGCGCACGGGGTGCAGTTGCTGCGGGCGGTCGGCGCGTACCCCGTCATCGCCGTGGACCCGGAGCCGGTGGCGCGCGAGCGCGCCATCGCCTTCGGTGCCGACGAGGCCCTCGACCCCGGCGATCCGGACTTCGCCGCGCGGGTGGCCGGCCTGACCGGCGGGCAGGGGCTGCGCGCGGCGTTCGACTTCGCCGGTGTCGAGGCGGTGCGCGCGCAGGCGCTGCGCGTGCTGGGGGTCGGCGGCCGGCTCGTGCTGGTCGGGCTCACCGGACGCCCACTGCACATCGAGGACAGCACCGGCCTCAGCTTCCTGCGGCAGCAGGTGCTCGGCCACTACGGGTCGGGGGACGACGCCGTGGGGCAGCTCGTGGGGCTGACCGCGGGCGGGCGGCTGGACTTCTCGCGCTCGGTCACGGACGTGCTGCCGCTGGAGGACGTGCACCGGGCGGTCGAGCGGATGCACACCAAGGAGGGGTCGCCGATCCGGCTGGTGCTGCGGCCCTGAGACGCCGGGCGGGCGGGGGTCTCCCCCCGCCCGCCGTGTCATTCCCGGAGGGTGAACCCCTGCTCCTCGCCGTAGGAGCGGATCTTCTCCTCCCAGTTCCGCAGGCCCTCGCTCAAAGACACAGCGCCCGCGTACGCCTGGCCGACCGTGTCGCTGAAGACGCTGTTGGCGTACGGCTCGAACGGCAGGTACTGCCAGCCGGGCAGCACGGAGGCGGACGCCCGGGCGTACACGCGGTTCACCTGCTGGCCCCCGAAGTAGGGGGCTTCGGCGTCGAGCCAGGCGTCCGAGGCGAGGACGTCGGAGACGGCCGGGACCTGTCCGGCGTCGGTCCAGATGCCGTTGGCCCGTTCGCTGGTCGTCATCCACTGGACGAAGCCCATGGCGGCGAGTTTGTCGTCGCTGCCGGCCGGGATCGTCAGCCCCGAGCCGCCGCTCTCCGACCCCGCGTCCTCCCCGGGGGCGTACTGGGGGATCGGCGCGACGCGCCACTTCCCGGCGGCGCTCGGCACATGGCTCTCCAGGGCCGAACCGCCCCAGGCCCCGGCGACCCAGGTGGCGTACGTGCCGTCCGCCATGCCGCGCAGCCACTCGTTCGACCACTGCGCCACCCGGTCGGCGATCAGCCCCTCGTCCAGCAGGCCGCCCCACATGTCGGCCCACGCGGCGCTGCCGGAGTCCTGGAGGTCCACCGACAGGTCGCCGCCCGAGGAGGCGAACGGGCGCCCACCGGCCTGCCAGATCATGGCCAGGGCACCGTTGCCGTCCCCCGCGTCGGCGGTGATGTACGCGCTCGGGTCCTCCTCGTGCAGGGTCCGGGCGGCCGCGGCGTATTCGTCCCAGGTGGTCGGGACGTCGAGCCCGTGGGCCTCGAAGACGTCGGGCCGGTAGTACAGGACGAGCGGGCCGGAGTCGAGAGGGACGCCGTAGACGCCGTCGCGGGTGGCGACCTGCGACCAGATCTCGTCGGAGAACTCGTCCTCCAGCGTGTCCCGCGTGTACTCCTCCAGGTTGGTGAGCGATCCCTGGAGGGCGAACTGCGGCATCGCCAGGTACTCCATGTAGACGACGTCCGGGATGCCGGACTCGGCCTTCATGGCGTTCTGCAGCTTGGTGTAGGCGACATCGCTGCCGCCGACGTTCGTCACGTTGACGGTGATGTCCGGGTACTCCTCCTCGAACGCCTCGGCCATCTGCGCCGCCTGCGGCGACCAGGACCAGAAGTCGATCGAGGTCTCGGTGTGCAGCGCCCGGTCGATCTCGGCGGCGGTGGCGGTGAATCCGGTGTCGAAGTCCCCGGCCGAGCAGCCCGTCAGGGCCAGCGTGGCCGCGGCGGTGGCGGCGAGTGCCGCACGGGGAAGCGCCCTGCGTACGGGCCTGGTGGAGAGGTGCATGCGGCTCGGTTCCTATTCCTTGACGCTGCCGGCGACGAGGCCGGACTCCCAGTAGCGCTGCAGTCCGAGGAACAGCACGATCGTCGGGACGACCGACAGGAGGGAGCCGGTGACGATGATGCTGTCGATCGCGTGCCCGGTGGCCGTCACCGCCTGCTGGTTCTGCATGCTCCAGTTGTTCAGGCCGACCGTGAGGGGCAGCCAGTCGGCGTCGTTCAGCATGATCAGCGGCAGGAAGTAGTTGTTCCACGCCGTGACGAAGCTGAAGAGCAGGACGGGCACGAGGGCCGGCATCAGGAGCCGCAGGGCGATGGTCCGGAAGATGCGGAACTCGCCGGCGCCGTCGATGCGCGCGGCCTCCAGCAGTTGCTCGGGGACGGCGTCCTCGGTGAAGAACCACACCAGGTACAGGCCCAGCGGGTTGATGAGCGACGGGATGATCACCGCCCACGGGGTGTTCGTGAGCGCCATGTTGCTGAAGAGCAGGAACGTCGGCACGGCGAGGGCGGTGGCGGGGATCGCGATGGCGCCGAGCAGGACGGGCAGGAACGCGCGCTTGCCCGGGAAGTCGAAACGCGCGAGCCCGTAGCCGGCCAGGGTGGCCAGGACGGTGCCCCCGCCCGCGCCGACGACGACGTACAGCAGAGTGTTCAGCAGCCAGCGGCCGAACTGGCCGTCCGCGTAGGTGAAGGTGTCGACGATGTTGTCCCACAGCGCGAAGTCGCCGGAGAACCACAGGCCGAAGGACGACAGCAGCGAATCCTGGGTCTTCGTCGCGTTGATGACCAGCCACAGGATGGGCACCACGGTGTAGAGCAGCAGCAGGCCCATCATCAGGGTGAGCAGGATCGACTTGCGTCCTCCCGGCTGTCCGGGCAGAGCGTGCGGACGTCTCATCGTGCCCCCTCCCGGCGAGTGCCGAAGTACTGGATCACATAGGCCACGATCATGGTGATCAGGCCGATGAGGATGGAGATGGCGGCGGCGTAGTTGAACTGCTGGCCGGCGAAGGAAAGGTTGTAGGCATAGAGATTTGGGGTGTAGGCCGACGAGATGGTGTTCGGCGCGAGGGACTTGAGGACGCTCGGTTCGTTGAAGAGCTGGAAGCTGCCGATGACGGAGAAGACGACGGCCAGGACGAGCGACTGCTTCATCGCCGGGAGCTTGATGTGCCGGACGATCCGGACGCGACCCGCGCCGTCGAGCGTCGCCGCCTCATAGCGCTCCCTGGGTACGAGCTGCAGGGCGGAGTAGAGGATCAGCATGTTGAAGCCGACGAACTCCCAGGTGGCGACATTGCCGATCGCGACGAGCACCCAGCTGCTGGAGAGCGGGTCGGGCAGGACGACGCCGAGGAGGTCGTTCAGGTCGCCGACGAGGCCGGACTGGGAGCCGTACATGAAGCCCCACATGAGCGCGGCGACCACGGCGGGCACGGCGTACGGCAGGAAGAGGGCTATCCGGTAGAGCGGCCGGAAGTGGAGGCGCGCGCTGTCGAGGGCCAGTGCGGCGAAGACGGACAGGGCCAGCATCACGGGGACCTGGACCAGCATGTAGCCGCCCACGCGTCCCAGCGATGACCAGAACTCGGGGTCCTGCAGGGCCTTGAGGTAGTTGTCGGCGCCGACGAAGATCGTGCCGCCGATCAGCCGGTCGCGGAAGAGACTGAGGTAGACCGCGTACAGGATCGGCGCCACGATCACGACGAGGAAGACGCACAGGAAGGGCGCGACGAACCAGAGCCCCGTCCAGCTGCGCCGTTTCCGGGACGGGCGGGCCGGGACCCGTGTCGCCGCGGGGGTCCGCGCGGGGGCCGTGGTCGGGACGGAGGTCATCCGACCGGTTCCGCGCTGTGCATGAAGAAGCACTCCACATGCTCCCCGGCTGTTCCGGGGGACCGTAGCGTTGTGCGGTCGTCCAACTGCACCATGACGCAGAGTCCTTTCACCGTTGAATAAGCACCATCTGCGGGCAAGTCGTATTGAAATACTTTGTTGTTGGTGCCAACATGTCT
The DNA here is from genome assembly GCF_004193175.1 of Streptomyces sp. RFCAC02. NCBI lineage: Bacteria > Bacillati > Actinomycetota > Actinomycetes > Kitasatosporales > Streptomycetaceae > Streptomyces > Streptomyces sp. RFCAC02. The sequence goes on along the minus strand of NZ_SAUH01000001.1, from coordinate 6,058,830 downwards.
AGCAGTCGGGTGCGCGGCGACGCAAGCATCCGTGTGGAATCCATCCGGGCCGGCCCGCGCGCCCCCGCCGGGGCAGCTCCCGTGCCCGGAGCACGGCGAGAAGGGACCGGGAATGCCTCTCCAGCACGTCGAGGTGCGGCGCGACCCCAGTGACGGCGCAGTCCTGCGGGCTGACGTGGCCGTCATCGGCTCGGGCGCCGGTGGTGCCGCCGTGGCCGGCGAGGTCGCCCGCGCGGGCCTCACCGCCGTCGTCCTGGAGGCGGGCGACCGGCCGCACGACTCCGGTCTCGGCACCCACCTGCGCAACGCCTACCCGCGCGAGGAACAGCTCCTCACCGAGTTCGGCCCCCGCGTCCTCGCCGGTCTCGTGCCCTACGGGAACGCCGAGCGCCCGCTGCCCGGGCTGCGCGGGCAACGGTTCGCCCATGGCATCGGCGGCATGATGACCCTCTGGTCGCACGTCTGCGCGCCCCCCGACCACGCGACGGAGGCCGAACCGTCCGTCCCCGAGGAGGAGATGCGCGCGCTGTGGTCCGAGGCCGCCGCCCTCCTGTGGTCCAACGAGCAGGTGGGCGCGGGCGGAGTGCGGCAGCGCCGGCTGCTCGCCGCGCTCGCCGAACGCTTCCCCGGCCTGCCGCCGGGGCGCGGGGTCCAGCCGCTGCCCATCGGCATGCGCCGCACACCCGCCGGCGTCATCGAGTACGCCGGCATCGACGCGCTGCTGTCAGCGCCGGGCGGCGGAACCGCGGGCCGGGTGACCATCGTTCCCGGCCTGGCCGTCCGGCGCGTCGAGATGGCGGGCAGCCGCGCGACGGCCGTGATCGCGGGGGACGCCGCCGGACGGCGCGGGCTGCGCGTCGAGGCCGGCGAGATCGTCGTGGCCGCAGGGGCACTCGGCTCCCCCCTCATCCTCCACGCCTCGGGCGTACGGCCCCCCGCGCTCGGCCGGTACCTGACCGATCACACGATGGTCAGCTCGCGCGTACGGCTCGCGGACCACCTGCTCGACGGGGCGGGCGACGACGAGTCGTTCGGCGTATGGATCCCGTCGAGCCGTATGCGCGGCCCCCACACGCAGATCGTGCCGCCCTGGACGGAGGTCCCCGGGTTCCCCGCCGGCGTGCCGGTCCGCGAGACCGCCGACATCGGCCAGTTCGTCGGGGTCGACCCCGACCCCGGCAACCGGCTGGTCTTCGACGGCGAACGGCGCGACGGCTGGGGCCTGCCGCTGGTCACGGCCCGCTTCGTCCTCGGCGATGAGGACCGCGCCCGGCTGCACGCCGCGGTCGCCGACCACGCCGCCGTCGCGGACGCCGTCCGGGACACGACGTACGGGCTCGCCCTGTCGGTCGCGCCGCCCGGCGGCAGCCTGCACCTGATGGGGTCGACCCGCCTCGGCACGGAGGAGACAGGGGTCGCCGACAGCCACGGAAAGGTCTGGGGCACCGACAATCTCCATGTCGCGGGCAACGGCGTCGTCAGCACCCGCACGACGACCAATCCCACGCTGAACGTCGTCGCCCTCGCCCTGCGCACCGCGCGGGCCATCACCGGCACGGCCGCCCCCGCCCCCGGGCGGCGGTGTGACGCGCATCGGACGGCACCCCGTCGCCGTCAACCCGCTGCAGTACTTCGCCACGGCGGACGGCTGGTTCGACTTCACGTCCCCGCCACCGCTCGGCGAGATGCTGGACGCGGTCGCCGCCGCAGGCTTCGACGCCGTGCAGCCCGCACCACCCGAGGGGCAGTCCGCGGCGTCCTACCGGCGGGCGCTCGCCGGCGCCGGGCTGACCGCCGGCCCCGGGTACGCGGCGCTCGGCCGGCACAGCGGGGCCGCCGGACGGCGCGCGGCCCTCGACCACGTCCGCGCCCAGGCGGCCACCGCCGCCGCGTGCGGCGCGACCGTCGTCTTCCTCGGGCTCGACCTGGACGCCGGCAACCCGCGGCTGCGCCGGCCGGCGCTCGGCCGGGAGTTCACGGCCGAACGCCTCGCCCGCATCACGGCGGACGTGCGGGAGGCCGCCGGACTCGTGCGCGCCGAGGGCACCGTGCCCGCGCTCCACCCGCACGTGGGCACGTGGATCGAGACCGAGCGGGAGACGGACGCCGTCCTGGAGGGGGCCGGCCCCGCCCTGGACTTCGGCCCCGACCTCGGGCACCTCGCCTGGGCCGGGGCCGACCTGGAACGGCTGCTCGGGACCCACCGGGCGCGCGTCGCCGGCGTCCACCTGAAGGACATCGCCACCGACGTGGCCGCGCGCTCCCGCGACGAGGGCCTCGACTACCGCGCCACCGTCGCGCGCGGCCTGTGGCGCGAACCGGGCCTCGGCGACCTGCCGCTCGCCGGCCTGATCGCCGGGCTCGGCGCGGAGAGCGACTGCTGGATCGTCGTCGAGGTGGACCACTCCCCCAGGCCGCCCCGCGAGAGCCTGGCCGTGTGCGGGCGTGCCGTACGCGCCCTGGACGCCGCGCTCGCCGGACCGGTCTGAGCAGGCCCGCGCGCACCGGGCCGTCAGGGCGCGGTCGGCCCGGTGCGCGTGGGCGTGTGGCCGGCGGGGTCGGTGAGCAGGTCGGAGAACGCCAGCTCGGCCGTGCCGATGGTCAGTTGGTCGGCGCCCAGTTCGGCGGTGGCGATCGTCAGCGACTCCCGGCTGGAGCGGATCGCGTCCCCGGCGAGGACCGCGTCGTCCGGGCGGTTGCGGTAGAGCGCCGCCAGGAATCCGCCCAGCACGACCAGGCGGGGATTGAACACGTTGACCGCGTTCCGGACGGCGATGCCGAGCAGGTCGAGGTCGCGCCGGACGACGTCGAGCACCGCCGCGTCGCGCGTGGCGGCCAGGGCCTCGTCCAGCCGGTCCGCCCGGTGCGCGGCGAGCCCGACGGCGTCCAGCAGCTCGTGCTGGGTGACCTCGATCTCCAGGCAGCCCCGCGCACCGCACGGGCAGGTCCGCCCGCCGCCGCGGACCATGAAGTGCCCCAGCTCGCCGCCGTATCCGGAGGCGCCGCGCACCACACGGCCGCCGCTGATCACCCCGCCGCCGATGCCGCTGGCGCCGCCGATGAAGTACACCAGGTCGTCCACGCCCCGGCCGGCGCCGAACGCGCTCTCACCGGTCATGCCGAGGGAGGCCGCGTTCGCCGCCCTCGTCGGCAGACCCGTCGCCTCGGCCAGCCGCGCCGCGAGGGGTTCCTCGCGCCAGCCGAGGTGCACCGCGTCCCGCACCTGGCCGTCGCGCTGCCTGACCTGCCCCGGGACGGCGATCGCCACGCCGGCGACGGCGAGCGACCGGCCGGCGAGCAGCGCGCGGATCGCCGCCGCACTGCGGGTGACGACGTCGCCGGCGGTGAGGCCGGCCGAGATCTCGATGCGCCAGCGTTCCAGGACCCGGCCGCCGAGTCCGACGAGGCCGATCGTGAGGGCGTCCACCTCGGGGTTCACGGTGACGGCCACGGTGTCCGGCGACGGCTGGAAGACCGGGCTCGGGCGGCCCTTGCGCGGGCTGGCCTCGGGCTGCCCCTCGACCACGAGCCCCAGCGCCGCCAGGTCGGCCAGACAGGCGCCGACGGTCGAGCGGTTGAGGCCGGTGCGCCGGGTCAGCTCGGCCCGGGACAGCCCGCCGCTGTGGTGCACGAGCCCCATGAGCAGAGCGAGGTTGTCGCGGCGCAGGTCGTCCGCCGTCCTGCCGGCCGCGGGGCGCGCCCCGCCGTTCACCGCGGAGACGGGAACCACCACGATGTCGACCTCCGGTCCGCCGTCACGGCGACGGCCACTGCAGGGAACGGATGTGTGCGAGGGCCGCGGCGGCACCGTGGGCGCGGTCCATCCCCATGTCCTCCCACTCCACGGAGACGGGACCGGTGTACCCGATGGCCGTCAGCGCCCGGAAGGCATCCTCCCACGGGACGTCACCGTGCCCGATCGTGACGAAGTTCCACGCGCGCCTGGGATCCCCCCACGGCAGATGCGAGCCGAGGATACCGGCGCGGCCGTCACGCGGGCGCAGCCGGGTGTCCTTGCAGTCGACGTGGTGGATGCGGTCGGCGAAGTCGGTGATGAAGCCGACCGGGTCGATGCCCTGCCACATCAGGTGGCTCGGGTCCCAGTTGAAGCCGAACGCGGGGCGGTGGTCCACCGCTTCCAGGGCGCGGCGCGCCGTCCAGTGGTCGTAGGCGATCTCGCCGGGGTGCGGTTCGTGGGCGAACACGACGCCCTCGGCGTCGAACACGTCGAGGATCGGGTTCCAGCGGGCGGCGAAGTCCTCGTAGCCGGCCTCGATGACGTCCTCGGAGACGCCGGGGAAGCCGATGGCGTAGGGCCAGATCGACGAGCCGGAGAAGCCGACGATCCGCCGGACGCCGAGCTTCCCGGCGACCCTGGCGGCGCGCTTCATCGACTCGGCGGCGCGTGCCCGCACGCCCTCCGCCTCGCCGTCGCCCCAGATGTGGGGCGGCAGGAGGCCGGCGTGGCGGAAGTCGAAGGCGGGGGTGCCGACCGCGTTGCCCGCCGCGTGGTGGGACAGCGCCCATACGCCGAGGCCGTGTTCGTCGAGGACGGCGCGGAAGCGGTCCAGGTAGCGCGGGTCCTCCTCGGCGCGCACGAGGTCGAGGTGGTTGCCGCAGTCGACCTCGACGCCGTCGTAGCCCCAGGCCGCCGCGTCGGCGGCGATCCGCTCGAACGGGACGTCGTACCACTGGCCGGTGAACAGGGTGACGGGACGGTTGCTCGGCTCACCCATGGGCGGGGACCTCCTCGGTCGGTGGGGTCGGTGGGGTCAGTGGGGGCTCGGGGGTGCCGACCGGCACGCGGGCGCCGGTCGCCGCTGCCTCGATCACGGCCTGGGTGAGCCGGACCATCGCCAGTCCGTCGCGGAACGTCGGCAGCGCGGGGCTGACGCGGCCGCGCACGGCGTCGTGGGCGTCGCGGACGAAGGCGTTGAACGCGTCCTGGTAGCCCATGGGGTGTCCTGCGGGCAGGACGGACAGCCGGGCGGCCTCCGGGGACAGGCGGGGGGCGTCGCGCGGGATGTGCCGCGCGCCGGCGGCGCGGTCGGCGTACCAGAGCGACTCGGGATTCTCCTGGTCGAAGGCGAGGTTGGCCTCGGTGCCCGAGATCTCGACGCTGAGGCGGTTCTTCCGGCCGAGGGCCATCTGGGACACCATCAGGGTGCCCACCGCGCCGCCGGCCAGTTCGACGGTGAGCGCCGCGATGTCCTCGGTGGTGAGCCTGCGGCCGCCGGGGCTGTGCTCGCGCACGGTCCGGGTGACGGCCCCGACCCGGACGACGCGGTCGCCGGAGATGAACTCGACGAGGTCGCCGAGGTGGGAGCCGATGTCGCCGAAGGCGCGGGACGGTCCCGTCGCCGCCGGCAGGCTCCACCAGCCGTCCTCGTCGTAGGCGAGCCGCCACTCCTGGAGGTAGGAGCCGCGGACGCCGACGAGCGGGCCGAGCGCGCCGGCGGCGACGCGCGCACTGGCCTCGGCCGCCATCGGGTGGTAGCGGTAGACGAAGGGGACGGCGGCCACCAGGCCGCTGCGCTCGGCGAGCGCGGTGAGTTCCCCGGCGGCGGACGGGGTGGTGGCGAGGGGCTTCTCGCAGACGACGTGCTTGCCGGCCGCCAGGGCCGCGCCCGCGTACGCGGCGTGCGTGCCGTTGGGGCTGCAGATGTGCACGATGTCGATCGCGTCGTCCGCGATCAGGTCGTCCGGCGAGGGGTACCAGCGGGCCGCTTCGAACCGCTGTGCCGCCGCGCGCGCACGTTCCGGGGCACTGGAGGCGACGCCCCGCAGCGTGCCGCCGGCGGCACGGATCGCGCGGCTGTGCACCTCCGCGATGGAACCTCCCCCGATCACGCCGGCCGTGAGGGAATCCGTGCCCGAGTCGGCTATCCACATGGGCTCATCGTGCCACGATTAAGTTGTAGGGGCAAACAATTGAGGGGCCGGAACCGGCCGCAGGACGGCGGTGAACCACCCGGCCCCGCGCGGACGTACGCACACGACACGAACACCGGGCGCGGAACGTCCCATACCGGACCTGATGCGCCGGAGCCGGAGACGACCAGGCAGACTGCACTCATACACGGCACTCCTACCCGGCCACCGAAGACGAGGATCACCCATGATCACTTTGACGAAGGACGACGGACCCGCCGACCTGGACGGCGTGACCCACCTGTCCATCGGAGTCTCCTGGGACCCGACCGCGGGCAGCAGCGGCGGCGTGATCGGCAAGCTCCGCCGCAAGATGGGCACCGACCTTGACCTCATAGCCATCGCCATGCAGGGCGACGACCCGGTGCGGCTCGCCGGTCTCGACTCCACCGACCCGCTGGGCAACGGGGCGCTGCTCCACTCCGGGGACAACCAGTCGGGGCGCGGCGAGGGCGACGACGAGACGGTGACCGTCGAGTTCGACCGCCTGCCCCCGAACATCACCGCGATCGTGTTCGTCGCGGCCGCCTTCAAGAAGATGAGTTCCTTCCAGAAGGCGCGCAACGTCAGCATCAAGGTCTACGACGCGACGGGCGGCAGCAGCCAGCAGGTCGCCGACATCTGGCCGAGCCTGCTCACGAACGACAACGGCTGCGCCGTCGCCAAGGCCATCCGGGTCGGCCAGAGCTGGAAGCTCCAGGTGATCAACGAGACCGGCAAGATCAAGCAGGGCGACGAGATCTCCCTGATGCGTTTCGCCGTCAACAAGTGAGGTCCCGTGCGCCGGTCCGCCCCACGCGGCGGGGGCGGACCGGCGCGGTGCCCGGCGGTTCAGAGTCCGAGCGCGCGTGCCACCCGCCCGGTGAGTCCGTCCTCGCTCAGCGGGGCGTCCACCTCGATCGACCGCAGGCCGAGGCGCCCGGTCCCGGCGGCGAGGCGGTCGGTGAACATCCCGTCGCGCTCCAGCAGGTTGCGCGACGCGCGCGCGGGGTCGCTGGTCCTGCCCGGGATGTCCCAGGCCGTGCCGCGGCTCTCGAACGCCGCCTCGCGGAACCGGGGCGTCGGCAGCAGCCACACCGCCTGCTCCGGTCCTGACAGCAGCGGCGCGACGAGGTGCGGCAGGAGCCGGAAGCCCTCGGCGACCACTCCCCTGCCGGCCGGCAGCCGCAGCAGGTCCTCCACGATCAGCCCGAAGCACTCGCCCCGGTACCAGTGGAAGGTGTCCAGCATGGTCCGGGGAGAGCGGTGCGCCCACCGCTCGTCCATGTCCATCGCCATGAAGCGGGCCAGTTCCGGGGCTTCTTCCGGTGTGCTGCGGCGCGCGTGGTCCGGCATGACGTCGTCCGTCGCGTACACGGTCAGGCCGTGCCGTTCCGCCAGGCGACGCGCGACCGTCGACTTGCCGCCGCCGCTCCCGCCGCCGATCCAGCGGACGTGCCGCAGCCGGTCCCGCAGCAGTGCCGCGTCGGCGGCTCCTCGATGTTCCCCGGTTCGCATTCCTCGCCCCACGTGCTCGTGCCCCGGCGTCGCGCCGCCGCGGGTCCCGTACTCCTGACAGTACGGCGGTCGGCCTTGGGGCACGCGCCGCCCGGCGCAGTCGCCCGGGCCGTCGGACGGTGGCGGTTCAGGTGGCCGGAAAGGGCCTCGGGGCGTTCTCCTGCCCGTCTTCGTACGAGGGGCGGGGCAAGGACGCGGGGGCCTGGTGGCGCCAGGTCAGCAGTGGCCCGCGCCCCCTGGTGACCGGGGCGGCGTCGGTGACGTGGAAACCGGTGGCGCGGGCCACAGCCGTGCTGGCCGCGTTGTCGGGGTCGATGCGCAGGACGACCTGCTGCAGTGCCAGGGCGTGGTAGGCGTAGTCGGTCATCAGCCGTACCGCGCGGGCTGCCAGGCGCTGCCGCCGATGACGGCTGCCGACGGCGTAGGCGAGTTCGGCGTACGGGCCGCCATTCGAAGGCCCGTCGGGACCCGCGACGAACAACAGGATCTCGCCGAGCGCGGTCCGCCCGTCACTGGTGATGGCGAGCTGGATGCTGCGCCCCTCGGCACGGCGGGTGCGGGCCTGGTCGAGATAGGTGCGGGCGGCGGCCAGGTCGAACGGGTGCCGCAGGGGCGTCCACCGGCCGACCTGGGGTTCGTCGAACAACTCCACCATCACCGGCGCATCGGCATCGTCCCACTCCCGCAACTGCAGGCCGAGACCCGTGATGTTCACGGCTCCGGGCAGGCGGCCGCCGGCGGTGGGTACGGGATCGGTCATCCTTGCTCTCCTTCGTCGCGGCACGCGGGTGCGCCGGTGGTGGGCTGTCGGCGGCGGAGCACTGATGCACCGGTGTGACAAACGGACGCCACCGCCATCACGTTCGTATCAGTAGGCTTGCCGCGTGCGGGAGTTGAGAGCGCAAGACCCACGACAGATCGGCCGGTACCGGATCGTCGCCTGGCTCGGCGCTGGTGGCATGGGGCAGGTCTACCTGGGGCGCTCACCCGCCGGGCGCTGGGTGGCGGTCAAGGTGGTGCGCCCGGAGCTGGCCGACGAGCCCGGGTTCCTGCGGCGGTTCGCCCGCGAGGTGGAGACGGCCCGCCGGGTCGGCGGTGCTTTCACCGCGGCCGTCGTCGACGCGGATCCGGAGGGCGATCCCGCGTGGCTCGCCACGACGTTCGTCGCCGGCATCCCGCTCGACGACGCGATCGCGGCGTACGGAGCCTGGCCGCCGTACGCCGTCCGCGCGCTGGGCATGGCCATCGCCGAGGCGCTGCAGGCCATCCACGCCGCCGGTGTCGTCCACCGGGACCTCAAGCCGTCGAACGTGCTGCTCGGCCCGGACGGCCCGCGCGTGATCGACTTCGGCATCTCGATGAGCGTCCACGCCAGCCGCCTCACGTCCACCGGCGCGCTCGTCGGGACACCCGGCTTCATGTCCCCCGAGCAACTGACGGGCCGTGCCGTCGGACCGCCCGCGGACGTGTTCGCGCTGGGCGTCCTCCTGGCCCATGTCGCGTCGGGCTCCGCGCCCTTCGGCGAGGGCGAGGCGCACGGCGTCAACTTCCGGATCGTCTACGAGCAGCCCGATCTGGCGGCCGTCCCCGGCGAGTTGCGCGGCGTGATCGAGGCGTGCCTGGCGAAGGAGCCGGAGCGGCGGCCCACGCTGGACGGCATCCTGCGGCTGCTGGCCGCCGCGCCGGACGGGGACGCCCCGCCGCCGCCCACCACGGAGAATTTCCAGCGCGCCGGCTGGCTTCCCGCACCCGTGGCCGCCGCGATCCAGGAGCGTGTGTCGGCCGTGCCGGCCGAACCCGCACCGGGCGCGGCCCCGCCGGTCGTTCCGCCACCGCCCGCATCGCCTCCCCCGGGCTCGTCCCCCGCTGTCCCGCCACCGCCGGCGACGCCTCCTGCCGCGTCCACTCCGCAGGGTGTCGTACGCCCGGACTGGTACGCGCCCCTGCCCACGCCGCTGCCGCTGACCCAGGCCCCGGGACCGCCGGCCCGTACCGCCCGCATCACCCGGCGCCAGGCGTTGTTCGGCGGTGCGGCGGTCGGGGCCGCCGGCGCGGCCGCCCTCGGCGGCTGGTGGCTGCTGGGGCGTGACGACGGCGGCGGCGCGGTGGCGGACGACGACCCCACCCCGCCCGGTGAGGCGGACGACCCGAGCACCACGCCCGGTGACGATTCCGCGCAGTCGGCGCCCGTGACCCTGACGTGGGCGTACCCCGCCGACGACGCGAATCAGGACGTCTACGACGGCTGGGCCGACGAGTTCATGGCCGAGCACCCCGGTGTCACCATCGAGAAGTTCCTCCCCGACGCGGCGAACTACGACGCCCAGGTGACGACGAGTGTCGCGGCGGGCAGCGGCCCCGACGTCCTCCGGGTCTCCCCGGCGCTGGCCGCCGAACTCGCGGGCATGGGCCACCTGGCCGATCTCGCGGTCGCGGTGGAGCCGGCCGCCGAGGCGCTCAACCCGCACCTGCTCGACGTCTTCCGCGCGGAGGACGGCGGCGCCCTCCACGCCGTGCCCCAGCAAGCGGGTGTGATCGGTTTCTGGTACCGGCAGGCGCTCTTCGAGGATTGGGGAGTCGCCGTCCCGGAGACGTGGTCCGCCTTCCTCGACGCCGTGCGCACCTTCAGGGACGCGGGGGTCACACCCATCGCACTCGCCCTCGGCGAATCCTGGCCCAGCGCCTACTACTGGACGTACCTGGCGCTGCGCACGGCAGGCGGGGAAGCGTTGACGAACGCCGCCCGGACGGCCGACTTCAGCGCGCCCGCCTTCACGCGGGCGGGTGAGCTGCTCCAGGAACTCGCGGCACTCGATCCGTTCCCCGCACAGGCTGAAAGCGCCGACTACATGACGGGGCAGGTGCCGGTGTTCGCCCGCGGTGAGGCCGCGATGGAGCTGACGGGACAGTGGGCGCCGAGGTACTACGCCGAGGAGGACGGCGGGGCGGACGGCATCGGCTTCTTCCCCTTCCCGGCCGTCGAGGACGGTGCGGGCTCCGCCACGGAGATCCTGGGGTACGCCGAGGGCATGGCCGTCTCGGCCGGTGCCCCGCCGGAGGCGGCCGCCTTCGCCCTCTTCCTCGCGGAACGCCCCCAGCAGTCCGGCGTGACCGGGACGGGTGCCCTGCCGATCCTGGTGGACGCGGCCGACGTGGTCCCGGACGAACCGCTGGCGGCCCCGGTCGGCGTCCTGACCGCGGCGACCGGCTTCCAGCCCGACTGGGAGCAGCTCGGGATCCCCGGCCTGTCGGCCGCCGTCGGGGAGAGCGCGCGGAGCGTGATCCTGGGCGAGGCGACACCGGCCGAGGCGGCCACGGAGATCGGTGATGCGGCCGATGTCGGGTGAGCCGCGTTCTCGAACACGCGAGCCCGACCATCCCGTTGGGGTACGAATCCCTGTCTACTAGGGAGACATGTGATGTATGGGGCTTGTCGTCGAGCTGTGCCGGGGGAGGGCTCGTGCCATGAGTGAGAGGCGTTACGACGCGTGGGCTCGCGCAGCCGTCCGGCGGCTGTATGCCGATGCTTCCGGGAGCGTCCCCACGCCGCTGCGGCGTCTCGTTCTGCCCGGTGCCGATGGTGTCGATGTGTATCTCAAGGACGAGTCGGTGCTTCCCACTGGTAGTTCGAAGTACCGCCTGATGCGCGCGATCTTCTCCCATGCGATCACCGCGGGCGAGATCGGCCCGGGGACGCCGGTGTACGTGGCCACCGGTGGGGCCGTCGCCGTCGCCGGGGCGCGGCTTGCCGCACTGCTCGGACTGCCATTCACCGCCGTCGTGCCGGCGAAGACCCCGCCGGCCGTCCTGGAACGGGTCGAACGGGCAGGAGGCGGGTGGCAGGTGGCCGGGGGCCGCCCGCCGCGGTGGCGGAGGAGGCCCGGGAAGTGGCGGACCGCGCGGGCGGCTGCTTCCTCGACCACTTCGCGCGCGCCGCCGCCGCGACGGTCGGTGACGACGCGCCGTCCGTCGCCGAGGAGATCATCGGCCAGCTCCGGGAGGAACCCCACCCCCTCCCGACGTGGATCGTCACCGGCGCCGGTACGGGAGCCACCTCCGCCACCGTCGGGCGCCACCTGCGGCGTCACGGTCTGCCCACCCGCCTCGCCGTGGTCGATCCCGAGAACTCCGCGTACTTCCCCGCCTGGGCCACCGACTGCGCCGACTACGCGACGGGCATGCCGTCCCGCATCCCCGGCATCGGCCGCCCGAGGACCGAGCCAGCCTTCCTCCCGTCGGTGATCGACCTGGTGATCCCGGTGCCCGACGCCGCCTCCGTCGCGGCAATGCGGTGGCTGCGCGACGCGGCGGACGTAGACGCCGGCCCCGCGGCCGGCACCGGTCTGTGGGGCGTGTGCCATCTGGCGGCCCGCATGCGGGAATCCGGGACGCGCGGCAGCATCGTGACGCTCGTCGGAGACGGCGGCGTGCCCTACCGACGCACCCACGGGGACCCGGCGTGGGTGCGCGCGCGAGGGCTGGATCCCGCGCCGTACGAGACCCTGCTCGCGGACTTCGTACGGACCGGAACGTGGGCCTGGCTGGCCGCCGGCCGTCCCTGATCCCGGCCCGGGCCATCGGTGAGGAGCGGGCCGTGCCGTGCGGGGGTGTGGCGGCGTTCTCCGTGTGACACGGCCGACCGACCACCACTCCCCCGGCGGTCGCCCGCCGGGGAGCCGGGAGACAGCCATGACCGACCACGCCCCCGCCCCGCCCACCGGACCGTTCGACGCGGAGCGCTCCGCCGAGATCGTCGCAGGCAGCTTCGCCGGTACGCCCGACGCCCGGCTGCGCGCCGTCCTCACCTCGCTGGTGCGGCACGCGCACGCCTTCGTGAAGGACGTCGGGCTCACCCCCGGCGAGTGGGCGGCGGGCATCAGGTTCCTCACCGAGACCGGCCACGCCTCCGACGCCACGCGCCAGGAGTTCGTCCTGCTGTCGGACGTGCTCGGCGTCTCCTCGGTGGTCGAGACGCTCGGCAACCCGGCGGACGACGGCAGCACCGAGTCGACGGTGGAGGGTCCCTTCCACCTCGTGCCCTCGCCGCGCCGCGCCACAGGCGACAGCATCGACGAGCGCGAGGCGGCGGACGGCGAGCCGTGCCTCGTCACCGGGCGCGTCGTGGACACCGCCGGCGCGCCCGTCGCGGGCGCACTGGTCGACGTGTGGCAGGCCGACGAGGAGGGCCGCTACGACGTCCAGCGGCCGGGCGACGTCCCCGACCGCAATCTGCGCGGGCTGTTCACCGCCGACGAGGACGGCCGGTTCCGGTTCCGCACCGTCGTGCCGCGCCACTACGCCATCCCCACGGACGGGCCGGTCGGACGGCTGCTGGCGGCGACCGGCCGGCATCCGCACCGGGCCGCGCACATCCACCTCCAGGTCCGCTCACCGGGGATCCGGACCCTGACCACCCACCTGTTCGTCGCCGGTTCGCCCCATCTGGACTCGGACGCCGTCTTCGGTGTCAAGGCCGGTCTGATCAGGGAGTTCACCACGGTGGACGATCCGGCCCTGGCGGCGGAGCTGGGAATCGCGAACCCGTTCCGGCACGCCGACTTCCCCATCACCGTCCGCCGCGGCCCCACTCGTACGTGTCGTCGTCGTGCAGACCGATGAAGCCGAGCAGGCGGGAGGCGAATTCCTCGTCCATCTCCTCCACGGTGCGCGGAACGTTGTAGTACGTCGGGATCATCGGGTAGACCACCGCTCCCGCCTCGGTGACCTGTGTCATGTTGCGCAGGTGGATGAGGTTGAACGGGGTCTCGCGGACACACAGGATCAGGGGACGCCGCTCCTTGAGACAGACGTCCGCCGCCCGTTCGACGAGGGTGTCCGCCTGGCCCTGGGCGATGCGGCCCATCACCCCCATCGCGCAGGGGAGGACGATCATGCCCCAGGTGCGGTAGCTGCCGGACGACGGCGGCCCGGCGAAATCCTTCTCGGGGTCCAGGACGGTCACTTTCGGGGACGGCGCGCCCAGCAGGCAGCGGACCGGGTCGGCCGCCGCGTCGGCACCGGATTCGTGGGCCATGAGCCGTCGCCCGTTCGCCGAGACGAGCAGGTCGACGTGGCCGACCCGGTCCGACGCCGCGAGGGCACCGAGGGTGCGGCCGGCCAGCCGGGTACCGCCGGCTCCGGTCACGGCGAGGACGACACGACGCTGTTCGGGCATGGATTCTCCTGCGGCTCGGAAAGGGTGGGTGCGCGACGGGCGGAGTCAGTCACGGTGACCGCTCCCGCCGTCGCCCGACGGCTCGGGGAAGAGATCGGGCGCGTACGGGTGCGGGTCGACGTCGCGGAAGGGCGCGCGGACGAACATCTCGCGGTGCTCCCACGGCACGGTGGCGTCGAAGATCGTCTTCGCGGTGACGCCCTTGGCCGGCAGCAGCGGGTTGTACTCCGGGGTCTGGGACGGATCCAGTACATGGCCGGCGATGCCGGGCAGGGTGAGGATGTCCCGGTCGCCCTGCATCCGGGTCTGCATCGCCCACAGGACGTCGTTCGTGTCGAAGATGTCGACATCCCCGTCGACGAGGATGACGTTCTTCAGCTCGGCGTAGGTCCCGAGTGCCACGAGGGCGGCCTGGCGGGCGCGGCCGTCGTCGAACGCGGCCGACTTGTCGACCTTCATGACGGCCAGGAACTTCCCGCCGCCGGCCGAGTGGGAGTAGACCTCGGTGACGAAGCCGGGCATGGCCGCTTCGCAGGCGTTGTAGATGCTGGCCTCGGTGGGGATGCCGGCCAGGCTGACGTGCTCCTCGCCGGGCCCGACCAGGGTCTGGAGGATGGGGTTCTTCCGCGTGGTGATGGCCGTGACCTTCATGACCGGCAGGGCCGGGTTGGCCGGGCCGTTGTAGCCGGGGAACTCCGGCATCGCGTGGCCGGAGTGCGTATTGCGGTCCTCCGCCATGCGGGTGTCGGGGAGGATCTCGCCCTCGATGACGACCTCGGCGGCGGCGATGCACTTCTGCCGGACGGTGAGACAGTCCACCAGCTCCACCGGCCTGCCGCGCAGCCCGCCGGCGATGGCCAGTTCGTCGTAGCCGTACGGGGTGGTGGGTGCCTCGAAGGTGGCGCCGATGTGGATGGCCGGGTCGAGGCCCATGTTGACCGACACGGGAAGCGACCTGCCCTGTGCCTCCGCTCTCCGGCGGAAGTTGTCGATGTGGCGGCCCGGGGCGAAGAAGATCGTCAGTTCGTCCTTGCTCTGCACGCACAGCCGGTGGATCGTCACGTCCGTGCCCATGTCCGGGTCGCTGCCGAGCACGAGTCCCAGGCAGAAGTACGGGCCCGCGTCCTCCTCGGTGTTGGTCGGGGCCGGCAGCAGTTTGCGCAGATCGAAGCCAGGGTCACCCGCGCGGTGCACGACCTCCTGGCACAGTGCCTTGTCCCGGCCGACGTCGACGGGGCCGATGGCGTCCTTGACGGCCTGGCCCATGCGCTGGGTGAGACGGCGCGGCGGCGCGTCGAGGAGCAGTCCGACCCTCTCGCGACTGGCCATCAGGCCCACCAGTACGCGGGAGCCGGCGTACCCGCTGATCCTGTTGAACATCATGGCGGGGCCGATACGGGTCGG
This sequence comes from Streptomyces sp. RFCAC02, assembly GCF_004193175.1. Lineage (NCBI taxonomy): Bacteria > Bacillati > Actinomycetota > Actinomycetes > Kitasatosporales > Streptomycetaceae > Streptomyces > Streptomyces sp. RFCAC02. The sequence continues at coordinate 6,043,823 of NZ_SAUH01000001.1, read as the reverse complement.
CCTGAGGACCGTGCCGCCCGCCCCGACACGGCGGTAGACCCCGGCGAGGTCGGCGATCGGGTCCACCTCGCGGTCGGTTTCGAGGAGCTGCCCGGGATGCCGGCGCAACCGGTCCAGAGCCGAACGCAGGTCATGGACTCCGGACTGCTGCTGTGAGGATCCTGCCATGCTCCGCCTCCGTGACGCCGACTGTCACACCCAGTTCATCACGATATGTCCATGTCGCTGGGTTTTGGCGAGGGTGTGCCTCCGCAGGGGGCGGCCAGCCGGACGGGTGCTGTCGCGGCGCGCCCGAACGGGCCGGATGAGGCGGTGTCCCGGCACGTCGCGTGACCATCGTGGCGCCGCCCGCGTAGGAAGGGGCCCCATTTCCAGGAGGACCCGTGACATTCAATCCGCTCGAGCAGCGGGGCATTCCCCTGGACCGGCAATTGCGCAACTGGCGGGAATTGTCGGTCACCCCCATCGATCCGGACCGCTGCGATCCCTACACCCGCTGCCGTGTCATCACGATGAACGGCATCGAGGTCGAGGCGCTCCTCTTCAGCCACCACTTCACGCGGCACTGCCCCGACATGGAGGTGAAGCGGCAGCTCGCCGAGGTCCGCTACATCGAGGCGCAGCAGCAGAAGGCCGTGAACTGGCTGCTCCCCGGCGTCTCCTCCGTCCTGGAGACGACCATCGCCTACGAGCAGGTAGCGGTGGACCTCACCGCCTGGGTCGCCCGCATGGAGCCGGACCCGTACCTGACGCAGGCCTACCAGTTCGGTGTGCTGGAGGACTTCGACCACCTGTACCGGTACGCCAACCTGTACGAGATGATCGAGCACCGCAAGGCGGAGGAGATCGTCGACCAGCTCACCGAGGTCATGCCGGGCCGGCCGACCCCGCTGCACCACCGGAACCCGGTGGACAACCTGCGCGAGCCGTACGACCGCACGACCGTGTCGCCGCTGTCACGCCTGCACGCGCTGACGGTCATGTCGGCCGAGCAGCAGACGATGAACTTCTACATGAACGTCGGCCCGACGTACATGGAGCCGATCGCCCGCAGCCTCTACCAGGAGATCGGGCTGATCGAGGAGGAGCACGTCACTCACTACGAGTCGCTCGTCGACCCGGGCGAGACCTGGTGGGAGCAGCTCGTCCACCACGAGTACAACGAGTGCTACCTGTACCACTCCTTCATGGAGCAGGAGAGCGACCGCCGGGTGAAGGCCCTGTGGGAGCTGCACCTGAACATGGAGCTGGAGCACCTGCGGATCGCGTGCGACCTGATGCGGCGCCACGACGGGCGCGAGCCGGCCGAGGTGCTGGCGCCCGAGCTGCCGAACGTCCTCACCTTCGAGCCGAACAAGCAGTACCTGCGGGACCTGATCGCGGAACAGCTCGACCTGACGACGCTCGGCACCGGGTACGTCCGTGAGGCGCACGAGCGGTTCGAGCGCATGCAGCAGGAGCTGAACGGGGACGGCCCGGCCCCCAGCGACGAGGTCCTCGCGCGGCACCGGGAGATGTTCGGTACCGACTACCGCGTCGAGACCGAGGGCGAGCACCCCGTCCCCGCGTTCCGTGCGCGCGGCTGATCCGCGGAGGCTGACGCGATGACACAGATGGCCAGCAGGGTCGAGACCTCGGAGCAGGAGGACGTGGTGGCGCTGCTCATGCGCCAGCACGGCGACATCCGGAACCTGTTCGACGAGGTGGAGCGTTCGACCGGCGACGACCGGCGGTCGGCGTTCCGCAGCCTGGTGCAGCTCCTGGCGGTGCACGAGACGGCCGAGCAGGAGGTCGTCCACCCGTATGTGCGCGGTCTCTTCGACGGCGGGGACGGTGTGGTGGACGACCGGCTCGCCGAGGAGCGGGCGGCCAAGGAGCAGCTGAGCAGGCTGGACGGCATGGATCCGGCGGCGCCGGGCTTCATGACGGAGCTGAAGCAGTTGCGCACCGCCGTCACCCGGCACGCGCGGGCGGAGGAGCGGTACGAGTTCGCGCAGATCCGGCGGCGTGCCGATCCGAAGCGGCTCGCGGCGCTCGCCCGCGGGGTGAAGGCGGCGGAGGCCATGGCGCCGACCCGGCCGCACCCCCGGGTGCAGGGCGCGGCGGCGAACCTGGCGGCGGGGCCGGTCGCGGCGCTGATCGACCGTACGCGCGACGCGATCCGCCGGGCGATGGGCAGCGACGGCTGATCCGGCGGCGGCGCTCCCGGGCCGGACGGTCCGGGGGTGCCGCGCGGCGGGATCAGGAGGGACCGGGGGCGCGGGCGGGGCGCCACAGGGGGTAGGGGATGCCGGCGAGCCGGTTGATGGTGAGGCCCTGGACACACAGCAGGACCACGGCCAGCATCATGACGGCGAGTTCCGCCGGGGTGCGCAGCAGGCCGAGGGCGACGATCAGGGTGGTGGCTCCGGCGGGCGGGTGGGCCAGGCCCAGGGGCGGCATGAGGGCGCAGGTCAGCCCGAGGGCCAGCGCGGCGGCCAGGGCGCGGCGCCAGGTGACGCCCTCCAGGTTCGGTTCGGTGCCGGTCAGGCCGGTGACCGCGAGGGCGAGCCAGCCGGCCGCCACCCCGATCAGGTGGCCGCCGACCGAGTTGCGCGGCGCTGCGGCCGGGGCCTGGGGTGTATGGAAGAGGAGGAACGCGGTGGGGCCCAGGGAGGGGAAGAGGAACGGCGCGTGGGTGATGAGGGCGAGCAGTGCCATCACCAGGAGTGCGACGAAGCCGTTGAGGCCGCAGTAGAGGGCGCGCACGGGGGTGCGGGGGAAGCGTTCCGTCAGGGCCGTCAGGCGCAGCGCGCGCAGGCGTCGTGCCCACGGGTCCCGGGGCGTGGGGACGGTCATCGGGGGGCGCCGGCCCGTGTCGTGGCACGCCGTCCGGGATCGCCGGCCGTGGCGGCGCGGGAGCGGTAGACCATGTAGGGGCGGAAGAGGTAGCCGACGGGGGCACTGAAGGCGTGCACGAGCCGGGTGTAGGGGAACACGGCGATCAGTGCGAAGGCGACCAGCGCGTGTGCCCGGTACGCGAGGGGCGCGTCGGCCATCAGATCGGCTTCGGGGGCCAGGAGGAACAGGCTGCGCACCCAGGGGGACACGGAGCCGCGGTAGTCGTAGTCGCCCGCCGCCCCCGTTCCCGAGGCGTTGAGGAAGGTGGTGAGCAAGCCGGTGACCAGCGCGGCCACCAGGACGACGTACATCAGTTTGTCGTTGCGGGTGGTGGCGAGGAAGACGGGACCGCGGGTGCGCCGGCGCCAGATCAGGAGGGCGATGCCGCCGAGGGTCATGACGCCCGCCGCGATGCCGAGGGTGAGGGCCATGATGTGGTAGCCGTCCTCGCCGAGTCCGGCCGCGTCCGTCCAGGACTCGGGGATGAGCAGGCCGATGACGTGGCCGGCGACGACCAGCAGGAGGCCGCAGTGGAACAGCGGGCTCCCGACGCGCAGCAGCCGCGATTCGTACAGCTCGGACGAGCGGGTGGTCCAGCCGAAGCGGTCGTAGCGGAAGCGCCACACCGTTCCGGTGATCAGGAGGCCGACGGCGAGGTAGGGCAGTGCGCCCCACAGGAAGACGTCGGTGGGTGTGAGGGTCACTTCGGCCTCCGGTGGGGGGTCGGTCGCGCGGTGCGGGCGGAGCTCACGCGGATGCACCCGGGGGAAGCGGGCCGGGTTCGACACCGACGCGTTCGGGTCCCGCGAGATCGGCCGGGGCGAGGGTGTCGCGCCGCAACAGTGCCCGCGCATCCGCCTCCGTGGACGGTGAGGTGCCCGGCAGGGTGGCGCACACCGCGGTGAGCGGGAGGGCGTACGGCGTGCCCGCCGTGACGAGGGCGAGCCGCAGCAGTTCGATCGCCCCGCGGTGTTCGGTGAGGAGGGCGGCCCCGTCGTCCGGGCGCAGGGCGGCGTATTCGAGGACGGCCGGGAGGTGGTCCGGCAGTTCGCCGGAGTCGCCGGGGTGGAGTCCGTGGGCGCGGTAGCGCTCCTTCAGCGCGGCCAGCGACAGGCCGCGGCGGCGGGTGTCGCCGTCGCTCCACCAGGTGAGGTGCAGGGCGCGCCGGGCGCGGAGGTCGAAGACCTCGACGTGGTGCTGCTGCGCGCGCAGCGGGTCCTCCTCCGCCAGGTACCGCGCGAACTCGGTGACCTCGGCCGCGCCCGGGGCTTCCGGGATCTCGGCGAGCGCCGCCCGTACCAGCGGGACGCGTGCCAGGACGGCGCTGTCCGGGTACTCCAGGCAGAGTCCGGCGGCCCGCCGCACCACCCGGTGGGCGCGGGTGCCGGTGGCCGGAGCGCGGCGGTCGCGGCGGGTGAGGGCACCGGGCAGGCGGCTCATCGGGGCGGCTCCGTCTCCCCGGCCGTCCGCTCCGGTTCCGCGTCCCGGCCGTCCGGCCGGTGCCGGGCGGGGAAGAGGCCGTGCGGTCGTCCGTTGCCGTCCCAGTTGAGGAGGTTGAGGCGGCCGCGGCCCGAGACGTCGGCCGGCCTGTCGTCGGCGGCGCGCGACCGCAGGGCGTGGAAGTCCTCCACGGCGGCGGGCGCCGGCCGCCCGGACGCCTCGCCGAACGGGCCGGACCCGCGGCCCCCGCCCATGCCGGGGCCGCCCGCGACGTCCAGACTGCACCCGGAGAGCGACTCCTCCAGCGCCCGAGCGTCCCCGGCGGCGGCGGTCGGGATGACGTAGCGCTCCTCGTACCGCGCGAGGGCGAGCAGCCGGTACATGTCGTCCATCTGCGCCACCGACATGCCGACGGACGCGGCGATGCCCGGGTCGGGGTCGTCACCGAGGTTCAGGCGCCTGCGGTGCGCCCGCATGGCCGCGAGCCGCCGCAGCGCGTCGCGCACCGGTGCCGGATCGCCCGCGGTGAACAGCTCCGCCAGGTACGCGACGGGGATGCGCAGGGCGTCGATGGCGCCGAACAGGTTGCCGGGGTCCTCCCCGTCGTGTCCGGTGCGGGCGAGCGCCTCGACCACCGGGGAGAGGGGCGGCACGTACCAGACCATCGGCATCGTCCGGTACTCCGGATGCAGCGGCAGGGCGACGCGGTGGGTGACGATGAGGTCGCGGACCGGGGAGCGGCGCGCGGCGTCGAGCCAGGAGTGCGGGATGCCGGCCGCCTCGGCAGCGGCGGCGACGTCCGGGTCGTGCGGGTCGAGGAACAGGTCGCGCTGCGCGGCGTACAGGTCCTGCTCCCGCGGGGTGGCCGCCGCCTCGCGCACGCGGTCGGCGTCGTACAGCAGCACGCCGAGGTTGCGCAGGCGGCCCACGCACGTCTCGGAGCAGACGGTGGGCAGGCCGACCTCGATGCGCGGGTAGCAGAAGGTGCACTTCTCGGCCTTGCCGGTGCGGTGGTTGAAGTACACCTTCTTGTACGGGCAGCCGGTGACGCACATGCGCCAGCCCCGGCAGCGGTCCTGGTCGACCAGGACGATGCCGTCCTCCTCGCGCTTGTACAGCGCGCCCGACGGGCAGGCCGCCACGCACGACGGGTTGAGGCAGTGCTCACAGATCCGCGGCAGGTAGAACATGAACGCCTGCTCGAACTCCAGGCGGACCTCGTCGGAGACCCGGGAGAGGACCACGTCGTCGGTGCCGTGGGCGGGCATGCCGCCGAGGTTGTCGTCCCAGTTGGCGGACCAGCCGATGGTGTCCATCCGCTCCCCCGAGATGAGGGAGCGCGGTGGGGCCGTCGGGAAGTCGTCGCCCGCCGGGGCCTCGGTCAGCGTGCGGTAGTCGTACGTCCAGGGCTCGTAGTAGTCGCGGATGCCCGGCATGACGGGGTTGGCGAACAGGGAGGCCATGCGGCGCAGCCGGCCGCCGGAGCGGGGACGGAGCCGGCCGCGCCGGGTCAGCTCCCAGCCGCCGCGCCACCGGTCCTGGTCCTCGTAGCGCCGGGGGTAGCCCTGGCCCGGGCGTGTCTCGACGTTGTTGAACCAGACGTACTCGACGCCCGCGCGGTTGGTCCACGTCTGCTTGCAGGTGACGGAGCAGGTGTGGCAGCCGATGCACTTGTCCAGGTTCATCACCATGGCGATCTGGGCCATGACACGCATCAGTAGCGCACCTCCTGGGAGCGGCGGCGGATGACGGTGACCTCGTCGCGCTGGTTGCCCGTGGGCCCCAGGTAGTTGAAGGCGAACGTCAACTGGGCGTAGCCGCCGATGAGATGGGTGGGTTTGAGGAGCAGCCTGGTCAGGGAGTTGTGGGTGCCGCCGCGTCGGCCGCCGGTCTCGGCGCGGGGGACGGCGATGGTGCGGTCCTGGGCGTGGTGCATGTAGACGGTGCCGGTCGGCATCCGGTGGGAGACGACGGCGCGGGCGACGACGACGCCGTTGCGGTTGACGGCCTCGATCCAGTCGTTGTCGGCGACGCCGATGGCCCGGGCGTCGGCCGGGCTGATCCAGATGGTCTGGCCGCCGCGGGACAGGGCCAGCATGAGCAGGTTGTCCTGGTACTCGCTGTGGATGGACCACTTGTTGTGCGGCGTGAGGTAGCGGACCGTCACCTCGCGGGTGCCCGTGGGGCCGAGGGCGGGTTCGCCGAAGAGACGGTGCATGTCGAGGGGCGGGCGGTAGACCGGGAGCTCCTCGCCGAGTTCGCGGATCCACGCGTGGTCGAGGTAGAGGTGCTGGCGGCCGGTGAGGGTGTGCCACGGCTTGGCGTGCTCGACGTTCAGGGTGAACGGGCTGTAGCGGCGGTCCTCGGCCTCGATGCCCGACCACTCGGGCGCGGCCAGGACCTGCTGGGGCCTGGCCCGGGTGTCGTCGAACAGGATGCGGCGGCCCGCCTCGCCCGTCGCGGGCATCGCCCGGCCCGTGCGGTGCGCCAGCGACCGGTAGCCCTGCTCGGCGAGCCGGCCGTTCGTCGAGGCGGACAGGGCGAGGACGGCCTCGCAGGCGCGGGGTGCCGTGTCGATGAGCGGACGGCCGTCCGCCGGGCCGCCGGTGGCGGTGCCGTTGCGCCGTGCCAGATCGGCGACCTCCTCCCGTACGTCGTAGGTGACGCCCTTGACGGGGATGCCGAGCCGGTCGGCGAGCGGGCCGAGGGTCCGCATGCGGGCGGCGACGGCGCCGAAGTCGCGCTCGACGACGGTGAGGGCCGGCATGGTGTCACCGGGCACGGGGCGTTCGCCGCCGGTGCGCCAGTCCCGGTCCGTGCCGGCCGGATCGGCCGTCTCGCCGGGTGTGTCGTGCTGGTGGGGGGTGGCCACCACGTCGTGCCGTACGCCCAGGTGGCGGGCGGCGAGCGCGGAGAACGTGCCGGCCAGGGCGTGGAAGGCGTCGAAGTCGGTGCGCGCCTGCCAGGGCGGGTCGATCGCCGGGTTGAAGGCGTGCACGAAGGGGTGCATGTCGGTCGTGGACAGGTCGTGCTTCTCGTACCAGGTGGCGGCGGGCAGCACGATGTCGGACAGCAGGGCCGTCGAGGTCATGCGGAAGTCCATGGCGACCAGGAGGTCGAGCTTGCCCTCGGGCGCGGTGTCCCGCCAGGCGACATCGCGCGGGCGGGCGCCGGGCGGCGCCTCGCCGGCCCGCACGGTGGCGTCGGTGCCGAGCAGGTGGCGCTGGAAGTACTCGGCGCCCTTGGCGGACGAGCCGAGGAGGTTGGAGCGCCACACGATGAGGACCCGGGGCCAGTTGCGGGGATCGTCGGGGTCCTCGCAGGCGAACCGCAGGCGTCCCGCGGCGAGTTCGGCCGCGACGTGCTCCGCCGGGTCGAGGCCGCGCTCCCGTGCCTCGTCCGCGAGGTCGAGGGGATTGCGGTCGAACGCGGGGTGGGACGGCATCCAGCCGAGCCGCGCCGACCTGGCCAGGAGGTCCACGGCCGACATGCCCGCGAACCGGCCGTCGCCCAGCGGGGAGGCGAGAACGTCCGCGCGGAAGGGGTCGTAGCGCCACTGATCGGTGTGCAGGTAGAAGAAGCCCGTACCGATCATCTGTCGGGGCGGGCGCTGCCAGTCGAGCGCCCCCGACAGCGCGGTCCAGCCGGTCAGCGGGCGGCACTTCTCCTGGCCCACGTAGTGCGCCCAGCCGCCTCCGTTGCGGCCCTGGCAGCCGGTGATCAGCAGCAGGGTCAGCATGGACCGGTAGATGGTCTCGGCGTGGAACCAGTGGTTGGCCCCCGCGCCCATGATGATCATGCAGCGGCCGCGCGTGCGCTCGGCCGTCCGGGCGAACTCCCGGGCGACGCGGACGGCCGCCGCGGCGGGGACGGAGGTGATGCCCTCCTGCCAGGCGGGCGTGCCCGGGGCGTCCGCGTCGTCGTAGCCGGCGGGCCAGTCGCCCGGCAGTCCGGGCCGCGTCACGCCGTAGCGGGCGAGGAGGAGGTCGAAGACGGTCGTCACGAGCGGGCCGTCCGGCGCCAGCCGCCGGGCGGGCACGCCGCGCCGCAGCAGGGCGCCCGAGCCGTCGGGGGTGTCGAAGCGCGGCAGCAGGACGCCCACGCCGCCGGCCGCCGGGTCGTCGATGAGGGTGAGCCGCGGCACGAGGTCCCCGAGGTCGAGGTTCCACCGGCCCGCCGTCCCCGACCAGCGGTCGGCGACGGTGCCGTTCGGCACGACGGGGCGGCCGGTCGCGTCGTCCAGCACGACGGTGCGCCAGGCCGCGTCCGCCGCATCCGCGTGCTCGCCGGCGAGCTCCCCGGGAAGTTCGGAGACCCGCAGGAACCGGCCGGGGACGGTGGCGCCGTCGCGTTCCTCCAGGGTGACGAGGAACGGAAGGTCGGTGAAGCGCCGCACGTAGTCGTCGAAGTACGGCACGCGCCGCTCGACGAAGCACTCGCGCAGGACGACGTGCCCCATGGCCAGTGCGAGGGCCGCGTCGGTGCCCGGATGGGGGTGCAGCCACAGGTCGGCGAACTTGGCGCTGTCGGCGAAGTCCGGGGCGATGACGACGACCTTCTGCCCGTTGTAGCGGGCCTCCGCCATCCAGTGGGCGTCGGGTGTGCGGGTGACCGGGACGTTGGAGCCCCACATGAGCAGGTAGGCGGCGTCCCACCAGTCGCCGGACTCGGGGACGTCCGTCTGGTCGCCGAACACCTGCGGCGAGGCCACGGGCAGGTCGGCGTACCAGTCGTAGAACGACAGCATCTGGCCGCCGGTCAGCGACAGGTACCGCGCCCCCGCCGCGTGGGAGACGATCGACATGGCGGGGATGGGTGAGAAGCCCGCGACGCGGTCGGGGCCCCATCGCGCGATGGTGTGGACCTGCGCGGCGGCGATCATCTCCAGCGCCTCGTCCCAGGTGGTGCGGACGAGCCCCCCTCTGCCGCGCGCCCGCTGGTAGCGGCGGCGGCGCTCCGGGTCACCCGTCACCTCGGCCCAGGCGGCCACGGGGTCGCCGAGGCGGTCCCGCGCCTCGCGGTACATCTCGGCGAGGACGCCGCGGACGTACGGGTGGCGCACGCGGGTCGGCGAGTAGGTGTACCAGGAGAACGCGGCTCCCCTCGGGCAGCCGCGCGGCTCGTACTCGGGCCGGTCGGGGCCGGCGCTCGGGTAGTCGGTCTCCTGCGTCTCCCAGGTGATGACGCCGTCGCGGACGTACACCTTCCAGGAGCAGGAACCCGTGCAGTTGACGCCGTGGGTCGAGCGGACGATGCGGTCGTGCGCCCAGCGGTCGCGGTAGTAGACGTCGCCCTCGCGGCCCCCGCGGTAGTGGACGGCGCCGAGGTCGTCGTCGAACGTGCCGCGGCGGAAGAACCGTCCCACCCTCAGCAGGGCGTCGGCGGCCCCGCCGCCGTCCGGGCCGCGGACCTCCTCGTCGGCGGTGCGCTCGGGCATGGCCACCCTCCCGGACGGTCTCCTCCGGCTCCCGGCCGCAGGTGCCGGGACGGTCACGACGGCCATCCTTACCGCCGGTCGCGCCCGGGGGCGCGAAGGCCACGCCGGTGGGGCCGCGCGCCCCCCGCACGGGCGGAACCGCGACACCCCGATAGTCTATTTGGACTGATAGAGTTCGACCATGCCACGACGCGCACTCGACAACCCCATCGCACTGGCCGTCCTCGGCCTGCTGCTCGAGAACGAAGCGCATCCGTACGGGATGCTGTCCGCGCTCCACGAACGCAGCGACCACCACGCCGCCGGCATCACCCGCGGCACGCTGTACAACACGGTCGCCGCGCTCGTGGACGCCGGCTGGGTGACCCCGCGCGGTCAGCACCGCACCGGCAACCGCCCCGAACGGACCGTCTACGCCCTCACGCCGGCCGGCCACGCGGAGCTGGTACGGCGGCTGGACGCCCAGATCCGCGATCCCGCGCGCGAGTTCTCACGGTTCCTCGGCGCCGTCAGTCACCTCGGCGCCCTCGGCCCCGCGGGCGCGGCCGAGGCGCTGGGCGAACGTGTGCGGCGGCTGCGGGAGCGCACGGCGGCGGACGAACGGCGGCTCGCCGGCGCACTGGCGGCCGGGGTGCCGAGGCTGCACGTGATCGAAGCCGAGTACGCGCTGTCGCTCGCGCGCGCGGAGGCGGCGTGGATCGACGCGGTGATCGACGACATCCGCGCCGGAGCACTGGAGTGGCCCGCCGCCATGGCGGTGCCGCCCACCGGCGCGCCGACACAGGAGGAGACGGACGCATGACGGTGACAGCGAGCGGAAAGCTGCTGTTCGGGGTGTATCCGGGGGGCGTGGCCGGGGACGACGCGGGCGGACTGGCCAGCGGCCCGCCCGACGACCCCGACCGGATCACGGCGGCGCTCGACCGGCTCCAGGGCACGCCCGGCCGCCCGTTCCTGGTGCGTGCCTACACCGGGTTCGACGGGACGACCCGCCTCGGCGGGCCGCACCGCACCGCCGCTCCGGCCGACGCCGCGCGGTACGCCGTGCGGGGCCGCCGTCTGGACCTGGTGGCCCAGTACCGGTCACCGAGCGGGGACGTGGACGGGTATTGCGCGTTCCTGCGCGAGCTGATCGACCAGTACGGCGACGTGACCGACATGCTGCAGGTGACGGAGGAACCGAACGACACCTCGAACCCGATACTGGACGGCTGCTACCCGCGGGTGCGCGAGGCCATCGTCCGCGGCGTGACGACCGCGAAGGCGTACGCGCGGGAACGCGGGCACACCCACCTGTGCGTGGGGTTCAACACCACGCCGCTCTTCGGCCCGGGCGCGGCCTTCATCGCGGACCTGGCGGAGGAGGGCGGCCCCGGCTTCGTCGCGGCGCTGGACTACGTGGGCCTCGACTTCTTCCCGGACGTGTTCCGGCCGATCGCGGCGGCCGAGCTCCCGTCGGGCGTCGCGGGCCTGCTGCGGCACCACAGGGAGGCCGTGATGGAGCCGGCCGGCATGGGCCTGCTGCCCCTGCACATCACCGAACACGGCTGGCCGACCGGGCCGGAACGCCCGCCGCGGCGACAGGCGGAGGTCGTGGAGACGGTGATCGGGACGATCGCGGAACACGCGGCGGAACTCGGGCTCAGCGGCTACACGCACTTCTCGCTCCGCGACGCGGACAGCGGGAGGGACGGCCTCTTCCACCGGTTCGGGCTGATGACGGACGACTACACGCCCAAACCGGCCTTCGAGACCATGCGCCGCCTCATCGACCGGTGGGGCATACGGCCCGCCGGGTGACGAGCTCCCCTCCGGAAGACCGGTGCCGCGCCGCCCGGGCCTGCGGCGCGGCACCGTCCGGACGGCTCAGCGCGCCGGGGCGTGTTCGAGCACGACCGTCCGCATGCCGCCCTCGCCCGGCGTCTCCCGGGTCACCCGCAGTCCCGCGGCCCGGCACTGGTCCAGGACCCAGGCGTGCGACAGCCGCAGCTTCCGGTAACTCCCCGCGTGCATGGTCCAGTCGCCACCGGCCCCCGCGCGCGTGTGGATCACGTCGTGCACGACCACGGTGTAGTCGTTGTAGTCGTCCGGGTATTCGAGGAAGCACGTCATGATGCGGTCCTCGTCCGACCGCACCGGCAGGAACCGGTCGGTACCGGTCAGGGCGGCACTCAGGTCGCGGTACGACAGGACGGCCGTACCACCGGGGAGGAGGACGGCGGCGATGTCGTGGAGCAGCGCCGCCACGTCGCCCCGGGTCGGCAGGTGCGTGAGCGTGTCCCCCAGGCAGACGACGACGCTCGCGGAGCCGGCGGGCAGCAGGTCCCGGACGGCGGTGCGCAGGTCCGCGTGCACGGGCCGCACCGCCGGCTCGTGCGAGGCGTGCACGGCCAGCTCGTCCAGGAGCTGACGGCTCAGGTCGACGGCCAGGACCTGGCCGAAGCCGAGCGCGGCCAGCGCCAGACTGGTGTGCCCCGGGCCGCAGCCGAGATCGACCGCCAGCTCGTCCTCCTCCCCCGCCGTGATCCCGGAGTCCGCGAGGACGAGCCGCTGCGCCGCCGCGAGGGCGGGGAGATCACCGCCCAGCATCCAGGTGTAGTGCTCGGCGAGGAGCCGGTCGTAGTGCTCACCCACGGTCGTCATGAGGCGGCGATCCCCTTGTTTCCGGAATCCGGCAGGACGGCGGTGAATCTAGAACAGCGGACGGCCCGTTGGCGCCCCCGCCGCACGGCGTTCGGAACGGTCCGGAGAATGACGGCCATGGACGACATTGATTCGGCGATCCTGGGCCATCTTCAGCGCGACGCACGGCTCACCAACCGTGAACTCGCCCACCTGGTCGGCGTCGCGCCCTCGACCTGCCTGGAGCGGGTCCGCCGGCTGCGCTCGCGGGGTGTCATCACCGGGTACCACGCGGCCGTCGAACCGCGCGCCCTCGGACGCTCGTTGCAGGCGCTCGTCTTCGCCCGGCTGCGCCCGCTGAGCCGTGAGGTGATCACGGGCTTCCGCGCGTATCTGTCCCAGCTGCCGGAGGTGGTCTCGATCCTCGTGGTGTCGGGCGACGAGGATTTCGTGGTCCAGGTCGCCGTGCCCGACATCGAGCAGTTGCACGCCTTCCTGATGGACCGGTTCAGCGCCCGGCGGGAAGTCGTGAGTTTCCGCAGCTCGGTGATCTACCAGCAGACCACGACGCGCGTTCTCACACCGATCGACCCGGCCACCGGCAGGCTCGTCGATCCCGGCACGCGGTAGCCCGGACCGCATGCGCCGTGACGAGGTGGCCAACTCGTGGAGGCGTGAGCCATCGTGAACCCCATCCGCGGCACAGTCAACCCTCCCCTCGTCATTTTTTGTCGTTTGTTGATTGGACAGCGCGGGGTAACCGTTTGAATTCGGGGAAGTCCGAGGTGCTCATGCCTTGACACCGCGCGGAACCCGCGGAGATCCTGCCAGGCATCCAGGAAGGGACACACGGACCACCGATTCACCGCCGCACCGGATGAATCGATTCACTCCCGGCCGCCCACGATACGAAGGAGTACGGATGGGCATATCAGGCGCCCGGCCCCGGCCGACGGGACCGCTCCCCGGCCGGTGGTGCTCCCGGTGAGCGCGCTCGGCGAGTTCCGCTCGCTCCGCCGCACGCGCGGCCGGCGCGGCGAGGGCAGGGACCCGGAGCAGAATCGCGACAACAAGGCGGCCGCCGTCTTCCTCGCCCCCTGGGTGCTGGGGCTGCTCGGCATCACGATCGGGCCGATGATCGCGTCCCTGTACCTCGCGTTCACCGACTACAACCTGCTCCAGGACCCCCACTTCACCGGCCTGGACAACATCCGGCGGATGCTGACCGACGACCGGCTCGCGCAGGCGCTCAAGGTCACGTTCACCTACGTGATCGTGGCGGTGCCGCTCCAGCTCGCCGTCGCCCTCGGGCTCGCCCTGCTGCTGGACCGCGGCGTCCGCGGGCTGTCCCTCTACCGCTCCATCCTCTACCTGCCCTCGCTCCTCGGCGCGAGCGTCGCCATCGCCGTGCTGTGGCGCCTCGTCTTCGGCACCGACGGACTCGTCAACGCGTTCCTCGCGATCTTCGGCATCGAGGGACCCGGCTGGGTGTCCGACCCCGACACGGCGCTCGGGACCCTGATCATCCTGCACGTGTGGACCTTCGGCGCGCCGATGGTCATCTTCCTCGCCGGGCTCCGCCAGATACCCCGCGAGCTGTACGAGGCGGCCTCGACGGACGGCGCGTCACGGCGCCGGCAGCTCTTCTCGATCACGCTGCCCCTGCTGAGCCCGATCATCTTCTTCAACCTGGTCCTCGGGCTGATCGGTTCGTTCCAGTCGTTCACCCAGGCGTACATCGTCTCGAACGGCACGGGCGGGCCGAGCGACTCCACGCTGTTCTTCTCGCTGTACCTCTACCAGGAGGGCTTCACCAGTTTCCGGATGGGCTACGCCTCGGCCCTGGCCTGGCTCCTGCTGGTCATCATCGGAGCCTTCACGGCGCTGAACTTCTGGGCCTCCAAGTATTGGGTCTTCTACAATGACTGACGCCCTCACCGCCACCCCGCCGCGCGAATCCGCCCCCGCACGCGCCCGCTCCCGTGCCGTCCGGCGCCGCACCGCGTCCGTGCTCAAGCACATCTGCCTGATCATCATCGCGCTGATCATGCTGTACCCGCTGCTGTGGATGGTGACGAGTTCACTGCGGCCGAACGACGACATCTTCACCAGCTCCGGGCTCTTCGTCGACACGTTCGACCTCGACCACTACCCCACCGGATGGGACGCGCTCAGCTACCCGTTCAGCACCTACCTGCTGAACTCGGCGATCGTCGTGCTCGGTTCGGTGATCGGCAATCTGATCTCGTGCTCGATGGCGGCGTACGCGTTCGCGCGGCTCCGGTTCCGCATGAAGCGGCTGGCGTTCATGGCGATGCTCGTCACGATCATGCTGCCGATCCACGTGCTGATCATCCCGCAGTACGTCGTGTACGCCCAGCTCGACTGGATCAACACGTACCTGCCGCTCATCGTGCCGAAGTTCCTCGCGACGGACGCGTTCTTCATCTTCCTGATGGTCCAGTTCATCCGCGGCATCCCGAGGGAACTGGACGAGGCGGCGCGCATCGACGGCGCCGGCCACGCGCGGATCTACGGCCAGATCATGCTGCCGCTGATGGTGCCGGCGCTGGCCACCACCACGATCTTCACGTTCATCTGGACGTGGAACGACTTCTTCACGCAGCTCATCTTCGTGACCAAGCCCGACCTCTACACCGTGCCCGTGGCGCTCAGGTCGTTCATCGACGCGCAGTCGACATCGGACTTCGGCGCCATGTTCGCGATGAGCGTCGTCTCGCTGGTCCCGGTGTTCCTGGTGTTCCTGTTCGGGCAGCGGTTCCTCCTGCGCGGCATCGCCACCACCGGCGGCAAGTAACCACCGAGCGACCGGCCGCGGGAAGGGCCAGAGAGGAAAGAACATGTCCGACGTTCAGCCACCGCGCCGGGCGCGGCGCCGGGGAACGCGCGCGGGCGTCGCCGCGGCCGCGGGACTGCTGCTCGCCGCCTGCGGCGTGGGGGCGGACCCCGTCGTCAACCCCGAGCTGTCCGACGACGACGTGACCATCACGATGAACTGGTGGGGCGCCGACGCGCGGACGCAGCAGACCCTCGCCGCGATCGAGCTGTTCGAGCAGGAGCACCCCACCATCCACGTGGAGCCGACGTACTCCGACTGGACCGGCTACTGGGACCGGATGGCGACCACGACGGCGGCCGGCGACATGCCCGACGTCAGCCAGTTCGACCAGTTGTACCTCGCGTCGTACGCCGAACGCGGCGCTCTGCTCGACCTCTCGACCGTCACCAACATCCTCGACACCTCGGCGCTCGGCGCGAACGTCCTCGACTCGGGGCGCGTCGGCGACGACCTGTACGCCGTCCCGACGGGCGCCACGTCCAACGGCATCATCATCAACACCTCCCTGTTCGAGCAGTACGGCGTCGAGCTCCCCGACACGGAGACCTGGACGTGGGACGACTTCGAGCGGACCTCGGTCGAGCTGACGGAGGCGTCGGGCGGCGAGGTGCACGGCGTGAGCCCGTTCGGCTACGACTCGTTCAGCCTCACGGTGTGGGCGCGGCAGCACGGCGGCTCGGTGTTCGACGCGGACGGCGACCTGACCCTGACCCCGGAGCTGCTCGCCTCCTACTGGCAGCGCGAGCTGGACTTCGTGGAGAGCGAAGCCGCGCCGTCGGTCGCGCACCTGAGCGAGGTCAGCGGGCTGCCGCTGGACCAGACCGACCTCGTGACGGGGAAGACGGCCATGGCGTTCATACCCGCCGGGCAGTTCACCGCCTACCAGTCGGCGGCGCCCGACTTCGACTACGACCTGGCGCCCTGGCCGGCCGACAGCGACGCCCCGGAGGGCTTCCAGTACCTCAAACCCTCGATGTACTGGGCCGCGGCGTCGACCTCGGAGCATCCCGCGGAGGCCGCGCTACTGATCGACTTCCTGACGAACGACACCCGTGTCGCACCGCTCTTCGGCCTGGACCGGGGCGAGCCGGGCAACCCGGCGTTCCGCGCGGCGCTCGAAGGGCAGCTCGACGAGAGCGGCGAGGAGTCCCTCGCGTTCACGGAGGCGATGAGTGACGAGGTCGGTGACACGCCCCCCATCACGCCGAACGGGGCCAGCGACATCGAGATCCTTCTCACGCGCTACAACCAGCAGGTGCTGTTCGGGGAGTCGTCGCCGCGCGAGGCGGCGGACGCGTTCCTCGGCGAGCTGGGGGACTCGATCACGGCCGCCGGCTGACCGCCGCGCGGAGCCCCCCCGTTCCGTCTTCCCGTCGGTCCGGAGGGCGGGAGGCGGCTGCGGCGCGACGCGTAGAGTCGTGCCACCTCCCTGCCGGACCGATGAGGGGACACTGTGGCCAGCGACGGGATCACGACCGTGACCGGGGACGACCGTACGATCGCCCTCACCTTCGACGACGGACCGAACCCGCGGGACACCCCGGACCTGCTGCGGGTGCTGCGGGAACACGGCGCGCGGGCGGTGTTCTGCCTGTGGGGCGACCATGTGCGGACGCACCCGGAGATCGTGCGGGAGATCGTGCGCGAGGGCCACCAGCTCGGGAACCACTCCATGCACCACGACGACATGTCGGCGTGGAGTCCCGAGCGGGTGCGGGCGGATCTGCTGGAGGCGGACGCGGCGATCCGCGAGGCGGCGCCCGGGGCCGGCGTGCCGTGGTTCCGCGCGCCGTTCGGTCACTGGGGGCGCAGCGCGGAGGTCGCCGCCGGCCTCGGCATGCGCCCGCTCGGGTGGCGTCTCGCCATCGGCGACTGGGACCCGCCGGGCACCGGGGAGCTGGTGCGGCGCCTCGAGGAGGGGCTCACCCCGGGCGCGGTCGTCGTGCTGCACGACGGCGGCGGCGACCGGAGCCAGACCGTGGCGGCCGTGGACCGGATCATCCCCGCCTTCGCCGCCCGGGGCTGGCGGTTCGACGTGCCGGCGCCGGACGGGGCCGTCGCCGGCGCCGAGCACCCGGCCTGACACCGGTTCACGCGCCCGGGCGGTGCGCCGCCGGGGAGCGGAGCTGCCGGCGGACGGGCAGCAGGGTCGCCGCCACCGTCAGGACGAGGGCGGCCAGGACGGCGGCGCCCACCGTGGCGCCGGGGACGACCAGGGCCGTCGTGCCGAACACCCGCTGCTGGGCGACCTGGAGCGCGGCGAGGTTCACTGCCGTCGCGGCCAGCGCCAGGACGCAGCCGACAGCCGTCACCAGCACCGCCTCGGCGGCCAGGAAGCGGAAGGCCTGGCGCGGGGTGGCGCCGGACAGCCGCAGGAGGGCGAGATCCCCGCGTCTCCCCGCGGTCGCCATGAGGAGGGTGTTGACGATCGCCACGCAGCAGAAGAGCGCGATGAGCGCCGCCGTCGAACGCTGCCGCACGTCGGTGAGGTGACGCGCGTACGCACCGTCCGACGCGGCGAGTCCGCCGCTCGTCAGCAACCGGGCACCGGTGTCGCCGAGCACGCCGCGGACGGCCGCCGCGGCGTGCGCCGTGTCCGTGCCCGGGGCGAAGGAGACGTAGGCGCGCCGGACGAGGCCGTCGCGCGCGTACCGCGCGGTGCCGGCGAAGCGCGGGGGGAGGTAGGCCACGTCCTCCCCGCGGAGGGCGCGGTAGGTTGCGGCGATCCGCAGGGGCACGACCTGCCCGTCCCCCATGCGCACCTCGACGGTCGTCCCCGCGGTGAGGCGCCAGGAGGCGGGGACGACCATGCTGTCGTCGCCCGGGCCTTCGGGCCCTTCGAGGGTCCCGGCGACGATGTCCAGGCCCATGGTGCGGCGCAGGCCGGCGGGGTCGACGACGAGGGCGTCGTTCTCCTCGCGGCGTCCCTCGTCGTCGGTCCAGATGGTGGTCGGCAGCGGCGCGGTGACCTCGACCCCGTCGACGGCGGCCACGCGTTCGACCACCTCGGGGCTGATGCCGGGTGTGCCGTCCGGCGCGAGGGCGTACGGCGCGGTCACCCGGCCCTGCAGGGCCGCCTCCCTGGCGGCCGTGAGCGAGTCGGTGCCGGCGACGAGCGAGAACGTGAGCCCGATCGTGAGCAGCACCGGTGCCGCGGTGGAGGCGACACGCCTGCGGTCGGTGAGGGCCGCCGCCGCGGCCAGCATGACGGTGGGCGAGCGCAGCCCGCGCAGGGGCCGGGTGAGGAGCCGGGCGAGAGGCGCGACGGCGAGGGGGGCGAGGAGCGCGGCCGCCAGTACGGGGACGGTGAGGGAGAGGACGTACTCGGTGGGCGACAGGATGGCGGCGGGTTCGACGACGGCCGTCCGTACCGTCCAGCCGATCGCGCACACGGCGGCCGCGATGCCGGCGATCCACCGGCTCCGGGGGAGGCTGTCGTCGACGGCGGCCTCGCGCAGGGCCTCGGCGGGGCGGACCCGGCCGGCCCGCCGCGCGGCGGCGACGGCGCCGGCGAGGGACACGGCCACGCCGGTGAGGCAGGCACCGGCGAGCGGTGCGCAGACCGTCCAGTGCCATGAGGGTCGGACGGTGAGCCAGTCCGGCGAGACGCCGAGGCCGGTGAGCAGGGCGGCGACGGCCCGGGCGCCGGGGACGCCGAGGGCCGCGCCCGTGGCCGAGGCGAGTGCCCCGACGAGCAGCGCCTCGCCGTGGACCAGCCGCCGCACCTGTCGCGGTGTCGCGCCGACCGCGCGCAGCAGGGCGATCTCCCGGCGGCGCTGCGCGACGGCGAACGCGAAGGTCGACGCCACGACGAAGACGACCGTGACGCCGACGACCGCCGCCATGACCGGGACGAGGGTGACCGTGTTGTCGAGCGCCTCCCGGTCGCCGGCGGCGCTGCCGTCGGCGCGGTGCCGGTCCTGGCCGGTGAGCACGGCGGCCCCGCCGGCGACCGCGTCGCGCACCCGGTCCCGGGGGCCGGCGGCGACGAGGCCGTCCACGCGCGGGGACAGGCGTGCGGCCTCGTCGCCGGTGAAGAAGACGGCGTCCTCGTACGGCACGGCGCCGACCGTGCCGCTGACGGTGTAGTCGGTGATCCCCGCCGCGGTCATGACGGTCACCCGGTCGCCGGTGCGTGCCTGTCCCTCGGGAACCACGATCTCGCCGTCGCGCGCGGGCGGGCCGCCGTCGGTCAGCTCGTAGCCGCCGTACCGGGCGACCGGCCAGGGGTGGCCGACCTGGTCCTGCGAGCCGCCCCGGAGCTGGGCGTAGAAGGTGCGGTCCACCGTGGTGGGGCCGGTCGCGGCGACATCCCGCAGGAGGTCGCCGGACAGTCCGGTGGCCGCCGGCCAGGAGCGGACGCCGAGGTCGTGGTGCGCCGGGTTCCAGCCGGGTTCGGACGGCAGGACGACGGCGGGGGCTCCGGCGAAGCGCTCGGGCGGCCGGTCGGGCTGGTGGAACGTCGCGGCCAGCAGGAGCCCCATGGCGGCGAGCTGGGCGACACCGAGCACCAGGGCGACCGCGGTGCCGAGGAACGCGGCCCACCGGTTGCGCAGCGTCTGCAGGGCGATCCCGATCACCGGGCCGCCGCCGAACCGGTCATGCGGGCGGCGATGTCACCGGCGGTGGGGGCGGCCAGCTCGCCGGCCGGGCGGCCGTCCGCGAGGAACACGACCCGGTCCGCGTACGCCGCGACGTTCGGATCGTGCGTCACCATCACGACGGTGGGCGGCGGGCCGCCGTCCGCGCCGTCGGCAAGGGCGCGCAGCATCGTCATGACCTCGCGGCCGGTCTCCAGGTCGAGGGAGCCGGTGGGTTCGTCGGCGAAGAGCACGGCGGGCCGGGTGACCAGGGCGCGGGCGATCGCCACGCGCTGCTGCTGGCCGCCGGACAGCCGGCCGGGCAGGGTGTCCGCGCGGTCCGCGAGACCGACGTGCCCGAGCGCCGTCAGGATCCCGTCCCGGTCGGGGACACGCCCGGCGAGGCGCAGCGGGAGGGCGACGTTCTGGGCGGCGGTGAGCGAGGGCAGCAGATTGAACGACTGGAAGACGAACCCGATGGTGGCCCTGCGCAGCTCGGTGAGCGCGCTCTCGCTCAGCCCGGTGGTGTCGGTCCCGGCCAGTACGACGCGGCCGGACGTGGGACGGTCCAGGGTCGCGGCGCACTGGAGGAGCGTCGACTTGCCCGAGCCGGAGGGTCCCATCACAGCGGTGAACGTACCCGTCCGGAAGGCCAGGTCGACACCGCGCAGGGCGGTGACCGCGCCGCCGCGCACGGCGTAGGTCCTGGTGAGCGCTTCGATGCGTACGGCGTCGCGTACCGCGTCCATGGGTCCCCCGGGGCAGAGGTCGAGAATCGTGGGAGTCCGGCCCGTGCGGAGCCGTCGCCGACGGCCCCCGGGGCGGACACCGGGTACGCTACACCACATGTAAACACTGTCCACATATGCAGGAGCGGCGATGACGTCCCGTCCGCGGACCCCCAGGCGGACCACCTACCGGCACGGCGACCTGCGGAACGCCCTGATCGAGGCCGGTCTCGAACTCGCACGCGCGGACGGCCCCGAGGCCGTCGTGCTGCGGGAGGCGACGCGGCGGGCGGGTGTGTCACCGAACGCGGCCTACCGCCATTTCGCCGACCGGAGCGCGCTGCTGCGGGAGGTGGCCCAAAGATCGCTGGCCGAGCTCGCCACCGCACTGGAGCACCGGGCAGCCGATGAGCGGCGCGACGCCGGCGAGCCTCCGGCCGATGCCGCGCGCGCCCGGCTCCGGGCGCTGTGCCACGGGTACATCGGCTTCGCGCGGACCGAGCCGGGGCTGTTCCGCACCGCGTTCGCCACCAGCCGGATGCCCGAGGAACACCACGCCCCGGCCGCCGGTGAGAGCGGAAACACCGCGCTCGAACATCTCACGGCCGTGCTGGACGACCTCGCGGCGGCCGGCACCCTGCCCGCCGAACGCCGCCCCGGCGCCGAGTACTTCGTCTGGTCCGCCGTGCACGGTCTCGCCTCCCTCCTCATCGACGGACCGCTTCGGGGCCTCCCCGCCGGCCGGGACGAGGAGGTGGCACAGCGCCTCGTCGCCGCGATCGAGCGCGGCCTGTGACGAGGCCGGCCCGCCGCCGTACTGCGCCTTTCGGTGGACGGCGGGGCCTCGGGTGGCCGTATCGGGGCGCGGCCGGGCGGCCACCGGGCGGCGGGGCGGGTTACACAGGGCCGCGGGGGGCCGCACCACTCTTGAGGAGCCACCTGTGACGGACGTGTCGAAGCAGGGTCCGCGCCCCGGCGACGACCGGCCGGTCCTGACCAACCGGCAGGGCCATCCGGTCTACGACAACCAGAACCAGCGCACCGTCGGCGCCCGCGGGCCCGCCACGCTGGAGAACTACCAGTTCCTGGAGAAGATCAGCCACTTCGACCGCGAGCGCATCCCCGAGCGCGTCGTCCACGCGCGCGGCGCGACCGCGTACGGGTACTTCGAGGCGTACGGCGCCTGGGGCGACGAGCCGATCGCCCGGTACACACGGGCCAAGCTCTTCCAGGAGCGCGGCAGGCGCACCGACGTCGCCGTCAGGTTCTCGACCGTCATCGGAGGGCGGGACTCCTCGGAGGCCGCGCGCGACCCGCGCGGCTTCGCGGTGAAGTTCTACACCGAGGACGGCAACTGGGACATGGTCGGCAACAACCTCGCCGTCTTCTTCATCCGGGACGCCATCAAGTTCCCCGACGTCATCCACGCCCTGAAGCCCGACCCCGTCTCGCACGAGCAGAAGCCGGCGCGCATCTTCGACTTCATGTCGCAGACGCCGGAGTGCATGCACATGCTCGTCAACCTGTTCAGCCCGCGCGGCATCCCGTCCGACTACCGCCACATGCAGGGCTTCGGTGTCAACACCTACAAGTGGGTGAACCAGGAGGGCCGCACCGTCCTCGTGAAGTACCACTGGATGCCCAAGCAGGGTGTGCGGTCGATGACCGAGGAGGACGCGGCGAACGTCCAGGCGGGTGAGCTGGGCCACGCCACGAAGGACCTCTACGAGGCCATCCGGCGCGGCGACCACCCCGAGTGGGAACTGCTGGTCCAGATGATGGACGACCACGACCACCCGGAGCTCGACTTCGACCCGCTGGACGACACCAAGGTGTGGCCCGAGCAGGAGTTCCCGCCGCACCCGGTGGGCCGCATGGTGCTGAACCGGAACGTCGCCGACTACTTCGCGGAGAACGAGCAGATCGCTTTCGGCACCGGCGTGCTGGTGGACGGCCTCGACTTCTCCGACGACAAGATGCTCGTCGGGCGCACGTTCTCCTACAGCGACACGCAGCGCTACCGTGTCGGCCCGAACTACCTGCAGCTCCCCGTGAACTCCGCCAAGAACGCCCCCGTGCGCACCAACCAGCGCGACGGGCAGATGACCTACGGCGTGGACGAGTCGGGCAGCAACCCGGAGGTCAACTACGAGCCCTCCATCACGGGCGGGCTGCGCGAGGCCCAGTATCCGACCGAGGACGACGAAGGTCCGGAGATCCGCGGCCGCGTCACCCGCAAGCGCATCCCGCGCACGAATGACTACCTCCAGGCCGGGCAGCGCTACCAACTGCTGGAGAAGTGGGAACAGGACGACCTGGTCACCAACTTCGTCACCCTCATCTCCCAGTGCGACCGCGCCGTCCAGGAACGCATGGTGTGGCACTTCCTGCTCGTGGACAACGATCTCGGTCTGCGCGTGGGCGAGGGGCTCGGCATCGGCCCCGACGACGTGGCGGGTCTCGAACCGCTCGCGTCCCAGACCCTCACGGACGAGGACCGCCGCCGCCTCGCGAATCTCGGCCGCAACGAACCGCGCGACGTCACCGGCCTGACGATGACGCACTGCGTACCGAACGAACGCCACGTCGTCCCCCGCCCCGGCGCCCAGGGCTGACGCGGGGCGGGGGCCGGGCGCGGATCGCGCCGTGTCCGAGTCGGCGCACCGTGCCCCCGATGACCGGCTGTGCCGCCCGCTGCGACAGCGGGCGGCACAGCCGGGAGAGGGCAGGGCCGGCGTCAGACTCCTATGTTCGCCTGCGGTCCCGCGTAGGTCCTGAGCAGGCCGGGCACCTCACTCGCGGGGTCGAGAGTGTAGGAGTAGTAGTCGGACGGCCGGAACGTGGTCCCGTTCGTCGTCTGCTTGCCCGTGCAGTTCACGAGGATGCTGCCGCTCTGGGTGAGCGACGCCGCGGACGTGTCGGGGTAGTAGGGATTGTTCACGTTCTCGAAGTAGCTGTTCTCGATCACGGTTCTGGACGCACCGCGCGAGAGATTGCCGTAGGAGTCGATGTCCTCCAGGTAGTTGTTGTAGAGGTGCGCCAGGGCGACGTTGTCGATGCTGGGGTTGCGCTGGTTCGTGTCGCGTATCCAGTTGTGGTGGATGGTCATCCGCGCGGTGACGTTGTCGGTCCAGCCGATACCGAACGTCTTGTTGTTCTCACCGAGGATGTTCCACGACACCGTGAGATAGGTCGTGTCCTTCCGGCTGTCGATGAGCCCGTCGTTCATCCGCTCGATGGTGTTGTGGTCGATCCAGATGTGATCGGCCGTGTCCATCTGGATGCCGTCGTAGTCGTATTCCTTGTCGTCGGGGTCGTCGTCGGCCATCCGGGTGTCACGGATGGTGAGATTGCGGATGATCACGTTGTGCACGCCGGAGCCCAGGAAGAAGCCGCCGGCCACGATCTCGCCCGCGGTGCCGACGCCCACGATCGTCTTGTCCGAGGTGACGGGGATCTCGCGCCCATAGGGGCTGACCGTGATCGCCGCGGCGACCCTGATCACGTAGGGGCCGCTCGCGGTGGCGTACCGGACGAGGTCCTGGTAGGTGGTGACGGTCACCGTCGTACCGCCGGCGCCACCCGTCGTGCCGCCGCCGGTCGAGGCGAAACCGTCGGGTGTACCGGGCCAGGTCCGCGTGCCGTTGTCGCCGGTGGTCTCGAAGCGCCACTGCTTGTGCGCGCTGGCCGAACACGAGTCCTGGACGACAGCGGCACCACTCCCCGTCGAAGCACCCTGCACCGCCAGACACAGACCACTGCTCACATTCACCAGCCGATACCGGCCCGACCCCACCGACACCAGACGAAACTCCTGCCACGGCGAGTCATCCGTACACCCCCACTGCTGCAACAACTCGCCACTCGAATCCGACGCCCCCGGCACATCCACACACTTGCCACTGTGCGAAGCCACCAACCGATACACACCACCGGCCGACGGAACATCCACCGCGACACCCGTTGCCGCGGAGGCCGGGGAGCCGATGCCGGTGAGCGTGGCTGCCGCGACGAACAGCGCGACACACGCGGCGCCCAGGCGGGCCGCCCGTCCGCGTACCTCGCGGAGGATACGAACAGCCACCTTTAATGTCAGGTGCATGTCAATGAATCCTTTCAATTTCACGCCGTTCCCGTCCATGAGGGACTTCAACAGCGGCACCGACTCCGCATGGGAGCGCTTCCACTCGGTGTGCGGGGGAACGTACTCAAGCGTCGTCTCCCCGTCAAGAAGCCCCGTCGGACCGGTGGCGGGCTTTCCGCAGCCGCTCCTCGGCCGCGGGCACCGGGTGCTGTGGCCCGTGTGGCGGCCATGGTGCCCGGTGCCCGGATCCCCGTCGTGCGGTCCTTCAGGCCGAGGGGGCGGTGTGCCAGTGGGCCTCCGGGTCGTCGAAGGCCCGGTGGTGGTCGCCCGTGGCGATGGGGCGGGTCCGGAGGAACTCCTCGGGCAGGCCGAACGCGTCGACCAGGGTCAGGGCGTGCTCCGCGAGGAGGGCGATGGACTCCTCGATCGCTTCCGGGATCCGGTGGACGGCGCTCGGGGTCAGGTGCCCCTCGGCGAGCAGCGGGCCGCTCCTCGGGTTCAGGTGGTGCAGCGCGAACAGGCGGTGCAGTGCGAGCAGCAGCCGGTGCGCGGTGGGGTCGGCGGCCCTGTGCGCGGCCGTCAGGAGCGCCTCGGCCGCGAGGCGTTCGGCGCGGGCCGTGACGGCGGCGAGCGCCCAGGGGGCGGCGGCGTCCCAGCGGCGGCCCCCTCCGGTGCCGGTGGCGCCGCGCAGGGCGGCCCTCGCGCGGGCCATGTGCTGCCGTTCGGCGGTCAGCATCAGGCTGTTCAGAACGTCCGGGTCGGCCAGCCGCCCGGCATCGGCCGTCCCCGGGACGCCCGTCTCGGCGGGGTCCTCCGCGTCCGGGTCGGCGGCCAGCAGGAGTTCGGCGCCGGCCTTCGCCCACAGCGCGAGGTTGTCGCCCTCGGCGGTGATCGTGCCCTCGATGTCGTGGGCGGCGGTGATGATGCCGTTGGCGGGCAGCAGGCCCTGGGCGCCGCAGCGCTCCCGGCACTCGCCGAGGACGGAACGGGCGCTCCAGGTCGTCCAGCCCTTCGCGACGGCGACCAGCCGTTCGGTCTCGGCCGCGTCCGCCGGGTCGTCCGGGTCGTGGCCGGCGAAGCGGTCCAGGGCCGCGCGGTGGAGGGCGTGCATGGCGTAGGTCGTGGCGAGGGCCACCAGCAGGGGCCCGTGGTGGCTGCGGTGTGCCCAGACGGGGACGCGCTCTCCCCTGCGCCGGCCGCTCACCAGCCGGTGGTGGCTGTAGCGGACGGCGGTGGTGACCCCGACGCGGGCTCCGCCGACCGCGCAGCCGCTCATGCAGAGTTTGCCGATCGTGACGCGCCCGATGCTCGTGAGGAACCGTTTGCGCGGGCTGCCCAGCGCGCTGGTGAAGGTGCCGTCGTCGGACAGGCTGCCGTGATCGCCGCTGAGCAGGGCCTCGAACGGCAGCAGCACCTCGTCGAAGGACGTCATGCAGTGGTCCACCGGGCTGCCGGGGCGCCGGGGCAGCGGGCGCACCGTGACGCCGGGCAGCATGCCGTGCTCGTCCGACAGGGGACCAGGAAGAGGAAGATGCCCCGGTCCCGGCCCGCGACGATCAGCCGGGCCGCGACCACCGCGTCCTTCGGCCCGCCGGCCATGGACGTGTTGGGCATGAACTTCTGCGCGGCGGCCGAAGGCGTGTGCAGGGTGAACGTCCGGGAGTCGGGGTCGTACACCGCGGTGGTCTCCAGGGCCGCGGCGTCGTTGCCGTGGCCGAGTTCGGTGCACAGGAAGGTTCCGATGCGCCGCATCGCCGCGTAGTCGTCCAGTGGCCGCTTCTCGTGCGGGGTGTGGTCGAGCAGGCTGCCGAGGAACAGGTTGTAGTGGATGCCGGTCACCACCGCGAGGGCGCCGTCCAGCGGGGCGGTCCACTCGTGGGCGGCGGCGAGCCGGTACGGGTCGGTGGCGAGCGCGAGGGCGTCGACCGACCCGTTGAGCAGCCGCAGGCGTTCGTAGGAGGCCGCGACGCGCTCGTCGGGGGCCGCCTCCTGGTCGGGGTGGAAGCGGCGGTCGGCCGCCAGGCGGCGGAAGGGTCCGTGCACGTGCTCGTGGTCGTCGCCGAGGAGCAGCCCGGTGAGCTCGGCGACCGTGGCGGCCGCCTCCGGTGAGGTGGTCATGCCCGTTCTAAAGATCGTGCGGGGGCCTGGACACGGCCATGCGACCGGCGTCACACCACATCTCCGTTGCGTGTCACCGCCGTTGCCCCCGCCGGGCGGGTTCACGGCCGTGGCGCGGCCGCCTCGCCGGCCGTGCGGCTGCTCACCACGGGCGACCGCGCGGCGCTCCCGCGGGCCGGGATGGCCAGGGCGACGGCGGCGGCCACGAGGGACACGGCGCAGCCGATCAGCATGCCGGTGCGGAAGCCGCCCTCCGTGGGCACGGCGTGCCCGGCGCCCCGGACGCTCATCTGCGCGAGGACGACACCGACGACCGCCGCCGACACGGAGGTGCCGATGGAGCGCATCAGGGTGTTGAAGCTGTTGGCCGACGCCGTCGCGCTCCTCGGGACGGCGCTCATGATCAGGGCCGGCATGGCCCCGTACGCGAGGCCGACACCGGCGGCGCCGACACACGTGACGGCGAGCAGTCCCCAGACGGAGCCCATGAGGAACAGGGAGGAACCGTACCCCGCGGCGATGACCAGGCTGCCCGCGCACAGGGTCGTACGGGGGCCGCGGGCGGCCGACAGGCGGGCGCCGAGAGGTGAGACGGCCATCATGACGAGACCGGCCGGGGCCATCCACAGGCCCATCGCGAGCATGGACTGGCCGAGGCCGTAGCCGGTCTCCTCGGGCAGCTGGAGGAGCTGCGGGACGATGAGGGACTGGGCGTACATGGCGAAACCGACGACGACGGACGCGGCGTTCGTCAGGAGCACCTGCGGTACGGCGGCGAGGCGGAGGTCGACGAGCGGGGCGGCGGAGCGCAGTTCGGCCCATGCCCAGGCGAGCAGGACGACGACCGCTGCCGTGAACAGGCCGAGGGTGATGCCGCTCCCCCACCCCCAGTCGGCGCCCTTGGAGATCCCGAGCAGCAGGCAGACGAGGCCGGCGCCGAGCCCGGCGGCGCCGATCGCGTCGAAGCGGCCGGGCTCCGCCGGGGCCGGGACGTCCGGCAGGAGCAGCCGGATGAGCACGGCGATCAGGACGCTCAGGGCGGCGGAGCCCCAGAACAGGACGCGCCAGCCGGAGTTCTCGGCGACCGCGGCCGCCAGGGGGAGGCCGAGGGCGCTGCCGATGCCGAGGGACGAACTCATGAGGGCGATGGATCCGCCGAGGCGTTCCGGCGGCAGGATGTCACGCAGGGCGCTCATGCCGAGGGGGACGAGCCCCATGCCCATGCCCTGCAGGCTCCGGCCGGCGATCATCGGCGCGAGGGACGAGGAGAGGGCGCAGACCACCGAGCCGAGTGTCAGGGGGACGCAGCACAGCAGCAGGATGCGGCGCTTCCCGTGGAGGTCGCCCAGGCGGCCGGTGACGCAGGTGGTGACGGCGGCGGCCAGGAGGGTCGCGGTGATGACCCAGGAGGCGTCGGCCGCGGTGGTGTGGAGGATGCGCGGCAGGTCGGCGATCAGCGGTACGACGAGGGTCTGCATGAGCGCGGCGACGATGCCGGCCGCGGCGAGGACGGCGACGATCCCGCCGGAGCGGACGGCGGGCGCTGGACGGTCCACGTGGGGTCTCCCCTCGGTCGGAATGCCCTGCCCGCTCCGGGGCGTGGGCGCGCCCGCGCGTGCCCCGCGCGCGTGCGCGCGCCGGTGACGCGGGCTGGTGCGCTGTGCACGATACGCAACTGTATGTAGTGGAAACAACGCGTGCAGGATGCATACGGGCGTGCGCGGAGCCCGCCGTGCGCCCTTGACGCACGCCCCTCGCGCCCCGGTTACATCACCGGCGGGGCGGTGCTCCCGGCGCGTGTGCGCGTGGGGCGGTCGCCGAACGCGAGGCGTCCGTGCCCCGTGCCGCGCGTGCACGACCTTCCAGTTTCGCGGGGCGCGGCGTGGACAGGGTGAGGAGAACCGTCATGACAGCGCATGATCTGCCGCTCCGGCGCTTCGCGGACCGGGGTGGTGACGTCCCGGGGATCGCGGGCCTCGCGCTGCCCGTCCGCGTCGGTCCCTACTTCTCCACCGACGGGGCGGATCCCGTACCGCTCGGCGCGTACGCCGCCTCCGTCGGGCGCGGGATCACCGGGCGCGGGCGGGAGGCGTGGGCTCGGCTCGGGACGGACCGCGGCACCGAGCTGTGCGCGGCGCCGGACGGGAGCGTGCTGTCCGTACCGCTCGTCGGGGACGGGCCGCCGCGATTCGTCAACTCCTCTCCCCCGGCCTTCGCGCGGTCCTTGGCCGCGCTCCACCGGGCGCTCGGGGACGTCCTCGGCGCGGAGGACGAGGAGCGGGGGCGTGCGGCGATCCGGCGGTTCGCCGGCGAGGTGGGGGAGGCCGATCCCGCGGCGCTCGCCGATCCCGGGCACTGGTGGCCGCTCGTCCTGGACGACATCAGAGACACCGCGGGCCCCGGGGCGCGCGCAGTGTTCGAGATCGCGGATGAGGACGGCGGGAGACGGGTCGTCACGGCGACGGGCGGGCTCGCCGTCCACCCCGAGGAGCGGCTGTGGGGGCGGCTGAACGCGGCCGGGGTGTCCCCCGGCCGCGTGCTCGGCGTGCGCACGGATCTCGGTGCGTGCCACCTTCCGGGGCACTACTGCGCCATGTGGCTCGCCGCGGTCTTCCCCCGCGCCGAGATCACGCACCGCTTCCCCTACGGGCCGTCGGCCGCGTCCCGGGCGGAGGGCATGCGGCTGTTCCGCGAGGCCGCGCGGCAGCCGGCGGGCGGCTGAGGGGACGCGCCGTCAGCAGTAGTAGTTGGAGCCTCCGTCGTTCAGGTGCTCGTCCCAGATCCATCCATTGACGCTCTTGCCGACGGAGTTGACGAAGCGGATGTGGGTCCAGGTGTTCCCGTAGGAGTTGGCGACGAAGCAGTGGTAGTAGGCCAGCTCGTAGTGGAGGTAGCCGACGGCCGGGCAGGCGGAGTAGGGGCCGCTGCGGACCGCCGCCTCGGTCTCCGAGCCGCGCAGTTCCCCCGTCCCCGCGTCCTGGTTGCTCCACGACGGGTGCGTGCAGGCGCTGGCTCCGGCCTCCGCGGCGACGGCCGAGGGGGCCGCGGCCAACGCGGTGGCGGCGAGGACGAGGGGCAGGACGGAAGCGGCCAGGCGGGCGCGGAACGTCATGAACTCTCCGAACGCTGGGGATGCCGTGAAGGTGAACAGTCCGACAGCGTAGGGGCGTTCGGTGCGCGCGGCGCCGCTCCTGCCGTTGCCCGCTGTTGCCCGAGTGGGGAAACGCCGCCCGGTTCCGGTCAGCCGTGCGGGACGACGGCCACCGGGGCCGGCGCGTGGTGGAGCAGGGCGTGCGCGACGGCGCCGAGCCGGGCGGGGCGGGTGGAGCGGCGGCCGACGACCACCAGGGCGGCCCGCCGGGACGCGGCGACGAGGACCTCGCCCGCGCTGCCCGGTTCGACGGACTCGGTGACGCGGACGTCCGCGTGGCGCTCGCGCCGGGCGGCGAGGGCGGCCGTGAGGCCGGTGCGGGCCCGGTCGGCGGTGGACGGGTCGGCGTCGTCGCCGCCCGTGGTGTGGAGCACACGCAGCGGCAGGCCGCGCCCGGCGGCCGAGGTGAAGGCGAAGTCGAGCAGTGCCGGGTCGGGGTCGGAAGCGGCCTTGACGCCGAGGACGATCTCCGCCGCCCGCTCCGGGGCCGCCGTGTCCGCCGCGCGGACGGTGACGACCGGGCAGGCGGCGCGGGCGACCACGTGGGAGCTGATGGAGCCGAGGAGGAACCCGCCGAGCCTGCCGAGACCGCGTGAGCCGACGGCCAGGACCTGCGCGCCGTCGGCGGCGTCGAGCAGCGCGGCCGCGGGGCGCTCACGGACGGCACGGGCCTCGACGCGCACACCGGGGTGGCGGGCCGTCAGCTCGTCGCGGGCACGGTCGACGAGATCCTGCGCTGCGTCCTGCCGCGACGTCTCGGGCAGGACGCCCACCGGGTAGGCGGCCGCCGCGAGCACCCACGCGTTGACCAGGTGCAGCGGCGCCTGCCTGAGGGCCGCCTCCCCCGCCGCCCACTCGGCGGCCGCCATGCTCTCGGGGGAGCCGTCGATCCCCACCGCGACGGGCCGTGTCATCGTCCATCCTCCTCGCTCGGCCCCGGTCGCGGGCCGGCTGCCCGGCGACCGGAGCGGCGAGTGTAGCCCCGGCCGTGCGGCGCGGCCGGACAGGCGCACGGGCGTGTCAGCCACCGGGCGGCCCGGCTCAGCGCGCGCCGCCCACGGGGGCTTCGAGTTCCGCCTCGTCCGCGGCGACGACGGCGCGGCCGAAGCGGCGACGCTGCCGGTTCTCCAGGGCGTGGGCCAGGGCGGTGAGGCCCAGGTTGACGGCCATGAAGAGGAGGGAGGCGACGACGTACGCCTGGAGCACCGAGGCGCCGAAGTACTGGCCGATGATCGTGGCACTGCGCAGCAGCTCGATGTAGCCGCCGAGGACGAAGGCCAGGGCGGTGCCCTTGAGGAGGATGACGAGCTGGCTGACGAGCGCCGGACTCATCGCGCGGAGCGCCTGCGGCAGCACGACGTGGACGAGCGTCGCGGCACGGCTGAAACCGAGGGCGAGCGCGGCCTCGGACTGGCCGCGCGGCAGGGCGAGGACTCCGGCGCGCACGATGTCCGCGATCACCACGCCGTTGAACAGGGTCAGGCCGACGACGAGGAACCAGAAGTCGGAGAGGCGCAGGCCCCAGGAGGGGAGGACGAGGGAGAGGAAGTACAGCAGCAGGAGGAGGGGGACGCTGCGGAACAGCTCCACCACTGTTCTGACGGGCCAGCGCAGGGCGCGGCCGCGTGCCATGAGGGCGAGGCCGAGGAGGACGCCGACGATCATCGACAGGAGCATGCCCATGGCCGCGGCGCGCAGGTTGTTGAGCAGTCCCTCGGCGATGAACCGCCACAGCCGCGCGTCGCCGAAGGGGCGCCATGCGTCGGCGGACAGTTCACCCGCGTCGGCGCACCGGTGGACGGCGTACGCGGCGGCCGCTGCCAGGAGCAGCCAGGTGGCCGCGCCGAGCAGGCGGTTGCGGGCGCGTGCCCGGGGGCCGGGGATGTCGTGCAGTGGATTGCGGCGCGGGGCGGACGGCGCGCGTCCCGCCGCGGCGGGGCGCGGGGCGGTGCGGGCGGGCGTCGTGTCCGTGGCGGGCGCGGTCATCGGCGGAACGCCACCTTTCGTTCCAGGGCGGTGAAGCCGGCGCCGAGGGCGACGCCGAGGAGGACGTAGGCGATGACGGCGCCGCCGAAGACGGTGAACGTCTCCGCCTCCTCGACGGCCACCTTGTTCGCGGTGAAGGTGAACTCGGCGACGCCGATGATGGCGGCCACCGACGTGTTCTTGAGCATCGTGATCATGACCGAGCCGAGGGGCTGTACCACGGTGGCGAACGCCTGCGGGAGCGCGACGGCCGCCAGCACGCGCACCGGCCCGAATCCGAGCGCGCGGGCCGCCTCGATCTCGCCGCGCGGGACGGTGTTGATGCCGGCGCGCAGGGTCTCGGCGACGAACGCGGAGGTGTAGAGGACGAGGACGACGACGGCCGAGGTGAACAGCGAGTAGCTGATGCCGAGGACCGGCAGGCCGAACACGAAGAGGACCATCTGCATGGGCAGCGGGATGTTCCGGAAGACGCCCGTGTAGGCGACGGCGAGGAGGCGTGCCGGCCGGACGGGGCTGAGCTGGAGCGCGGCGACGAGGGTCCCGATCAGGAGGGAGCCGATCGCCGCCAGCAGGACGAGCAGTGCGGTGACGCCGAGGGCCTCGGCGAACTCGGGGGCGTGGGTGCGGAGTACGGTCATCG
The DNA here is from genome assembly GCF_004193175.1 of Streptomyces sp. RFCAC02. Taxonomy (NCBI): domain Bacteria; kingdom Bacillati; phylum Actinomycetota; class Actinomycetes; order Kitasatosporales; family Streptomycetaceae; genus Streptomyces; species Streptomyces sp. RFCAC02. Next base: position 6,011,294 of record NZ_SAUH01000001.1, on the reverse strand, counting down.
CGGATGCCTCACAGGACGGGTTCCGGCGGGGTCGGGCTGTCGTGGGTGACCCGGCCGACGGTGTCGGCGTACGCCTGTTCCCACGCGCCGTTCCGGGCGATCTCGGTGAGCAGGCCGTCGAGGTAGTCGTGCATCGCCGCGTCGTCCTTCGTGAAGCCGATCGCGGCCTCCTCGGGCTCCAGGTGGCCGGGCACGACGGCGAGTTCGTCGGGGTTCTGCTGGGCGAGACCGATCAGGATGGACTCGCTGGTGACGACGGCGTCGACCCGGCCGTCCTTGAGCGCCTGGGCGCAGTAGCTGTAGGCGCTGAACTCGGTGAGCCGCGCGCGGGGCGCCACTTCCGGCACCACGTGGGCGGACTGCGAGCCCTGAGCGACGCACACCGGCCGGTCGTTGAGGTCGTCGGCGCCTCGGATGGTCCGGTCGTCCTTCCGGGCGAGGATGGAGATGCCGGTGTCGTAGTACGGGCCGGCGAACGAGACCTGGCGCAGGCGGGCGTCGGTCACCACGTAGCTGGCGACGACCATGTCCACCTTGCCCTGCTGGATGAACGCCTCGCGGTTCGCCGTGACGGTCTCGACGAAGGAGATGTTGTCGCGGCTGCCGGTGAGGTCCTCGGCGACGAGCCGGGCGATCTCGATGTCGAAGCCCTCGGGTTCACCGGTCAGCGGGTTGAGCAGGCCGAACGCGGGCTGGTCGAACTTCACGCCGACGACGAGCGTCCCCCGGTCCTGGATCTCCCGCAGGGAGGTGCCTTCGGGGAACAGGTGGTCGGGGCGTGCTCCCTCGCCGGACGGGTCGCCGGCGGAGCAGCCGGCGGCCCCGGCCAGGAGGAGGACGGCGGCGAGGGCGGCGATGCGGCGCGGACTGCGCATGGTGCGGCTCCCGGTGGGTCAGTTGACGGAGGACAGGAAGTCACGGGCGCGCGCGGTGGCCGGCGCGGTGAAGAACGTCTCCGGGTCGGCGCTCTCGACGACGCGGCCCCCGTCCATGAAGACCACGCGGTCCGCGCAGTCGCGCGCGAAGCCCATCTCGTGGGTGACGACGAGCATGGTCGTGCCCGCGTCCGCGAGTTCCCGCATGACGGCGAGCACCTCGCGGGTCATCTCCGGGTCCAGGGCGGAGGTGGGCTCGTCGAAGAGCAGGACCTTGGGTTCCATGGCGAGGGCACGGGCGATGGCGGCGCGCTGGCTCTGCCCGCCGGAGAGTTCGGCCGGGTAGGAGTCGACGCGGTGGCCGAGGCCGACGCGCTGAAGGAGGCCGCGGGCGCGCCGCTCGGCGTCGGCGCGGCTCAGGCCGAGGATGCGGCGCGGGCCCATCGCGACGTTGGCGAGCACCGTGCGGTGGGCGAAGAGGTTGAACGACTGGAAGACCATGCCGACCTCGGCGCGGAAGCGGTAGAGGTCGCGGCCCTCCAGGGGCTGGGGGCGGCCGTCGACGCGTATCTCGCCCTCGTCGGCGGCCTCCATGCGGTTGACGCACCGGCACAGCGTCGACTTGCCGGAGCCGGACGGGCCGAGGACGACGACGACCTCGCCGCGGTGGACGGTGAGGTCGACGCCGGTCAGGGCGGTGAAGTCGCCGAATCTCTTGCCGACGCCGCGGATCTCGACCAGGCCGTGTCCGTCGCGCGGTTCGGCGGGGGCTGGGGTCTGCGCGGGGCTTGCGGTGCTCATCTTCCGTCCTCCTTGACGGTGTGGCGGCGGGGAGTCGGGGCGGGGACGGCCCGGCCGTGCCGGGCCGTCCGTGCACTGCGGGTGTCGCCGGTGTCGCGGCCGTTACGGGCGGTCCGTGAGGGCGGTGCCGCCGGCGAGGCGGCCGAGGACGGAGCCGGCCGTGAGCCCCGATCCGCCGGGGTAGTTGAACCAGAACAGGCCGCCGACCATCTCGCCCGCCGCGTACAGGCCGGGGACGGGGGTCCCCGAGGTGGTGAGGACACGGGCCTGCCCGTCGACCCGGACGCCGCCGAACGTGAAGGTGATGCCGCAGGTCACGGGGTAGGCGTGGAACGGCGGTGTGTCGATGGTCTGCGCCCAGTTGGACTTCGGCGGCGTGACGCCGACGGTGCGCTTGCCGTCCTTCACGGTCGGGTCGAAGGCGTCGTCGCTGACGGCGGCGTTGTACTCCTTCACGGTGCCGAGGAACCGCGCCGTGTCGACGCCGAGGCCGACCGCCAGTTCCTCCAGGGTGTCGGCCGTCACCCGGGCGACGCCCTCGGAGCGGTACTCCTCGGGGCGCAGCAGCGGCTCCGCCTTGGCGTCGAAGACCTGGACGGCGAGACCGCCGGGCTGCCGGAGGATCTCGGCGCCGTACTTGGCGTAGGTGTAGTTGCGGAAGTCGGCGCCCTCGTCGAGGAAGCGGCGCCCCTCGGCGTTGACGACGATGCCGAACGGGTAGCCGCCGCGGGTGAGCTGGTTGGTGCGTTCCAGGTCGCCGGTGGGGGGCGCGCCGGCGTCCCAGGCGACGGAGTGGCAGCCGCTCCAGTTGCCGTACGGCTGCGCGCCGGCGTCGAGCGCCATGCGGATGCCGTCGCCGGTGTTGTAGGGGGTGCCGCGCACGAGGGCGAGGTCCCAGCCGGGGCCGAGGTAGCCGGCCCGCATCTGCGGGTTGGCCTCGAAGCCGCCGCTGGTGAGGACGGTCGCCCGGGCAGTGATCTCCTCGGTGCCGTCCTCGCCCTCGACCCGTACGCCCCCGACCGCGCCGCCGGGTCCGCCGGTCAGGAGGCCGGTGACGCGGGCGCCGAAGCGGACCGTGACGCCGCCGGCCTCGGCCGCCGCGAGGTGCTGGGCGATCATGCCCTTGCCGCCGCCGAGGACGCCGAGGGCGAGGCCGCCCCAGAAGCGGAACCGGCCGTCCACCTCGTACGCCTGCCGGTGGAACATCAGCTCGAAGCGCAGCCCGGTGCGGTGCAGCCAGGTGATCGTGTCGCGCGACGCGTCCGCGACGAGGCGGGCGAGGGCCGCGTCGGACCGGCCGCGTGAGACGCGGTCCAGGTCGGCGACGAAGTCGTCGGCGGAGTAGGGGTCGAGGTCCACGCGGCCGCGGCGTTCGGGTGGCAGGGGTTCCAGCACGGGTGCGAGGTCGTCGACGCCGCCATGCGCGGTGCGCATGGCGCCCGCGGTGAAGTAGGAGTTGCCGCCGGCCCAGGCGCGGGGCGCCTTCTCCAGCAGCAGCACGCGACCGCCGCCCTGCGCTGCCGCGTGCGCGGCGGAGAAGCCGGCGTTGCCGCCGCCGACGACGATGACGTCCCACGGTTCGGTCATGAGTTCTTGTCTCCCGGACATACCGATCACGTCGTTGTATACCGTTGTATGCAACGGGGACCATTTGTATGCCCGAGGGTGTGCGGCCGCAAGGGGTCGCGCCGAATCTTTTGCGGAGGAACCGGGAAAGCGCTGGTCGGAGGGGGTACGCGGCAGGGGCGCCGGGCGCCTCAGTGCGCCGCGCCGGCCTCCGGGGCGGCGCCGGAGCGGGTGCCGTCGGGCGCGTCCGAGGTGTACATGGCGAGCCGGATGTCCCGCGCCGCCGTCATGTGCTCCGCCGCGATCCGCGCCGCGTCGTCGGCACGCCGCTCGCGCACCGCCTCCAGCAGCGCGCCGGTCTCCGCCAGCACGGCCGTCCACCGCCCCGGGTGGCTGAGCGTGGTCTGCGGGTAGCGCCGCAGGTGGTCCCCGAGCCGCTCCAGGAGGTCGATCAGCGTCGGGCTGTGGCTGGCGTTGCGCAGCCGTTCGTGGAACACCCGGTTGGTACGGGCCTGTTCGGCGTGGTCGTGCGGCGCGACGGCCCGCATGTCCTCGTACGCGCGCGTGAGCAGTCCGATGTCGAGCGGCGTGTGCCGCAGCGCGGCGCCGCGCCCGGCGGCCTCCTCCAGGATGATCCGCACGTCGTAGATGTCGAGGATCTCCTCGGGCCGGTGCAGCCGCACATGCATGCGCCGGCCGATCCGCTCGACCAGGCCGTCCTGCTCCAGGCGGCGCAGCGCCTCCCGGATCGGGGTGCGGGAGACGCCGTACCGCTCGGCGAGCGCCACTTCCCCGAGGTGCGATCCCGGCGGGATCGTGCCGGCCACGATGTCGGCACGCAGGCGGTCGTACGCCGTTCCTGCCACTGGATCTCCTCGCACCGTCCCGGTCACACCGTCCCGCCCGGGCGCCGCCGTGCCCGGCACCGCCGGGCGGGCGGCGGGCGCCCAGGCCAGGAGGCTACCGCGCGGGCCCCGGCCGTGGCGCGGCGCGGGGGCCGGGAAGCGCCTCCCCCGCCGCCCGGCGGGGGAGGCCGGCCGTCACGCCCCGGTGCCGCAGGGGTGCCCGTCGAGCGAGAAGCGCGTGGGCGGCGCCGTGTCGCCCGTGTGCTCCGCCAGGTAGCCGATGGTGACGGATTCGCCCGGCGCGATGGTCGCGTTGTGCGCGGCGTTCGTGGCCGTCACGACATTGGCGCCCTGGGTGGCGGTCGTGTTCCAGTCGGACACGAGGGTCTGGCCCTGCGCCAGCGTGTACTGGAGGGTCCAGCCGCTGACCGGCTCGGTGCCGGTGTTCGTGATGGTCAGGTCGGCGGTGAGGCCGGTGCCCCAGGTCGTGGCGGAGTACGCGACGCGGCACACGGGCTCCGAGCGTTCGAACGCGACCCGGTGCAGGCCGCCCGGCAGGTCGTTGACGACGTAGAACTCGCCCTCGGGCGTGGTCCCGAACGCCGTGACCTGCGTCGGCATCTCCCCGATCTCGGCCGTCTCGTACTGCCCGCCGGCCGTCTCGCGGATCGCCCAGACCGTGGAGGAGCAGTAGTCGGTCGCGATGTAGGTGCCGCCGACGAGGTCCGCGTACGTCTGGCCCCGGTACACCCCGCCGCCGATGACGGCGCAGCCGCCGGTGTAGGGCGAGTAGTACGACACGGGCTCGACGTAGTCCGCGGACGGGTCGCACTGCGTCGCGTCGAACACCTCGGGCCCCTCGTAGCAGGACCAGCCGAGGTTCGCGCCCCCCTGGCCCGCGGCGAGGTGGTCGAACTCCTCCCAGCGGCCCTGGCCGACGTCGGCGATCCACAGCGAGCCGTCGGCGGGGTCGAACGAGAAGCGCCACGGGTTGCGCGCGCCGTGGACCCAGATCTCCTCGCGGGCGCCCTCGACCCCGGCGTACGGGTTGTCCGCCGGCACGCAGTAGGGCAGGTCGCCGCACGCCGCCGTGACGTCGATGCGGAGGATCTTGCCGAGCAGGGTGTCGAGGCGCTGGCCCGTGTCGAACGGGTCGCCCGAGCCGCCGCCGTCGCCGATGCTCCAGTAGAGGTAGCCGTCGGGGCCGAAGGCGAGCTGCCCGCCGTTGTGGTTGGTGTTCTCGGCGTGCGGCTGGCTCAGCAGGACGTCGAGGGTGCCGCCGTCGAGGCCGTACCTGGCGAGGGTGACGGCGCCGTCGGGCAGGGCCGTGTAGGCGAGGTAGACGTCCTGGCTCTCCGCGAAGTCGGGCGCGAGCGCGATGCCGAGGAGACCGCGTTCGTTGCCCGACTCGTCCACGACGCCGGTCAGGTCGATCAGCGGGTCGGCGGCGAGGCCGGTGTCCGGGTGGTAGACGCGGACCCGGCCCGGCTTCTCCGTGATGAACAGCCTGCCGGTGCCGTCGTCCGGCGCCACGAGCGCCGTCGGGCGCCGCAGGCCGAACGCGACCTGGGTGGTGGTCGCCGTGACGTTCTCCAGCGGCACGGTGGCCTCGCGAGGGGCGGCCGGCGGGTCGGCGGAGTCGTCGGCGGACGCGGGCAGGGGGGCGAGGAGGAGCGTGAGCAGTGCGGCGAGCGCGAGCAGCAGGGCGCCGATCGGACGGCGGGGCATGGCGGCTCCAGTGTGGGGTGGCTGAGGCGTGCGGGCAGGGGGCGACACCGGCGGCCCCCGGGGCGTGCGCGGTCAACTCGACCTATGATCGGGGGAGTTGGGGCAGTTGACCAGGTCCCTGCAGCACCTTCGCGGCGGGCGCGGACGCCCCGCGCGCAACGGGCGGCGCGCGCCGGATCCGTGCTTCGTGCCGGGAGTTCCGCGCGAATCGGTGCCGCGCGGCCGGTCCGGCCCGTAGCGTGGTGACGCAGCAGTGCGAGAGCAGCGTGAGAAGCGTCTACGACGGCCCGGGAGGCCCGTGTTGGAGAACTTCTTCACCCCATGGCGGATCTGGCCGGGCGGCGGTCCCCGGCTCCACTTCATCGTTCCCCTCGGCGACGCCCCCGGGTACCGGGGATACGTCCAGGCGCATGCCGCGCTCCTCGCCCGCCATCCGGGGCTCGGGGCCGTGCCCGGCCGGTGGGCGCAGGTGACGCTCCTCGGCATCCCCGGCCCGGCGGACGGGGAGCGGGCCGCGCGGCTGGCGGACGCGGCGCGCGAGGCGCTGCGGGGCGCACGGCCGTTCGTCGTGCAGCTCGGCCCGGTCTGGCCGGGCGCCACGACGATCGGCGCCGCCGTCTACCCGGAGCGGGACATGGCGGATCTCGCGGCGCGGCTGGCCGCGGCGGCCGGCGCCGACAGGGAGCCCGGGGACGAGGGGTTCCGGCCCCGGGCCGTCCTGGCGTACGCCCGCGCCGACTTCGACGCGCCCGACCTCACGGGGGCGCTCGTGGCGCTGCGGCCCGAGCGGGTGGACGTCCTGGTGGACCGGGTGCTGCTCGTCGGGATGCGCCGGGATCCCGTGGCGGGGTCCCACACCTGGGAGACGGTCGCGGAGTTCCGGCTCGGGGCGGCGCCCGCCGCGTCGGCCGCGCGGGTGGCCGAGCTGTACCGGCGGCGCATCCGGCGGGGCCGGCCCGCGGCGGGCGATCCGCTGCCGCCGGGCGCGCGGATCGCCCGTGACCTGCGGGTCTCCCCCGCGACCGCGCGGGCCGCGGTGCGGACGCTGGCCGACGAGGGCTGGGTGCGGCTCTCCCCGGGCCGGGGCGCGCGCGTGGCGCCACGGGCGGAGTGGCCGGGCGTGCCGCGGGCACTGGCCCCGGAGGAGGTCCCCGACGGCACCGATCCCGCGCGGTACGAGGCTGCCTTCCGCAGGGCGCGGGCGTCGGCGGACCCGTTCGTCTGCGTCTTCGCGACGGAGGACGGCTGGCGCGTCGAACTGGACCTGCTGACGGCTCCGGGGAGCCGCCTGCCCACGGAGACGGAGGCCCTCCTCGCGGACCTGCCGCCGGCGCCCGGTGGCGACCGGTGTTCACCGGCCGGGGCCATGCGGTCCGGGCACGTCCTCGTGCCCGGGCTGGCCACGGAGCCCGAGGCCAGGACACTCGCCGCGGCTCTGCACGCCGCGGCGACCGGGGGGCGCGTTCCCGCACCGGCCACGAGCGGGGCCGGCTGACGGCAGCGGAGAAGCGACTGCCGCCTCAGCGGCCGGAGCACTGCGCCCGGGACACGCGCCCGGTCCGGCCACGGGGAGCGGGGCCGGGTTCCGGACGGCAGCCCGCTCCGCGCCCGTGATCGTGCTCGCTGCCGATCCGCCGCGCGGCGTCACTCCGGCGTGGGCGGACGCCGGCCGGGCGCTCGTCCGAGTCCGGCGGCGGCCGCTGGGCCGTTCGGGGCATCCGCTCCGGGCGTCTCAGAGCTGGACGACGATCAGCGCCGTGTCGTCCGGTCCGCCGCCGCTCACGCCGAGACGGTCGAGGAGCGTGTCGGCCAGCTCCGCCGCGCCCAGCCCGCGGTTCTCGCCCAGATGGCGGATGAGGCGTTCGAGCCCGGTGTCGATGTCCTCGTCACGGCGCTCGATGAGCCCGTCCGTGTACATGACGAGCGTGTCCCCCGGCGCGTAGTTCAGGCTCGCCTGGGGCCGGGGGACGTGCTGCGGACGGGCACCGAGTGGCGGGTCCGTGGCGGCGTCCAGCAGTTCGTACGACTCGTCCGCGTGCATCAGGACGGACGGCGGATGACCCGCGCTGCTGTACGTGATGAGGCGGCTGCGCCGGTCGATCAGCAGGTTGACGGCCGTGGTGCCGAGCGCGCCATCCACGAACCTGGCGTACAGCCCGAGCACCTCAAGAGCCTGCGCCGGCCGCTCCAGAGCCCGGGTGGCGGCGCTCAGGGCGCTGCGGAGCATGCCCATGACGGCCGCCGCCTCCAGACCGTGGCCGACCACGTCGCCGACCGCGACGGACATCCGGTCGGGCGGCAGGTCGACGACGTCGTACCAGTCGCCGCACACGTTCAGGGAGCGGGTGGCGGGCAGGTAGCGGACGGCGACGTCCCGGTGGTGCTCCAGGTCGGGCGCGTCGAGCATGGCCCGCTGGAGCGTCACCGCCACCTCCCGCTCGCGGGCGTGGGCGCGGCGCAGCTCCTCGTTCAGCCGCTGCAGCTCCGATGCCCGGGCGAACAGCTCCGCCTCCAGGAACTCGGTGGCCTCCAGGCGCTTCCCCTCGGGGTGCTGCGAGCGGTGGGCCTCCACGAACGGCGTCACGTCCTCGACGCGGTGGATGATCCACCGGACGGAACCGTCGTCGTCGCGCACGGGCGTGTTGACGGGGGACCACCAGCGTTCGACGACCGTGCTCGGACGGGTCGGATCCGGTGCGTCGTAACGCTGCAGGACCATGGTGTCCGGCTCGCCCGTGTCGAGGACGCGCCGCAGGGAGGCGTCGAGTGCCCGCAGTGTGTCGGTCTCCGGGGTGTCCCCCTGCCGGGGGAAGACGTCGAAGATCGGTCTTCCGAGCAGTTCCGGGCGGGTCCGTCCGGTGGCCCGGAGGAAGGCGTCGTTGGCGTCCGCGATGACCAGGCCGGTGTCGAGGACCAGGTAGGGACTCGGCGTGGCGGCGAACAGCGCCGCGTGGTCCACTTCCCGTGTCATCCCGCACTCCCTCGCGGCCGCCTCCGCTTCCGCCTTCAACGTAAGAGAAACGCCGCGTCCGCGCGCGGCGGGACGGGCCGCGGCACCGGGTACCCCCACCTCTGGAATACCCCCCGGGGGTATAGCGTTGAGCCGGTCGACCACCGAGTCCGGCCACGAGGGAGAGGACCGACGATGGAACACACGGGGCACGACGACCGGCACGCACACACGGAGCACGCGCACGGCGGCGCGGCGGCCGGCACCAGCTGGGGCACCGCCGCCCGCGCGACGCTGCACTGCCTCACCGGCTGCGCCATCGGCGAGGTCCTCGGCATGGTCATCGGGACGGCGGCCGGGCTCCACGACGCGAGCACCGTCGTACTGTCCGTCGCACTCGCGTTCGTCTTCGGGTACGCGCTGACCATGCGCGGCGTGCTGCGGGCCGCCGTCCCGTTCCGGCAGGCGCTGCGGATCGCGCTCGCCGCCGACACCGTGTCCATCGCCGTCATGGAACTGGTCGACAACGCCACCATGGCCGGCCTGCCCGGCGCGCTGGACGCGGGGCTCCCGGACCCGCTGTTCTGGGGCTCGCTCGCCTTCTCGCTCGCCCTGGCCTTCCTGGTCGCCACGCCCGTCAACCGGTGGCTGATCGGCCGCGGCAGGGGCCACGCCGTCGTCCACGCCCACCACCACTGACGAGCGGCGGACGGCACGTCAGGCCGCGGCGGCTCCGTGCAGCGCGGTGTAGGCACCGCCGCGCCGCAGGAGTTCGTCGTGCGAGCCGATCTCCTGGATCCGGCCGTTCTCCATCACCACGATGCGGTCGGCGTTGCGGATGGTGGAGAGCCGGTGGGCCACGACGAAGGTCGTGCGGCCGTGCACCAGCCGTCCCAGCGCCTGCTGCACGAGCGCCTCGGAGCGCGTGTCCAGGGCCGAGGTCGCCTCGTCGAGGATGAGGACGCGCGGGTCGCGGATGAGGGCGCGGGCGATGGCGAGCCGCTGCCGCTGGCCGCCCGACAGGCGCGCGCCGCCGTCGCCGATGACGGTGTCGAGGCCCTGCGGCAGCCGCTCGACGAACTCCAGGGCGTTCGCGTCGCGCAGGGCCGCCCGCACGGCCTCCTCGCCGGCGTCCGGCATGCCGTAGGCGACGTTGTCCCGCACGGTGCCCTCGAACAGGATGGACTCCTGCGGCACGACGGACACGAAGTGGCGGTACGTGCGCAGGTCGAGCGTGCTCATGTCGGTGCCGTCCAGCAGCAGGCGGCCCGTGGTCGGGCGGATGAAGCCGATCAGCAGGTTCAGGACCGTCGACTTGCCCGCGCCGGACGCGCCGACGAGGGCGATGGTCTCCCCCGGCCGCACGGCGAGGGAGAAGTCGCGGACGGCCGGCTCCTCGCCCTCCGCGTAGCGGTGGCCGACGCCCTGGAAGTCGACGGCGCCCTCGACGGCGCGCACCACGGCCCGGCCGTCGTTGTCCTCCAGTTCGGGCGCCTGGAGGACCTCGCCGATGGAGCGCACCGACTCGAGTCCCTTGGTGATGACGGGCGTGAGGCTCATGAGGGTCGTCGTGGAGTTGGTCAGGGTGGTGAGGAAGGCGCTCAGCATCACGACGTCGCCGGCCGTGATGGGCCACACCCCCCAGTAGGAGATGAGGGCCGCCACGGTCAGGAAGCAGATCCCGAGGGTGTTCAGGAACACCCAGGCCATCGACGCGAAGCGGCCGTTGAGGAGGTCGAGGCGACGGCCGGAGTCCAGGACGCGGGTCAGGGTCGCGTCCATGCGGCGCAGCGCGTCGTGCTCGAGACCGTGGGCGCGCGTCACGGAGATGAGACGCGTCATCTCCGTGACCCGGGCCGACATGTGCTCCACCTCCTGGCGGAAGATCTCGTTGTGCGTCCGCAGCCGGCTGCGCATCCGGAACACGAGCGTGGCGGCGACCGGGACCACGAGCAGGAAGACGGGGAGGAACTCCGGGGTCCGCACGCCGATGATGATCAGCCCGCCGGTGAGCACGGTCACCGCGCCGAGGCCCGTCTCGGACGTCTGCTGGACCATCTGCTCGACGGTCTCCACGTCGCGGACGACCTTGGTCTGCAGGACGCCCGCGCTCACGCGCCAGTGGTAGCCGATGGACAGGTGCTGCATGCGCGTGCACAGGGCCGAACGCAGCGCGGTGCCCGTGCGGCGGACGCTGCCGTGCATCAGGCGGACCCACACCAGGTGCAGCGGGGTGTTGATCGCGAGGATCACCATGATCAGGCCGGCGCTGGTCCACAGCCGGCCGAGCGGGAGGTGCTGCACGACCGTGTCCACTATGGCCGCGGTGACCATGGGGAGCAGCCAGATCGGGCTGTGCTTGACGGTGAAGACGAGACAGGCCGCCAACAGCCGCCAGCGGTGGGGGCGGAAGAGGTAGGCGAGGGTACGGATCGGATGTTCACCTTGGTAGCGGTGATCGAGGGGGCCTTCCCACGACGCCACGGCTGCGACCTCTTTCGTTGTCCGGGCGGCACGGCGCCGGGCGTGGTGCGCACCGGTGCCGGTCCGTCCCCGCTTCTCCCCACCTGACCGTGTACGGAAACAGCCCGGTATGTTCATCGGACGCCCAACCTCAGCGCACCGCGGGGGAACACGAACGACCGGGACAGCCGTGGACACCAGCAGAACAGACCCCGACGACCGCCGGCCCCGTGAGCACGCGGAACACGTACGCCCCAACGCGTCGGCCCCCGCGCCCCGGCGCGCCGTGTGGCGGCGCTTCGCGATGGACACCCGGCCGCTGCGCCGGCCCGCCTACCGCCGGCTGTGGACGTCGACGATCGTGACAGCCGTCGGCAGCCAACTGACCGCCGTGGCCGTGCCGAAGCAGATCTACGACATCACGGGGTCCTCGGCCTGGGTCGGCTGGGCGAGCCTCGCGGGGCTCGTGCCGCTCGCGGTCTTCGGGCTGTGGGGCGGCGCGATCGCCGACCTGGTGGACCGGCGTCGTCTGCTGCTGGTGAGCGACTGCGGCATCGCCGCCACATCGCTGCTGCTGTGGGCGCAGGCCGCCGCCGGACTCGACTCCGTCGCCCTCCTCATGGTGCTGCTGGCCGTCCAGCAGGCGTTCTTCGGGCTGGAGTCACCGACGAGGAACGCGTCCGTCTCCCGGCTCGTGCCGGGCGACGAGATCGCGGCCGCGGCCGCCCTCGGCTCCACCGTCTCCGGCACCGGCATGCTGGCCGGTCCGTTGCTGGCCGGGGCGCTGATACCGGTCATCGGCCTGCCCACGCTCTACCTGATCGACGTCATCGCGCTGTGCGCCGCGGTGTGGGCGGTGTGGCTGCTGCCCGCTCTGCCGCCTCTGCACACGGCCGCCGCCGACACACGGTCGGCGCTGCGGTCCGCCGGCCGGGAAGTCGTCGCCGGCTTCCGCTACATGGCGGCGCATCGGGTGCTGATGCTGTCGTTCCTCGCGGACATCATCGCGATGGTCCTCGGTATGCCGCGGGCGCTGTTCCCGCAGCTCGCGGCGGAGACGTTCGCGCCGTACGGGGAGGACCTGGCGCTCGGGCTGCTGTACGCCGCCATCCCGGTGGGCGCGGTGCTCGGCGGCCTCGCCTCGGGAACGTACTCCCGTGTGCGGCGGCACGGACTGATGGTGATCGGCAGCATCGTCGCCTGGGGCGTGGCCGTCGTGGGATTCGGGCTGAGCGGGAGCCTGTGGCTCGCGCTGGTGTTCCTCGCCGCCGGGGGTGTGGCGGACATGGTGTCGATGGTGTTCCGCAACGCGATCATGCTGTCGGCCGCGACCGACGCGATGCGCGGCCGGCTCCAGGGCGCGTTCACGGTCGTGGTGGCGGGCGGCCCGCGGGTCGCCGACGCCCTGCACGGCGTCGCGGGCTCGGCCTTCGGACCGCGGACGGCGATCGTCGCGGGCGGGGCGGCCGTGATCGTGTGCATGCTGGCGATGGCGGTGCCGCCGTCGCTGCGCGGCCACCGCGGCTGACCGGCCCACGCGGCGGCACCGGTGCCGCCGTGACCGGCAGGGCCGGTGGGGCGTTGGGCAGTCCGCGACGGCCACCGCCGTGGCGGGCGAAGGGGAGGACCATGACGGACGGGTACCGGATCGGGACGGCGAGCACGGCGGATCTGCGGCTGTTCCGGCAGTGGGCCGCCGCGGAGGGCTGGAACCCGGGGCGGTCGGACCCCCTCGCGTTCCAGGCGGCGGACCCGGGCGGCTTCTTCACCGGCCGGCTCGACGGGGAACCGGTCGCCTCGCTCTCCGGCGTCCGCTACGGCCGTGACCACGCCTTCCTCGGTCTGTACATGGTCAGGCCCGAGCTGCGCGGCCGGGGTCTCGGGCTGCGGCTGTGGCGGGCGGTCATGGAGCACGTGGCCGGGCGGAACACCGGCCTCGACGGGGTGGCCGAGCAGCGGGACAACTACCGCAGGTCCGGCTTCCGCGCGGCCTGGGAGCACATCAGGTACGAGGGCGTGCCGGCCATCGACGGGGCCGCGCCGGGCGTCACCGTGATCGACGGCCGCTCCGTTCCCCTCGCCGATCTCCTCGCCCTCGACCGGCGGTACTTCCCCGCGCCGAGGGACGCCTTCCTGTCCCTGTGGGTCGGCCTGCCGGAGCACGTGTCGCTCGCCGCCGTGACGGACGGCGCGCTGAGCGGGTTCGCGGTGCTGCGGCCGACGGAGACGGGGGCGCGCGTCGGACCGGTGTACGCGGCGTCCGAGGCGGTCGCGCTGGCCCTGATCGGCGGGCTCGCGGCCCGCGTGCCCGGGTCCCCTGTCGCCCTGGACGTCCCGGACGTGAACGCCCCGGCCGTCCGGCTGGCCGAACGCCTTGGCCTGCGCCCGTCGTTCGCCTGCACCCGGATGTACACCGGTCCCGTGCCGGACGTGGACCTGCCCGGCATCTGGGCGGCGACCAGCGTCGAACTGGGGTGACGGCGGGATTGGCCGCACCGTCGGAGGCGCCCTGTCGGTCCCGGTCGACGGGCACGACCTCGCGCTGCTGCGCCATGTCCCCGGCCGTCCGCTCGACGGCGCCGACACCGGGGACGCCGCGCTGCTCGGCACCGTGCTCGGCCGCGTCCACCGGCTGCTGAGCGGGGTCCGCGCGGCTCCGGGCGAGGCGCGCCGGCGGTTCGACCTGCTCGGGCCGGGCGCCGACACCTGCGGTGTCATCGACTGGGGAGCGGCCGGTGAGGGGGCGCTGCTGTATGACGTGGCCACGGCCGTGATGGACACGGACGGCCGGGCGGGTGCGGTCGCCCTGCTCCGGCACTACGTGGCGGAGGGTGCGCTGCCGCAGGATGAGGCGGACCGCGCGCTCGGGCCGCTGCTCGACTTCCGCCACGCCATCGGCCTCGTCTACTACGCCGGGCGCGTCCTGCGCGGCGACATGCGGGGGCTGGGCGACGGGTCGTCGAACGATGAGCGCGTCGAGGCGGCCCGCGCGACTCTCATCCCGCTCTCATGAGCGCGGCGTACCATCTGCGTCGCCGGCGCATCGACGCCGCATTCCGAGACGACGGGACAACAGATCGAGTACGTGAGGTGACGTGATGGCCTCTTCCGCCGAACGAGCCCTGGGCCGGCCGCTGAGCAAGCACAGGACCGATGAACGAGGGCGCCGCCGCCGGGCCGTCCGCGCGCTGGTCACGGGGATCGTCGTGACCGTGGCCGGCGCGGCCGCCGCCCCGGCCGGGCTCCCGCTGCCGGCCTGCGCCGTGCTGGTGGTCCTCGGCCTGCTGCTGGTGTGCCGGGGCGTGGTGCGGGCGCGGGACGCGCGGCGCGCGGGGACGGAGATGTTCACGGTCAGGGAGCGCGGGTTCGCGCACCGGCGGGCCGGATACTCCCGGGTGGTGCCCTGGGAGGACGTGACCGGGGTGGAGGAGGTCCGGTTCGGCCGCCCGCTGACGCGCGCCGCGGGGCGCGACACCGCCCTGCGGATCAGGCTCACGGACGGGACGGCACTGCGGGTCACCGCGTTCACGGAGGACCCGGGCGGCCTCGCCGCCGTGGTGCGGGAGCACACGCCGGCCGGTGCTCCCCCGGTGAAGGACGCGGACGTGGCACCGGCCACGGCCTGACGGCGGGCGGCCCGTGGCGCATCACACGGGCCGCCGCCGCGCTCACCCGGAGGGGCAGCTCTCCCGGAACGGCACGTCGGGCACGTACGCCGCCCATTCGAAGGAGCCGAAGCCGCCGTCCGTGAGCCGGCACGCCATCCCGACGGTGTCCGCCGCGATCACCGGGAGGTCGCCGAGGTCCCACGTGTACAGGTTGCTGTCGCTGAGGGTCAGGGCATGCCCGTCCGGTGTGAAGAGCATGTCGTCCACGGCGGCGGAGTGGACGAGGCCGCTCGCCTCGTGCGGCCGCCGGGTGTCGGTGACGCTCCACAGCTCGACCGTGCCGCGCTCTCCCACGGCGGCCAGGAGCGTGCCGTCCGGGTGGAACGCCAGCGGCGTACCGCCGGTCCTGCCCAGTGCCTCCGGGTCGCCGGGGTCGCGGACGTCCCACAGGTACGACGCGGTGGCCACGAGTGTGCCGTCGGGGCTGAAGATCCCGTCGTCCTCCCCGAGCCCGCCGGTCAGCGGCACCAGCCCGGACCGGCCGGCCCCGTAGTCCCACAGGCTGGTGTCACCCTCCACGGTCCTGACCAGAAGGCGGCTGCCGTCGGGGCTGAAGGTCACGGTCCCCGAGCAGTAGGAGGTGTCCGTGAGGGAGGCCGTCCTCGCCGGGGCCGCCGGGTCCGAGACGTCCCACAGGCCGAGGTCCGTGCCGCACAGCGACAGCAGCGGCGCGTCGGGGGCGAAGGCGACGGCGGGGAAGACGTCGGTCCCGACGGGCAGTTCACCGACCCTGCGTGCGGCGGCCGGGTCGGCGACGTCCCACAGTTCGACGGCCTCGGAGTAGGCGGCGGCCAGGACGGTGCCGTCGGCGCTGAGGGCGAGGTCGCTCGTCCCTCCCTCCCGGGCGGGGAGGACGGCGATACGCCGGAGTGCGGCCGGGTCGGTCATGTCCCAGAGCTGGAGTTCGTCGACCCGGTTCACGGCCAGGACCGCGCCGTCCCGGGACAATGCCATGTCCAGTGCCGGCACGCCGACGGCGGTCGTCGCCACGACCCGGGCGGCGGCCGCGAGGTCCCAGCGCCTGAGCTCGTCGCCGCCCGCCGACGACAGCGAGCGGCCGTCCCTGTCGAACGCCAGCGCGTCGATGCCGGTGCGGTGCCCTCCCATGGCGGCCTCCCGGCGCGGTTCCCGGGGGTCGTCCAGGTTCCACAGGGTGAGGGTTCCGCCGAAGCCGCCGGTCGCCAGCCGCGCGCCGTCCGGCGAGAACGCGAAGGCCGTGACGAAGTCGGTGGTCACGGGCCACTCGGCCAGTACCTCGGCCCTGCCCGGCGACGTGACGTCGACGAGCGTGACGAACCGCGACCGTCCGGTGACGAGCAGACCGCCGTCCCGGCTGAAGACGGCTCCCTCGTCGGCGGCCACCCGGTCGCCGGGCCGGGGCCGTCCGGGGTCCGTGAGGTCCCACAGGACCAGGCCGCTCGACCCGATCCGGTCCGAGACGGTGGCGAGCGTACGGCCGTCCGGGCCGAGGACCACGCCGTCCGCCCCCTCCACGCCCTCCGTGACGGACAGCCTCCGGGGCTGCCGGGGATCCGTCACGTCCCACAGCACGAGCGCGCCGCCCTCCTCCCCGGCGTCCTCCTCGTCCCGCCACCCCACCGCGGCAAGCATGGTGCCGTCGTCGCTCAGGGCCACCGCCCGCGCCCCGCCCGGCAGGCCGTCGACGCCGAGGGACGCGAGTCTGCGCGGCTCCTCACCGGGCGCTCCCATGTCCCACAGCGTCACCTTCCCGTCGCAGGGGGCGGCGAGCGTCCGGCCGTCCGGACCGCCGATGAGCGGGCGGTCGGGGGCCGACCACCGGCACGGCAGGCGCGCGGCCGGTGCGTCGGGGACGGGGAGCCCTCCGACGTCCCACAGAGACACGTCGTCGAGACCGGGGAGGGCCAGGGTCCGCCCGTCGGGACTGAACGTCGCGTTCCCGGTGTAGGGCAGCGCGGAGCTGCCACGGAACGGACCCGACAGGGTCTCGAAGAGGCTCCGGCGGGTCTCGGCCGAGGGTTCGAGGGCGTGGGCGGCCAGTCCCAGGGCGAGCGCCCGGCGGGGGTCGTCGGTGCGCAGCGTCCCGGCCTCGGCGATCAGGGCGCGCGCGGTGGCCAGTTCCTGCTGCTCCTCGGCGGCCCGCTGCTGCCGTACGGCCACCACGGTCGCCGCGATCGTCATGACGAGGGCCAGCACCAGGCCGCCGGCCGCGCGCCGCAGGATCCGTCTGCGCCGCGTCTCGCGGCGGCGCTCGCCGGCCGCCGCCTCCTCACCGGCGGCCAGGAACTCCCGCTCCACGGTGGACAGTCCGGCGAGCCCCAGGGCGGCTTCGAGACGGCCGGACCGGTAGAGGAACGCCGCGTCGCGCCCGGCGGCGTCCCACTCGGCCGCGGCCGCGCGGAGCCGCTGCCGCACCAGCAGCGCGGCCGCGTCCTCCTCGATCCAGCGCCGCAGCCGGGGCCACGCCCGCAGCAGCGCCTCGTGGGCCATCTGCGCCGTGTCCCGGCCGACGGTGAGCAGACGGGCGCGGGCCAGCCGGTCCCGGATCTCCTCCGACCCGTCCGGCAGGTCCGCCAGCGGGACCCGGTGGCGCGGGACGGCGGCGCCGCCGTCCGGGGGCAGGTGCACGAGGCGCAGCAGCAGCTCCCGTGCCGTCCGCCGCCCGTCCGCCGGGAGGGAGGTGTACAGGTCCTCGCCGGTGGTGGCGACCGAGCGCCAGATGCCGCCGGTGGCCTCG
Organism: Streptomyces sp. RFCAC02; assembly: GCF_004193175.1. NCBI lineage: Bacteria > Bacillati > Actinomycetota > Actinomycetes > Kitasatosporales > Streptomycetaceae > Streptomyces > Streptomyces sp. RFCAC02. The sequence continues at coordinate 5,993,682 of NZ_SAUH01000001.1, read as the reverse complement.
TAGCCGGCGAGGGTGAGGCGCGTTCCGCTGCGCCGCAGCCATGTCCCGCGCAGCGCGTGGGCGAGGAAGGGCATCGCGCCGCCGGCGTCGGCCGCGGGGCGCCCCTCGCGCAGGTCGTGCAGCAGCCGCTCGGTCAGCCCGGGTTCGATGACCAGCCCCGCAGCGGCGGCCGGGTTCTCGACGGCCGCACGCAGGTCCGCCTCGCGCATCGGCGGCACGGTGATGGCGTGGGACAGTGCCCGTTCCAGTTCGGGGTGGTCGAGGCAGCTTCCGTAGTGGTCGGCGCGGAGGCCGATGACCACCCGCGGCCCCGCACCGGCCAGGGCGGCGACGAACGCGGCGCGCTCGCGCGGGTCGGCGCAGCGGGTGAAGACCTCCTCGAACTGGTCGACCACGAGCACGGAGGGGGCGGGCCGTCCGGGCAGGGCGTCCGGTGGGCGGCCGGCGTCGAGCGCGGAGCGCACCTCGTCCGTGGGCCGCCCCGTGGCCTCGGCCCACAGTGCGGTCAGTGCCCGCATGGGGTGCTCCCCGGGGGCGGGCAGGAGCAGGGCGTGCCGGCGGGCCGCCAGGCCGGCGAGCAGTCCGGCGCGCAGCAGGGACGACTTTCCCGCGCCCGACGCCCCGACGAGCACGACCGGGCCGCCGTCGCCGTCCACCGCGTCGAGCAGCCGGGCGGCCAGGTCGTCCCGGCCGAAGAAGTGCGCGCTGTCCTCGGTGCGGAACGGTTCCAGGCCGGGGTAGGGGCACGGCACGTCCGCCGGCGGCTCGGCCTCCCCGGCCGCGGTGGGCGCGGGGGCGTAGGCGCGGTTGCGGGCGATGACGAGCGAGCCCAGGGTGCCCTCGCTGTGACGGGCCGGGCGGACGCGCCCGTCGTCCGCGAACGCGCGGTCCAGCGCCGCGTGCAGCCCGTCGGCGGTCAGCCACGGCGGCCCGGCCGGGTCGCCCTCGGTGAGGAGCCGCAGCAGCCGCCCCGTGAACAGGGTGTGGCGCTCGCCCTCCGGGGCGAAGGAGAGGGCGTAGTGGGAGGCGGAGGTGAGCAGGAAACTGCCGCGCGGCCGGGCGGTGGCGAACGGGTTCCGTGCCCCGCCGTCCGCCGGCGGGGCGGTGGCGCGCCCGGAGAAGCAGCAGTCGAGGACGACGATGCTGCCGTGGGGTGCCTCGCCCAGCAGGTCGCGCAGGGTGCGGTACGGGACGGCCTGCGCGATGTGGCGGGCGGACCGGCCGCCGTGGGTGGCGAGGTACAGCTCGTCCCGGGGGCCGAGGAGCCCGTGGCCCGCGTAGTGGAACAGCACGGGCCCGGCGGCCCGGTCCCTCGCCTCCTCCACCGCGGCGATCACCTCGGCGGGAGTCGCGCGGGCCGGGACGCGGGTGATGTGCCGAGGGTCCATGCCGCAGACCTCGCTCAGCGCGGTCCGGAGGTCGTCGAGCGTGGTGTCGACGGAGGGGAGCCGCTGGAGTTCCGAGCCGGGGACATGGCCGCCGGTGCCGACGAGGACCGCGCGGACGCCCGGTGCCGCGAGGCCGCCCGTCATGCCGGCGGTGCGCCGTCCCCCGCCGGCCGGGCCAGGCGTTCGGCGAGGGCTGCGAGCTGCTCGGGGCTCATCGAGCGGGCCTGGCGGGAGGTGATGGTGATCTCCGTGCCGTCGGGCCGGGTCACGGTGACGGTGTGGCTGCCGCGGCGGGTCTGCACCCACGCGACCAGCGCTCCGGCGAACACCGCGGCGACACCGCCCGGTTCGAGCAGCGCGAGCACCGCGTCGGCCGCCGGGCCCATGGCGCCGGCGGGGGGCGCCGCGTACCGCGGTCCCCGGCCGATGCGGCCCCGCAGCTCGGGGACGTCGAGCAGCCACTGCCGCAGGTCGGCCGAGCCTTCCCCCTCCTCACCGTCCCCCGAGCTGCCGCTCACCGACACGACCAGACGCATGGTCCCCCCTCGACACTCCGGGCCGGTCCCCCGGCGGACAGGCTATCCACGGGGCGCCGCCGGCGGAATGCCGCGGGGGACGTTCAGGGCCGGGCGCCGTCGAGGTCCTGTGCGAGCTTGCGGAGCGCCGGGCCGTACTCGGGGTGCGCGAGCGCGAACGCCATCTGCGCGACGAGGTAGTCGGCCGGATTGCCCGTGTCGTACCAGCGGCCCGAGATGACCTGCCCGTAGACGGCGCGGCTGGCCGCGTAGGCGTTGATGGCGTCGGTGAGGTAGATCTCGCCGGTCCGGTGCTCGTACCAGCGGCGGGTCTGCTCGCGCAGCTCGTCGACGATGCCCGGGGTGATCACGTAGCCGCCGATCGCCGCGTACCCGGAGGGTGCCTCGGCGGGGACCGGCTTCTCGACGAGACCGCTGATGCGCAGCAGCCCGTCGTCGAGGTCCTCCTTGACGACGGGCACGCCGTAGCGGCGGGAGTCGGCCGGGTCCATGGGCATGAGGGCGAGGACGGGGCAGCTCGTCAGCTCGTAGGCGCGGATGAGCTGCTGGGCGCGCGGCACGTCCGCGACGAAGACGTCGTCCGGCCACAGCACGAGCATCGGCTCGTCGCGGGCGTTGCGCGCGGCGTTCAGGACCGGGGTGCCGTTGCCGTACGGGCCGTGCTGGTCGAGGTAGGTGATGTGGCCGCGCCGCGCGAGGTCGGCGACCTCCTCGACGGCCTCGGCGTACGCCTCCTTGCCGTCCTCGCGCAGCCGGTCGGCCAGGGCCGGATTCGGCCGGAAGTGGTCCTGGATCAGGGATTTGCCGCCCGACACGACGATCGTGATGTCGGTGATGCCGGAGGCGACGAGCTCACGGACCGTGTGCTCGATCACCGGTTTGTCACCCACGGGCAGCATCTCCTTGGGTGTCGCCTTGGTCAGCGGCAGGAGACGGGAACCGAGTCCGGCGGCGGGTATCACCGCTCTGCGGATCGTGGAGGGCATCACTTCTCGCTCTCGGGCGTGGGGGGCGTCCACCGGTCGGCGGCGCTCCGCGGGAAGTTACCGGGCGGAGGTTACGTACCGGAGGCCCTTCGGCCACGCGCGGATGAGGGCTTGCCGACCGGTCCGGGACGGACCCGGCACCGGCGCTGGACCGTCCGGGCGGCGGGGCCGGGCCGGTCGGCGTGTTCCGTGGCGGGAACAGAACCGAGTGGTTCAGTGTTCAACCATATGGCGCCCGGTTCGTCCGGGTGATCCCGGTGGCGCCCCGGCGCCGCCCCACCGTACGACCACGACAGGGAAAGCAAGGCACAGCATGAGCGAGAGGTTCACGGACAAGGTCGTTCTCATCACGGGTGGCGGGTCCGGCCTCGGCCGGGCGACGGCCGTCCGGGTCGCCGGCGAGGGCGCGCGGCTCGCGCTCGTCGACATCAGCGAGGAGGGCCTGGCGCAGTCGGCCCGCGCCGTCGAGGAGGCCGCCCCCGGCACGCCCGTCCTCACCGTGACGGCGGACGTGTCGGACGAGGCCGACGTCCGGCGCTACGTGGCGGCGACGCTGCAGAAGTACGGCCGCGTCGACGCCTTCTTCAACAACGCCGGCATCGAGGGCAAGCAGAACCCGACCGAGGACTTCGGCAGCGACGAGTTCCGCCGCGTCGTGGCCATCAACCTGGAGGGCGTGTTCCTCGGCCTGAAGCACGTCCTGCCCGTGCTGCGCGAGCAGGGCTCCGGGTCGGTCGTCAACACCGCATCGGTCGGCGGCATCCGGGGCGTCGGCAACCAGTCGGGCTACGCCGCGGCCAAGCACGGCGTGGTCGGCCTGACCCGCAACTCGGGTGTCGAGTACGGGGCGTACGGCGTCACCGTCAAGGCCATCGCGCCCGGCGCCATCATGACGCCCATGGTCGAGGCGTCCCTGAAGCAGATGGACCCGGAGAACTGGGAGGAGGCGGGCCGCCAGTTCGTGTCCGTCAACCCCATGCGCCGCTTCGGCCGGCCGGAGGAGGTCGCGAGCCTCGTGGCGTTCCTGCTCTCCGACGAGGCGTCGTTCATCAACGCCACGACCGTCACGATCGACGGCGGCCAGTCCGAGAAGTACTGACCGCGGCGCCGGGCGCGGCGGGGCTCACAGGTTCGGGATGCGGCCGTTGCGGAAGAGGTCGACGAAGATCTGGTGGTCCGCGCGCGCCCGGTTGCCGTAGGCGTGGGCGAAGTCCACGAGCAGGTCGGCGAAGCCCGCCTCGTCGCGCGCGATCGCCGCGTCGATGGCGTGCTCGGTGGAGAACGCCACGAGCGACTGGCCGCTGGAGTCGTCGGCCGCCGCGTGCATCGCCGCCGTGGCGCGGCCGAGGTCGGCGACGAGCTGGGTGATCTCCTCCGGGTCGTCCAGGTCCGACCAGGCGAGGTCCACCGCGTACGGGGAGACCTCGGCGACCAGCTGGCCCGCGCCGTCCAGCTCGGTCCAGCCGAGCCACGGGTCGGCGTTGGCCTGGAGGGCGCGCTGCGAGATGACCGTGCGGTGGCCCTCGTGGTGGAAGTACGAGCGCACGCGCTCCTCGGTCACATGGCGGGAGACGGCCGGCACCTGCCCCTGCTTCATGTAGATGACGACGTCGTTCTCCAGGGCGTCGCTGTTGCCCTCGAGCAGGATGTTGTACGACGGCAGGCCGGCGCTTCCTATGCCGATCCCCCGGCGGCCCACCACGTCCTTCACCCGGTAGGAGTCGGGCCGCGCGAGGCGCGCCTGCGGGAGCGTCGCCACGTAGCGGTCGAACGCCTCGAGCACCCGGGAGCGCGTGGCGTCGTCGAGCGGGATGGCTCCGCCGCCCGGCGCGAACCCGCGCTCCCAGTCGCGCACCTCGGTCATCGAGTCGAGCAGCGCGAAGCGGGTGCGGGAGCGCGCGTCGCGCAGGGCGCCCAGCATCGGCCCCGTCGCGGTGTCGAGGGTGAACGGCTCCTCGTCGGTGAGGGTGCCCGCCGCGAGCGCGCCGATGCGGTCGCGGTAGGCGGCGGCGTAGACGCGGACCAGGTCGCTGATCACGCGGTCGCTCAGCGCCTTGGTGTAGCCGAGGAGCGCCACGGACGCGGCGAACCGCTGCAGGTCCCACAGGAAGGGGCCGACGTACGCCTCGTCGAAGTCGTTGACGTTGAACACGAGACGGCCGGCGGAGTCCATGTAGGTGCCGAAGTTCTCGGCGTGCAGGTCCCCGTGGATCCAGACGTGCGCGGTGCGGTCGTCCAGGAAGTCGGCGGCGGCCGGGGCCTTCGCCAGGTCGCGGTAGAACAGGCAGGCCGTGCCCCGGTAGAAGGCGAACGCGGACGCCGCCATCCTGCGGTACTTCACCCGGAACGCCGCCGGGTCCGCGACCAGCAGTTGCCCGAACGCCTCGTCGAGCACGCCGAGGATCACCTCGCCCCGCTCCTCGTTCCCGGCCGCGGTGGTCTCGCCTGCTGTCACGGTGCTTCCGCCCCTTCTGCCCTGGCGCACGGTGCGCGCGTCGGCCCATGTCAGGACCGCTCCGACCCTACCCGCGGGGGTGACCGCGACCGGGTCCGCGGGGGCCGTCCTGACGATGCCTTGGCGCAGGCTTTGCGCCCCGGCGGCACATCGCTTGCCGGGGCGCGAGGCCGTGCGCTCTCAGCCGGTCACGGTGAAGTCGGCGCGCAGCAGCGCCTCGTCGCGGGAGGACGGCCCGACGAGCAGCTCGAACCCGCCCGGCTCGACGACGCGGTGCCCCGCGGCGTCCACCAGCGTGCAGACGGAGGCGGGCAGTTCCAGCGTGACCTGCTCCGTCGCGCCGGGGGCCAGCGGCACCTGCCGATAGGCCTTCAGCTCCTTCTCCGCCCAGGTGACGGACGTCACCCGGTCACTGATGTACACCTGGACGGTCTCCAGGGCGGGCCGGTCACCGGTGTTGCGGAGGGTGACGCGGGCACGGACCGTGTCGTCGGCGGTGACGGCGGGGGTCAGGACCTCCAGGTCGCCGTACTCGACGGTGGTGTAGGCGAGGCCCTCGCCGAAGGCGAACGCCGGGCTCTGCGTGAGGTCCGCGTAGCGGCTGCCGTGCTGGCCCCGGATCTGGTTGTAGTACGTCGGCTGCTGGCCGGCGTGCCGGGGGAACGACAGCGGCAGGCGCCCGGTCGGCTCGATGAGCCCGAGGGCGAGTTCGGCGATCGCGCGGCCGCCGCGCATCCCCGGGTTGAAGGCGTGCACGATGGCCGCGGCCCGGTGCGCCGACGGCGGCAGCACCAGCGGCTTGGAGGCGATGACGACGACGATCAGCGGCGTGCCGGTGGCGGCGAGCGCGTCGAGCAGCGCCGTCTGGCCGCCGACGAGGTCGAGGGTCGCGGTGGAGCGGCCCTCGCCGATGAGCTCGATGCGGTCGCCGACGACGCAGACCGCCCAGTCGGCGGCCTCGGCGGCGGCGACGGCCTCCGCGATCAGGGCGGCGTCCGGCTCGGCCGGCACCACGACGTCCGGGCGCGGCTGCCCGTCGGGGAAGAACGCGCCCTCCGGGTCCGGGCCGACGGTCAGGATGTCGGCGCCCCGGGCGTGCGTGACGGTCCAGCCGTCCGGCACCCGGTCGCGGAAGCCGTCAAGGACGGTCTCGATCATGTCGCGCGGGTGGCCCTGGCGCAGCCAGTCGGCCTGGCCCGAGGAGCCGGCCCAGTCGCCGAGCTGCGTCTGGGCGTCGTCCGCGTTGGGGCCGATGACGGCGACGGTGCGGGGGGCCGCGCCGTCCGGGGCTGCGGCACGGCCGTCCGCACCCCCGGTCAGGCCGCCGGCGAGCGGCAGCGTGCCGTCGTTGCGCAGCAGGACGAGGGAGCGGCGGGCGATCTCCAGGTTGAGCGCCGTGTGGTCGGCGGACGCGATGACGGCGGCCTGGCGCCCGGGGTCGGGGCGGCGCGGGTTCTCGAAGAGGCCGAGTTCGAACTTCAGGGTGAGGATGCGGCGGACGGCGGCGTCGATGTCCTTCTCGTCCAGCAGGCCGCGGGCCACGGCGTCCTGGGCGCCCTCGAAGAACTGCGGGGTCGTCATCACCATGTCGTTGCCCGCGCGCACGGCGCGGACGGCGGCCTCGGTGTGGTCGGCGCAGATGTGCTGCTCCCACACCATGCGGCCGACGTTGTCCCAGTCGGTGACGAGGGTGCCGGTGTAGCCCCACTCGCCGCGCAGGACGTCGCCGAGGAGCCAGTCGTTCACGGTGATCGGCACGCCGTCCATGGACTGGTAGCCGAGCATGAACGTGCGGCAGCCCTCGCGTGCGACGCGCTCGAACGGCGGCAGGAACCAGGAGCGCAGCTTGCGGCGGCTGATGTCCGCCTCGCTGGCGTCCCGGCCGCCCTGGGTCTCCGAGTAGCCCGCGAAGTGCTTGGCGCAGGCCAGGATCGCGGTGCCGTCCGCGAGGCCGTCGCCCTGGTAGCCGCGCACCATGGCGGAGGCGAACTCGCCGATGAGGAACGGGTCCTCGCCGAACGTCTCGCTGACCCGGCCCCAGCGGACGTCGCGCGCGATGCACAGCACCGGGGAGAACGTCCAGTGGATGCCGGTCGCCGCGACCTCGACGGCCGTGGCGCGGGCGACGCGCTCCACGAGGGCGGGGTCCCAGCTCGCGGCCATGCCGAGCTGGGTGGGGTAGATGGTGGCGCCCTCGAAGAAGGAGTGGCCGTGGATGCAGTCCTCGGCGACGAGCAGGGGGATGCGCAGCCGGGTGCGGCCGGTCAGCTCGGCGGCCTCCAGGACGTGTTCCGGGGAGGCGTGGAGGATCGAGCCGACGTGCAGCTCCCCGACGAGGTGGGGCACGCCCCGGCCCGCGGGGAGCTGGAGCATCTGGCCGACCTTCTCGGGCAGGGTCATGCGGCCGATCAGGTCGGTGACGCGCTCGGCGACCGGCAGGGCGGGGTCGAGGTAGGGCAGGGGGGCGGTCACGGGTGTCCTCTCACGACGGGCGCGGCGGTGCGGCGCGGCGGGCACGGCGCGCGCCGTCCCCGGCGCGGCGTCCGGCCCGACGGTAGCACCGAAAACCTCCGCGTGGAGGTTTTCTGCCCGTACGATGCCGTCATGAGCGACTCACCTGCCACGCCCCCGGGGCCGCCGAGCCGCGGCCGGTACGCGAAGGGCGTCGAGCGCCGGCGGGAGATCCTCGACCGCGCGATCGAGGTCTTCGCCGAACGGGGCGCGGAGCGCACGTCGCTGCGCGCGATCGGGGAGGCGATCGGGGTCTCGCACGCGGCGCTGCGGCACTACTTCTCCTCGCGCGAGGAACTGCTGGTCGCGGTGTACGCCGCCGCCGAGCGGCGGTGCGCCGAGGAGGACCCGACGCCGGAGGAGGAATCGGCCGTCGGGGAGATGCGGCGGGCCGCGCGCCGCAACCGGGGGGTGCCGGGGCTCGTCCAGCTCTACTCCGCGCTGGTCGCGGGCGCGCTGGAGGAGGGGCACGAGGAGTCGCGCGACTTCTTCGCCGGGCGCTTCGCCTCGCTGCGGGAGGCGCTGGCGCAGCGGGTGCGCCGGGAGCAGCGGGCGGGCCGCGTACGGGCGGACATCGATCCGCGGGCGGCCGCGGCCCTGGTGATCGCCGCGTCGGACGGCCTGCAGATCCAGTGGCTGCTGGACCCGGAGATCGACATGGAGGAGTCGCTGCGGCTGCTGGAGCGCTTCCTCGGTCCCGACGGCGACGCGGCGGGGGGCGGCTGACGCGGCCCGCGCGCGGGCGGGCGGCCCGTCAGGCGGCGGCGCTGTGGGCGATGTCGACCATGAGCCGCCCGTCCTCCGTGGTCACACGGAACGGCGCGTGCCCCTCGCCCTCGGGGTCGAGGCCGAGCGCGACGCCGCTCTCGCCCTCGAAGAAGCCGAGGTCGGCCACCTCGCGGATCAGCTCGGTCGTCCCCGTCGCGGTGACGGCGGTCGTGGGGTCCACGGACACGAGGACGACGACGAGGTGCTCGTCCCCCGCGACGTCGACGGGGCCGCCGTCGCCGCCGCGCGGGTACACCGTGTCGGTGTACTCGGCGATGTAGCCGGGGGTGTCGCCGGTGAACGTGAAGGTGACGCGGTCGTAGCCGTCGTGGCGGGAGAGGGCCACGTCGTCGAGGACGGCGGCCTCCGCCGTCGAGTCGCTGGAGCTGCTGCGTTCCGTGGCCCAGCCGTCGCCGGGGAGCCCGGCGGCGTTGGCGTCGTCCTCCGTGGCACCGGTGGTGGCCTCCGGGGCGGGGTCGTCGTCGCCGCCGCAGGCGGTCAGGGCGAGCGCGGCTGCGCAGACGACGGCGGCGAGCGGGAGTGCGGGGTGGCGCGGCACGGACGGGCCTCCGGGCGTGGGGATGCGGACGGCGGTCTGGCGGCAGCCGCGCGCGGGGCACGGGTGCGGCGATCATCGTAGGCCGCGCGGACCGCCGCGCCTGGACACGAGCGAACCTCTTGGCGTGCCCCAATAATTAATATTTAATGCTCTGGAGCAGGCAGTTGAACGGTCCGGAGGTCCCCGTGGCAGCACCGTCATCCCCCGAGGGCAGGTTCGCCGGCCGCTGCGCCGTCGTCACGGGCGCGGGCTCGGGCATCGGCGCGGCGACCGCCCGGCGCCTCGCCGGCGAGGGCGCTTCCGTCCTCGTCACCGATGTGCGGCGGGCGGCGGGCGAGGAGGTCGCCGCGGACATCGCGCGGGCGGGCGGGCGCGCGGCGTTCCACCCGCTGGACGTGTCCGACGAACCCCAGTGGCACACCGCCGTCCGGGCCGCGCGCGAGGCGTTCGGCCCGGTGTCCGCGCTCGTCAGCAACGCCGCGTCGGTGACCGTCGCCGCGGCCGACCGGATCGACCTCGCCGAGTGGAACCGGCAGCTCGGCATCGGGCTGACCGGCGCCTTCCTCGGCTTCCGCGCGTGCCTGCCGGATCTGCGTGCGACGGGTGGGGCGGCCGTCCTCGTGTCGTCCGTCCACGCGCTGGTGGGACTGCCGGGCCGGCCGGCGTACGCGGCGGGCAAGGCCGGGCTGACCGGGCTCGCGCGGCAACTGGCCGTCGAGTACGGCCCGGACATCCGCGTGAACGCCGTGCTGCCGGGTCCCGTGCTCACCGCCGCCTGGGACGGCGTCACCGAGGACGACCGGCGGCGCAGCGCCGAGCAGACCGCGGCCGGGCGCCTCGGCGATCCCTCGGAGGTGGCGGGGGCGATCGCGTTCCTGCTGCACGAGGACGCGTCGTTCGTCACCGGCGCATCGCTCGTCGTGGACGGCGGCTGGAGCGTGTACAAGACCAGCTCGTGACGCACGCGCCCCGCACACCACCGACCGACACCGCCGGCACGCCGGCGCGGACAGGGAGCAGGAACCACCGTTGAGGATCACGCGGGTCGAGACGTTCGCGGTGCCGCCGCGCTGGCTGCTGTGCCGCGTCGAGACGGACGAGGGTGTCGTCGGCTGGGGCGAGCCGGTCGTCGAGGGCCGGGCCGCGACGGTGCGGGCCGCCGTGCACGAGCTGTCGGAACTCCTCGTCGGCCGTGACCCCGCGCGCATCGAGGACCACTGGCAGGTCATGACGAAGGGGTCGTTCTACCGGGGCGGCCCCGTCCTCTCCAGCGCCGTCGCCGGGCTGGACCAGGCGCTGTGGGACATCGCGGGCAAGACCCACGGCGTACCGGTGCACCAGTTGCTCGGCGGCCCGGTGCGCGAGCGGGTCCGCGCCTACGGGTGGGTGGGCGGCGACGACCCCGCCGAGATCACCGACGCCGTGGCGGCCCAGGTCGCGGCCGGGTTCACGGCGGTGAAGATGAACGCGTGCGGCCGGATGGGCCGTATCGCGGCCGTCGCGGAACTGGACGCCATGGTGGGGCGGGCGGAGGCCGCGCGGGCGGTGCTCGGCCCGCACCGGGACATGGCGCTGGACTTCCACGGACGCTTCACCGTGGCGAACGCGCGGCGCGCCCTGCCGCTGCTGGCGCCGTTCCACCCGCTGTTCGCGGAAGAGCCGCTGCTGCCGGAGTACACGCACCGGATCGGCGAACTGGTCGCCGCGTCACCGGTGCCGGTCGCCACGGGCGAGCGGCTGTTCTCCCGCACGGACGTGCTGCCCGCGCTGCAGGCGGGCGTCGCGGTGATCCAGCCGGACCTGTCGCACGCGGGCGGCGTCTCCGAGGTGCGGCGGATAGCGGCGCTGGCCGAGACGTTCGACGTCCTGCTCGCGCCGCACTGCCCGCTCGGGCCGGTGTCGCTCGCGGCGAGCCTGCAGGTCGCGTTCGCCACGCCGAACTTCCTGATCCAGGAGCAGAGCATCGGCATCCACTACAACGAGGGCGCCGAAGTGCTCGACTACGTGGTCGACCGCGAGGTGTTCCGCTTCGACGAGGGCCACTTCCGGCGCCCGACGGGTCCCGGACTCGGCATCGAGGTGGACGAACGCGCCGTACGGGCGGCCGACGGGCGCGCGCCCGACTGGCACAACCCGGTGTGGCGGCACCCGGACGGCTCGTTCGCCGAGTGGTGACGCCCCCCGGTCAGTCCGCGGCGGAACGGTCGCGGGCCAGCACCGCGTCGAGGTAGGAGCCGATCGCGTCGCGGTTGCGGACGAGGCAGTCGATCCTGGCGCTCATCCGGTCCATCTCCGCGCGCAGGGTGGCGATCATCTCCGGCTCCGGGTCGGGGAAGTGGATGGTGCGCGGCGAGTCGAGGCAGGGCAGGATCTGCCGGATGATGCGGGTCGGCAGCCCGGCGTCCAGGAGACCGCGGATCTGGCGGACACGGTCGACGTTGCGCTCGTCGTAGTCGCGGTAGCCGTTGGGGAGGCGGGCGGCGCTGATCAGGCGCTGCTCCTCGTAGTAGCGCAGGAGGCGGCGCGGGGTGCCGGTGCGCTCCGCCAGCTCGCCGATCCGCATGTGATCCACCCCACTCGCCGCCGCGTTGACCTTCTCACCGATGCGAGGGTTCGAGGATACCGGCGGACGGCGCCGACGGAGCGCCGTCAGGACGCTCCGAGAGGCGAACTCCCGTGGACAACACGCTCTTCGACTACAGCCCGATCACCGAACGCCCGCCGCTGCGGTGGCCCGGCGGCGCGCGCGTCGCGTTCTACACCGGCCTCAACATCGAGCACTACCGGGTCGACCGGCCCTCGACCAGCATCTTCCCCGACACCCGCGACCTCGCGCCCGACCCCCTCAACTACGGGTGGCGCGACTACGGGCCGCGGGTCGGCTTCTGGCGGACCCTCAAGGCCCTGGACCGCCACGGCGTCCGGGCGAGCGTCATGCTGAACGCCGCCGTGACCCGGCACTACCCGCAGATCGTCCGGGCCGGCCTGGAGCGCGACTGGGCGTGGATCGCCCACGGCGAGGACAACTCCACGCTCCAGGCGGGGCTCACGCGCGAGGAGGAACGGGCCGCCCTCGGCCGCACGGTGGACACCATCGCGGCGGCCACCGGGCGCCGGCCGCGCGGCTGGCTCGGCCCCGCGCTCACCGAGACGTTCCACACGCCGGAACTGCTCGCCGAACTCGGCCTCCAGTACGTCCTGGACTGGACGAACGACGACCAGCCGTACCGCCTCAACGTCCCCGGCATGCTGAGCGTGCCCTACTCGGTCGAGGTCGGCGACATCCAGCTGTTCGTCGGGAAGGCGCTTTCGGGACCCGAGTTCGTGCGGATCGTCCGCGACCAGCTCGACCAGCTCGTCGAGGACGCCGCGGACGGCGGGCGGGTGATGGCGCTGGTGCTGCACCCGTTCGTCATCGGCCAGCCGTTCCGGCACCGCTACCTCGACGAGGCCCTCGAGTACGTCGTGAACCACCCCGCCGTGTGGGTGACGACGAGCGACGAGATCGCCGCGCACTGGGCCGCGACGCAGGACGGGGGCACGGCGGCGGCCGGGTGAGGACCGGGGCCGCCGCCGGCGGGTCACGACCGCAGCAGCGCGTTGCACTCGCGCTGGAGCTGGACGTCGTCCCACATGGCGTGGTGGGGCGCCGCGTTGGAGCACACGACGGCGCCCCGAGCGCCGACCTCCGCGCAGGCGGCGAGGGCGCGGCGGCACAGCGCGGCACCGACCGGCCCCTCCTCGAACGTGCCGTGCGCCGGCGTGTAGCCGACCCAGCCCTCCCCCAGCACCAGCGGCCTGCCGGCCGCCCGCGCGTGGTCGGCGGCGGCAGCGAGCCACAGGTCGAGCTTCTCCTCCATGGCGAGCCGGTGCGTGGCGTACCGGTCGTACAGCCACGCGTCCCACTTCCCCGGGTCGCACCAGTCGTGGACGTACATCTCGCGCAGGCCGACGATCGTCGCCGTGAGGCGCCACCGGTCGGCGGCCGGGGGCGCCCAGTCGGCGAAGTCGGGGGCGCCGGGGCGCAGCAGCTCGCGGTGGGCGTCGGCCTGGGGGAAGGGCCGTGTCGTGTCGCGCAGGGCGAAGGTGTCGATCAGCTCGTCCAGGACGCCGTAGACGTACGGGTGGAAGACCGCGACGTCCGCCTCGTCGGGGACACCGCGCAGCGAACCGACGGGCACGCCGGCGTAGTTGACGGTGACGGGGTGGTCCGGGTGGCGTTCCTTGAAGCGGACGAGGCCGCGCGCGAGCCGGGGGCGCAGCGCGACGACCGGGTCCTCGTCCGCGGGCAGGCCGTCCGTGAGACGCCCCGCCTGCACCTCGTTGTGGAGCTCGGTGAAGGCGACGCGGTCGTCCAGGCCGTCGTGCGCGGCGAGGAAGTCGACGAGGTCGGCCAGCGCGTCCGCGAGCGCCTCGGCCCGCCGCTCGGGGTCGATGGCCATCAGCGCGTCGAACCAGGCACGGTCGGCCGCGAACGACGGGCTCTGCTGGTACTCCCAGCTCGAGAGGATGACGAAGAAGTGGTGCCGCCTGGCCGCCTCGAACAGCGCGAGCAGGTGCGCCCGGCCGTCGATCCGCGTCGTGTGCCGCACGTCGTACCAGCGGACGCGCTGCCCGTACGCGCCGCCGAGCGGGCCGAGGACCACCTCGCGCGTGTCCAGGCCCGAGCCGAAGAGGAGGAACGGCATCGCGCAGATCCGGATGGTGTTGTAGCCGCGGTCGGCGGCCTCGCGGAAGGCGCGGTCCAGGTCGGCGAACGGCTCGCCCGGCCCGGTGCGGGTGTACCAGGTGAAGTCCCACAGGGTGATGGTCAGATGGTCGGGGACGTGGGGCGGGAGAGGTGTCGGCACTGGCGGGCCTTTCGTCGGCGGTGCACGGACGGCTCGGGGGCGCGGTCAGGAGGCGTGGAGCGTGAAGCGGTGGAGGGGGACGCAGGTGGCGCCGTGGACGCGGGCCGTCGTACGGGCGGCCGCGAGCCCGGCGCGGGCCGACGGGTCGACGTGGACGGCGCTCCCGGCGGCGAGGGGCAGCACCCGGATCTCGACGCCGTGGGCGCGCACCGCCGCCGCGTGGCGGCGCAGGCCGATCTCCCAGGCGGGGCCGTACCAGAAGTGGTCGGCGACGAGTTCCCCGTCGACGTAGGCGCGCGCGGCGTCGCCGGTGAGGGCGACGCGCAGCAGGACCTCGGCGGTGTCGTCCGCGTCCCCGGCGCCGTCCAGGACACCGGCGGGCGGGGTCACCCGGAAGACGGCGGCGTGCTCGAACGCGGCGTCGTCGGGTGCCGACGCGCGCCCGGCGGGACCACCGGTCCGCGCCGGCGCCGGGCGCGCGTCGGGCGACACGCACTCCACGCGCGCCGCGCGCGTCCCGGCGCGCCCGGTCAGGGTCCAGCGGAAGAACACCCCGTCCTGCGTACCCGGCTCGCACCCCGGGCCGGTGAGCGAGGCCGGCGCGGGGTACAGGGCGACGGTCGTCCGTCCCGCCTCGGTGCGGACGACGAGGTCGCCGCTGACCGGGTCGGTCAGGAGCAGGTCGGGACACAGGGCGACGCGGTCGGCGCCGGCGCACCGCACGCGGTGGACGGCCGCGGCCTGCCCGGCGTCGAGGACGAGCACCGCGACGGTCCCGCCGTCCGGCGCCGCCAGGGTGAGCAGCGCGTGGCTGCCCGGCCGCGTCACGGTGACGAGGGTGGCGTCCGGTGTCTCCTCCGTGTGCGCGGTGTCCGCCGGCGCGGTGACGGCGGTGCCGGGCGGCAGGGCGAGCTGCGGTGTGATGCCGGCGGTCGCGGCCAGGACGGTCAGCGGCGTGCCGTGGGCGTCGAGCCGGGTGACGGGCTGGGCGGCGGCCCAGGTCAGCGTGAGCCCCCGCCCGAGGTCGTGGCCCACGGGCCACACGAAGTGTGCGCCCGACGGAACGGTGACGGGCACGGCCGGGAGGGTGACCGCACGGCCCGGGAACTCGACGGTGAACCGTACGCCGTGGTGATCGGGCAGCGGTTCGTGCGGCTGGTGGTTGTTGACGAACAGGAACGCGCGCTCGCCGTCCGAGCGGACCGACCAGCGCAGGACCGCGCGGTCGTCGAGGCCGGGCGGAAGCTCGTCGGGCAGCGTCAGCGGCATGCCCGCGAGATCCGTCCCGCAGTCCTCCAGGAAGAGGTGCTGCGCGCGCAGGGCGTGGTAGGAGGGGCGGGCCTGGCCCCACTCGCCGAGCGGCGCCTGGAAGTCGTAGGTGACGGCCGGGAGGTCGTTCGGGTAGCCCGTGACGTGCGACTCCTGGTTCGGCAGCTCGGTCGCGCGGCGCTGGGAGACGCCGTGGTACAGGTAGTAGCCCTGCCAGACGGAGCCGCTGCCGAGCTTGCTGAGCGCGAGGGCCGACACGTCGGCCGCCGGGACGAGGGGGCGGCGGTGGTAGGCGATGGCCATGCCACCGCCGAGTTCGCAGGTGGCGTACGGGTGACGGCGGTCGTCGGGGCGGCGGCCGCCCCCGGCCGGCGGCTCCGGGCGCAGGTCGGCGCCGATCGCGTGGTCGTCGCGGATGGGCGTGAAGAAGTAGTGGCGGCGCATCCCGCGCGCCCAGCCGTCGCCCGCGTCCTCCCAGAACGCCTCGGGGTAGCCGCCGTACAGCGGCAGCACCGCGTCCTCGGGCAGGTCGGCCGCGCCCCAGGCGGTCGCCGTCCACAGCGGGACGCGCAGCCCCGCCTCCTCGGCGATGCGGCGCAGTGTCGCGATGTGCCCCGGCTGGTCGTACAGCTCGTTCTCCACCTGCACGCCGACGACGGGGCCGCCGTCGTGGTGGGAGAGGCCGCGCAGCTCGCGGGCGATGGCGGCGAAGTACGGGCGGACGAGCGCGAGATACGCGGGGTCGTCGGTGCGGGGCACGCAGTCCTCGTCGGCCAGCCAGTCGGGGAAGCCGCCGTTGCGGCACTCGCCGTGCGCCCACGGGCCGATGCGCACCACGGCGGCGAGCCCCGTCTCCCCGCACAGCCGGACGAACCGGCGGATGTCGAGGTCCCCGTCGAAACGGATCCGGCCCCGGCGCTCCTCGTGCTGGTTCCAGAACAGGTACGTCGCGACCGTGTCGAGACCGCCCGCGCGCATTGCGAGCAGTTCCTCGCGCCAGGCGTGCGCCGGGTAGCGGCTGAAGTGGAACTCCCCCATCACCGGCAGCCAGCGCCGGCCGTCCCTCAGGATGCTGCGGCTGTCGGCGGTGATGCCGCCCGGTCCCCCGGTGGCCGGATGGCCCGCCGACGGCGGCACGGGAGGGTGGACACGGGCGGACGGCATGGGCTCTCCGGCGGTCGCTGCGGGACGGGACGGGGGCGGACGCTCCCGGGACGGCGTTCATCGTCGGCAGGGCGCGGAACACCTGTCAAGATGTATTCATAAATAATGCCCAGGCTAGGATGGCCGCGGCAGGAAGGGGGACACGGCGATGGCGTCCTACTCGCGCCGGGGCGTGCACGGCCAGGTCGTGCACCGTCTGGGTCTCGGCATCGTCGACGGCACCTGGGCCGAGGGCGACACCCTGGATGTGAAGGCGCTCGGCGAGGAGTTCGACGTCAGCCTGACCGTGCTGCGCGAGGCCATGAAGGTGCTCGCCGGCAAGGGGCTGATCGACGCGCGGCAGAAGCGCGGCACCTTCGTCCGCGCCCGGTCGGCGTGGAACCTGCTCGACCCCGACCTGATCCGCTGGCGCATGGCCGCCGGCGACTCGGGCCGGCTGCTGCGGGACCTGGCGGAGGTGCGCGCCGTCATCGAACCGGCCGCCGCGCGGCGGGCCGCGCTCCGCCGCGGCGAGGCGGATCTCGCGGCGCTGGAGGACGCGCTCGCGGCCATGGAACGCGCGGGCGACGACTCGGCAGCGGCGGCGGAGGCGGACGCCGCGTTCCACGGCGCGCTGCTCGCCGCCACCGGCAACGAGTTGCTCGGCCACCTGGAACTGCTCCTGCGGCCGGGCCTGCGCGAGCGGGACCGCCTCGTGCACGCGCATCTCACGGGTGCCGACCCGGTGCCGTCGCACCGTGCCGTGGTGGACGCGGTGCGCGCCGGGGACGCGGCGGGCGCGCAGGCGGCGATGCTCGACCTTCTGGCGCAGGCGTCGGACGACCTCGACCGGGTGGCGCCCTCGCTCGCCGGCGACGACCGGCCGTCCTGACCCGCCGCACCCGGGCACGGTGCGGCGGACGCTTGCGGGCGCCCGATGTTTACGCAAACATGGGACCGCCCCGCGCACCGCGGGGGTCAGGGACGCAGTGCAGGGGAGGGAACCGCCCATGACGACCGCGGTCGGCGACAAGGTGGCGACCCGTGCTCGGGCCGCCGTCGGAGTCCTGTTCTTCACGAACGGCTTCCTGTTCGCCAACGTCGTCCCCCGCTACCCGGAGATCAAGGCGGACCTCGGCCTGTCGAACGCCGCGCTCGGCACGGCGATCGCCGCGATGCCGCTGGGCGCGCTCCTCATCGGCCTGCTGGCGAGCCCGCTGATCCGGCGCTTCGGCTCCGCGCGCACGGCTGTGGTGGCCGAAGCCGTGATGGGCGCGAACGTGCTGCTGATCGGCACGGCGCCCGGATTCCCCGCGCTGTGCGGGGCGATGTTCGCGGCGGGCAGCCTGGACGCGATCACGGACGTGGCGATGAACGCGCACGGCATGCGCGTCCAGCGGCGTTACGGCCGGTCGATCCTCAACGCGTTCCACGGCGTGTGGAGCGTCGGCGCGGTCGTCGGCGGCTTCGCGGGCGCGGGCGCGGCGCAGGCGGGCGTCCCGCTGACGGCGCATCTGACGGTGGCCGGGGTGCTGGGCGCCGCCGCGGCGGTGGTGTCGTACCGGTTCCTGCTGCCGGGCGCGGAGGACACCGAACGGGACCCGTCCGCCGCCGGCGACACCCCCGGCGCGGCCGGCTCGGGAGTGCGGCGGCTCGCCCCGCTGCTGCCGGTCCTCGGTCTGCTCGGCCTGCTCGGCGCGGCGGCGGCCGCCGTCGAGGACTCGGGCGCCTCCTGGGGATCGCTGTACCTGCGGGACGAGCTGGCGGCGAGCGCGTTCGCCGGCGGACTGGCGTTCGCCGCGCTGCAGGGGGCGCAGACGGTGGGCCGGCTGCTGGGCGACCACGTGGTGCGGCGACTCGGCGACCGGAGCACGGCCCGGCTCGGCGGCGCGCTGGTCCTGGCCGGCATGGGCGCGGCGCTGGCGTGGCCGTCGGTGCCGGGGACGGTGGCCGGTTTCGCCTGCGCCGGCCTCGGGATCGCGACCGTGATCCCGGCGACGTTCCACGCGGCGGACGAACTGCCGGGCCTGACGCCGGGCGCGGGCATCACGGTGGTGGCGTTCCTGCTGCGGGTCGGCTTCCTCGTCTCGCCGCCCCTGGTCGGCCTGGTGGCGGACGCGGTGTCGATCCGCGCGGGACTGCTCGTCGTCCCGCTCGCCGGCGCGGTCATCCTGCTGACGTCCGCCACACTGGCGGCCGGCGGCCCCGGGGACGGCGCGAAGCACTGAGGACGCGTGCCCGGCACGACGGGGTGATGCCGCGGGCCGTACCACGACACACGACCGACATCGGACGCGAGACTGCCGCAATGTCCGGGTGTCAGCATGGGTGTGTGATCGGCGAACGCGTCCACGGCCCTCGGTGCCGCGCGGAGTGCTGTCGGAACCGCTGACCCGGCCGGGGCGGACCGCGGCCACCGCGGCGTGCCCGCCCCCACCCCCTCATTCCGCCCCTGTCATGAGGTGACGCATGCCGACCGTCCTGTCCGTCTCCGGCAGTCCTTCCCCCACCTCACGCACCGCCCGTCTGCTGCGCCATCTCGACGTACGGCTCGGACTGCAGGGCCACGAGGTCGTCCCGCTCGACGTACGGTCGCTCCCCGCCGAAGCGCTGACCGGTGCCGATGCGCGGCACCCCGCGATCGTGGAGGCCGCGGCGCTCTTCGAGCGCGTCGACGGTGTGGTCTTCGGGACCCCCGTGTACAAGGCCGCGTACTCGGGTCTGCTCAAGTCGCTGCTCGACCTGCTGCCGCAGTACGCCCTCGCCGGGAAGACGGTCCTGCCGCTGGCCACGGGCGGGACGACGGCGCACGCGCTGGCCGTCGACTACGCGCTGCGGCCCGTGCTGTCGGCCATGGGGGCCGCCCACATCACGCCCGGCCGGTTCGTCCTCGACAAGGACGTCGCCGTCGGTGCCGACGGGTCGGTGACGGTCGGCGGCGCGGCGGCCGGGCCGCTGGAGCGGATCGTCGACCAGTTCTCCGCGCATCTGCACGCGCGACCGCAGCGGGTGTCGCTGTGACGCGGTGACTGTGACGCAGCCGGGTCGGCGGACGGCCCGGCCGCGCGCGGTGCCGCGCCGTCAGCCGA
Organism: Streptomyces sp. RFCAC02; assembly: GCF_004193175.1. Lineage (NCBI taxonomy): Bacteria > Bacillati > Actinomycetota > Actinomycetes > Kitasatosporales > Streptomycetaceae > Streptomyces > Streptomyces sp. RFCAC02. Next base: position 5,974,128 of record NZ_SAUH01000001.1, on the reverse strand, counting down.
CGAGCAGGGCGCGCCGCAGGTCCCGCAGGTCGCGCCCGGACAGGCCGAGGGCGTCGCGCAGGTAGCCGTCGAAGCCGCCCCAGGCGGCCTCGACCTCGTCGAACCCGGCCGCCAGGTACTCGGGCCGCACGTCGAGGACCGCCCGGTAGGCCGGCCGCAGCTCCTCGGGGACCTGGGCGAGCGCGGCGGCGTTCTCCTCGGCGCGGTAGCCGTTGCTGGCGAGGTAGTCCTCCATGACCGTCTCCGCCGGCACGCCGAGGGCGGTGAGGATGGCGGCGCTCGCCCAGCCGGTGCGGTCCTTGCCGGCCGTGCAGTGGTAGACGACGGCGGCGGCGCGGCGGTCGGCGGCGGTCGTGAGCAGGGTGCGGTACGCGGCGCGGGCGGAGTCACCGGAGACCATGGTCCGCTCGCCCTCGGCCATGGCGGCGGCGGCCTCCTCCTCCGTGGTCATGGGGAAGGACGTCACGTCCGAGCCGGCGAGCACGTCGGCGACGACGTGGTCGGTGCCCTCGGGAAGGCGGTCGGGGCTCGCGGCGCGCTCCGCCTCGGTGCGCAGGTCGACGTCGGTGGCGATGCCGAGGCGCCGCAGTGTCGCGAGGTCGGCGTCGGTGAGCCGGCTGAGGTCGCCGGAGCGGTAGATGACGCCCATGCGGACCCACTGGCCGTCGGCCGTGCGGTACCCGCCGGCGTCACGGAAGTTGGGGGCGGACGCGAGGTGCAGGGAGCGGTCGGCGAGTGTCAGGGACTCGCCGCGGTCCGGGACCAGTTCGAACCACCAGCGGTCCGCCGGGCCGAGGCCCCGCACGGTGACGCTGTCCGTGCCCGAGCCGTGCGCGACGGCGTGGCGGTGCGCGACGTGGTCACGGTCGCGTCCGGCGTAGACCGTCACGTGGCGGGCGGCAGTGGACGTCCAGGTGACGGTGAACGACCCGTCGTCCTGCCGGGTCACCTCGGCGTCGGTGAACGGTATGGCGTGCGCCGACTGCTGCCGCTGCGTCGCGGCGGCCCGCGCGTCCGTACCCGCGGTGGCGGCGCCGGCGGGCACCGCGCCGTACGCGAGGCCGCCGATGAGGAGGGCACCCGTGACCCCCGCCGTGGCGAGGCGGCGGCCGGCGGTCCCCCGGCGGGCCGGTGCGGAGGCGGTGGACTCGGGTGCGGTGGGCTGCGCGGGCATGCGGTTCTCCAGTCGTGCTGAGGTACGGCGCAACCTTTCGCCGCTGCCATGACATCCAGGGCGGTGCCGGTCGACGCGCGGGCGAACGGGAGGCGACGTCCGGGGACGGCGGCGCCCGCCGGTCCGGTTGTTGCACGACGGTGACAACCGGACGGGCGTTCGCACGGTCCACGGGGTGTCACGGCATCGACAGGAAGTGGGCCACAGCATGACGAGGGATGAGCGCGGCCGGACCCGGGGGACGCGTCGGGTGGGGCGCAGGGCGCTGCTCGGCCTGGGGGCGGCCGGAGCCGTCGGGGCCGCGGGCGCGGCCCTCTATCCGCTCGCCAGGTTGTCCGCGCACGCGGGCGAGTCCGACGACGCCGTCGAAGTGGATCCGATCGAGGACCCGGCGCCCGACCCGACCGTGACGCCGTCGCCCAGCGTGGACAACCCGCGTCTCATAGGCGACGGCTCGACGGCCGACACCGGGCCGCAGCCCGGGCAGCCGGGGGTGCGGCGCCTCGCGCCCGGTGAGGAGCCCCCGCAGTTCGTCGTCGTCTCCTGGGACGGCGCGGGCGCACTGGACGACGGTCTGTTCGGCCGGTTCCGGGGCGTCGCGCGTGAGCTGGAGGCGTCGATGACGTTCTTCCTGTCGGGCCTCTACCTGCTGCCGGAGTCCCGCAGGACCGACTACCTGCCGCCGCGCAACGCCCCCGGCGCCTCCGACATCGGATACCTGACGGACGCGCACATACGGGACACGCTCGGCCAGCTCCGCTCGGCGTGGCTTGAGGGGCACGAGGTGGGCACGCACTTCAACGGCCATTTCCTCGCCGGCAGCGGCTCGGTCGGCAACTGGTCCCCCGACGACTGGCGCAGCGAGATAGAGCAGGCCAAGGCGTTCGTCACCGAGTGGCGCACCAACACCGGCTGGGACGATCTCGACCCGCTGCCGTTCGACTACGAGCGGGAACTCGTCGGCGGCCGGACCCCCGGGCTCCTCGGCCAGGAGAACCTGCTGCCCGTCGCCGCCGAACTGGGCTGGCGCTACGACGCGAGTTCCCCCGGCGGGCTCCAGCAGTGGCCGGGACGCACCGGAGGGCTGTGGGATCTCCCCCTCCAGTCCCTGCCGTTCCCGGATCACGGTTTCGAGGTGCTGTCGATGGACTACAGCATGCTCGCCAACCAGTCCGGCACCACGCAGGGCGACCCGGCGTCGTTCGCCGCGTGGAAACGGCAGGCGGGAGGGGCGTTCATGGCCGGATTCGAACGCGCCTACACTTCGAACCGCGCACCGCTGTTCATCGGCAACCACTTCGAGACGTGGAACGGCGGCATCTACATGGACGCCGTCGAGGAGTCCCTGCGGGCGATGGCGTCCTTCGAGGGCGTGCGGTTCGTCTCCTTCCGCCAGCTGTGCGACTGGCTGGACGCCCAGGATCCCGCCGTCCTGGACAACTTGCGCGGGCTCGGTGTCGGCCAGGCGCCCCCCGGCGGCTGGGAGTCGGTGGTGACGGTGTAGCGCGCGGGTACGAGGGGGTCCCGGCGGGTGGCGGTCCGCCGCCGGACCGGAAGGACGGGCGAACGGGTTGTGAGGGCGTGCGGGTGAGCGGGGAGCGGGAGGCCGAAGTGTTGTTCGAGGGCTTCTATCCCCGGCTGGCCGGATGGTGCCGGGGTCTGGTGGACTCGGACGAGGCGGCGCACGACATCGCGTCGGAGGCGTTCACGCGCCTGTGGTCGCGGTGGTCGTCGGTGGACCGGCCCGAGTCCTATCTGTTCACCGTGGCGGCCAATCTGGTCAGGGACCACTGGCGCGCCCAGGCCCGTGAACGCCGTGCCACCCGCGACCTCGGCGCCGGCCGCGAGCACTCGCCGGCCGCCGACCAGGGGGTCGCCGTACGCAGCCTCGTCGAGGCGCTGCCGGACCGGCAGCGGGTCACGGTGCTGCTCTACTACTACGCCGGCCTTCCGGTGGACGAGATCGCCTCGACGCTGCGGCGCCGCCCCGGCACCGTGAAGAGCGACCTCCACCAGGCCCGGCAGCGGCTGCGGAGCGCGTTGAGGGGACTGCATGACATCACGGGATGAGCCTCACGGCGGGGCGCACGAACCCGAACCGTCGGAACTGCTCGACGTCTTCCGGCTGCCCGGCGGGCCGCTGGCACCACCGCCGGGGCACTTCGCGGCGGTACGGCGGCGGGCCGCCGCGCGACGGCGCCGGCACGTGCTGGCGGCGGGCGGCGCGGCCGTGGTCTGCGTCGCCGCCGCTGCCGCCGCCGTGACGCTGACCCGCGCCGACGGGCCGGCGCCGATCGCCGGGCCGCCCCCGGCGACGGAGACGGTGTCGCACGGTGCCCCGTCCGGCGGGGACGACGGCGTGCGCCCGTCGCCGCCGGCGCCGGAGGAATCGGCGGCCACGACGACGGAGGACGCGGCACCGTCCGGGACGGGGGGCGTGACGGCGTCGGAACCGGCGGACGCGTCACCGACGGAGCCGGGCGATCCACAGGAGCCGCCGAGGTGCGCGAGCGGGGTGCTCGACCTGTCACTCGCCGGCTCGGAAGGAGCCGCCGGTTCGCTGTACCTGACCCTCGCCCTGACGAACACCGGTGACGAGACCTGCACGATGACGGGCTTCCCCGGGGTGTCGCTGGTCGCCGGGGAGGCCGGCCCGCAGATCGGCGCGCCCGCCGGGAGGGACACGGCCCGGGGCTCCGGCGAAACCGTCGAACTGGCCCCCGGCGGCACCGCGTGGACCGACGTGCGGGTCACGCAGGCGGGCAACTACCCGGCCGAGGAGTGCGACCCGGCACCGGCGGGCGGCCTGCGGGTCTATCCGCCGGACGAGCGCGACGCGCTGTTCCTCCCCGACGACACCCTGACGGGCTGCGTCTCCGAGGACGTGCCACTGCTGACGGTGACTCCGGTGTACGCGGCGGAGCAGGAGGAGTGACCGGGGCCGTCCGCGCGGTTTCGGGGTGAGGTACCGGCGTGGAGCGGGCAGGAGGGTCGGTACGGCCGTTATCCGTGGGGGGACGTACACCGATCGAGAGGACCACCCATGCCCGAGCGCCAGCAGCAGCGACCCCCCGGCACGACGGACGCGATGAACCCCGAGCCCGACCACGGGGAGCACTCGTACGAGGGGTCGGGGCGCCTGAGCGGCAAGACGGCCGTCATCACCGGTGCCGACAGCGGCATCGGCCGCGCCGTGGCCATCGCCTTCGCCCGTGAGGGCGCGGACGTGCTGATCTCCTACCTGGACGAGGACGACGACGCCCGGGAGACCGCCCGGTGGGTGGAACAGGCGGGGCGCAAGGCCGTTCTGGTGCCCGGTGACCTCACCGAGCCCGCGCACTGCCGTGAGGTGATCGACCGGGCGGTGCGGGAGTTCGGGAGACTCGACATCCTGGTGAACAACGCGGCGATGCAGCGGACGTACCACGCGTTCGAGGACATCCCCGACGAGGAGTGGGACCGCACGCTGGCGACGAACCTGTCGGCGATGTTCCGGCTGTGCAAGGCGGCGCTTCCGCACCTCGGCGCCGGCGCGTCCATCATCAACTCGTCGTCCGTCAACTCCGACACCCCCTCCCCCACGCTCCTGCCGTACGACGTGACGAAGGCCGGCATCGCGAACTTCTCCGCCGCCCTCGCCCAGCTCCTCGGCCCGCGCGGCATCCGCGTCAACAGCGTCGCCCCCGGCCCCATCTGGACGCCGCTCATCCCCTCCACCATGCCCGCGGAGAAGGTCGAGTCGTTCGGGAAGAACACGCCGCTCGGCCGTCCCGGGCAGCCCGCCGAACTGGCGCCCGTCTACGTGCTGCTGGCGTCGGACGAGTCGAGTTACGTGTCGGCGGCGCGGATCGCGGTGACCGGCGGGCGCCCGGTGCTCTGAACCACCCGCCGGGGCGCCGTCTCAGCCCGCGTCGGCCGCTGTCCCGAGGTGCGCCGTGTCGCCGAACGCGGCGAGCCGCAGGCGGCGCCCGTCGCCCACCCAGGTGGAGACGGACGCGTTCGGCACCAGCGCGCCCTCCTCCGTGGGCGGCGGGGCGCCCAGCCCTTCGACGGCCTGCCGCAGGAGGACGGCGATCGCGTCGTGCGCGACGACGAGGACCCTGCGGCCGGGCGCCGCGGCGTCCAGGGCGCCGAGGAAGTCGCGCACGCGGACGCCCACATCGGCGAGCGACTCGCCGCCCGGCGGCCGGTGGAACCAGCCGCCGAGGCGGTCGCGGCGGCGCGCCTCGGCGGGGTCGCGGCGGCGCAGGGCCGTGGGCGAGTGGGTCTCGAAGATCCCCGTCTCCCGGTCGCGCAGGCGCTCGTCGACGAGTTCGACGGGAGTGGGGTCCGCGCCGCGGCGGGCCGCCTCGTCCCGCATGATCTCCCACGTGCGGCGTGCCCGCAGGTACGGCGAGCACACGACGAGCTCGGGGCGCTCGTCGGCGTCGAGCCCGGCGAGCCAGCCACCGAGCGCGGTCGCCTGCGCGACGCCGAGCGGCGTGAGGGGCACCTCGCTGTCACCGCAGTCGAGGACGGTGCCGGTGCCCTCCGCCTCGGCACGGGCGTAGGCGGCGTTGGCGACGCTCTCGCCGTGCCGGACGGCGGTGAGCCGGGCGAGGGACCACGGGCAGGGCAGTGGATCGTTGGCCATGGCGCACCATCGTGCCAGTCCGGCGCGTCAGCTCGCCCGGCGGAAGAAGCGGCGCGCCGACCTGCGCCGGGCGGTGAGCGGTTCGATGACGGGTTCGCCGCGGGTGTGGCCGCAGCGCCGGCAGACGCCCCGCCGGTCGAAGGGGTGCGGGGCGGTCGTGGGTCCTAACCAGTCCTCGCAGAGTGGTTCGTCGGGCATGCGGCGCCTCCCGTCCGGCAGATACTTCGGTCACTGGGTATTGGCCGGAGGGGGGACGGGGGTTTCCCGGCAGTCCGAGAGTAACCCGTGTCGCACGCCGCGCCGCTGGCGGGTCGGGTCAGCGGCCCAGCGCCCGGGGCGTGCTGAGGGCGTCGAGCAGGCCGGGGAACGCCTCGTCGATCTCCGCGCGGCGCAGCGCGTTCATCCGGGACGTGCCGACGTAGTACTGGCGGATCAGGCCGGCTTCCCGCAGCACCTTGAAGTGGTGGGTGGCGGTGGACTTGCTGACCGGCATGTCGAAGCCGCCGCAGCGGATGTCCTCGCCGGCCGCGTCGAGCTGCGTCACGATGCCGCGGCGCACCGGGTCGACCAGGGCCTCGAGCACCCGCTGGAAGTCGAACTCCGACATGTCGGGGTGCGGCACGCTGCGTTCTGCGGTCTCGGTGCGTTCCATCGTCCCATCGTATGGCATCCATCGAACTTTGACAGACGTCGTACTTAGGCGCCACAGTGGTGGCCGCTCCCGGTGGGGAAAGGATGACGATCATGGCGAGAACAGTGCGGTTCCACGAGACCGGCGGACCCGAGGTGCTGCGGGTGGAGGACCTGGAGGCGGGTGAACCGGGGCCGGGCGAGGTCCGGATACGGGTGGACGCGGTCGGCGTCAACCGGGCCGAGGCCCTGTTCCGCGGCGGCCGGTACATCGAGCCGGTCCGGCGGCTGCCCGCGCGGCTCGGCAACGAGGCCGCGGGCGTCGTCGAGACGGTCGGCCCGGGGGTGACGGAGTTCACCGCGGGCCAGGCCGTCAGCGTCGTGCCGTCCTTCTCGCACAACGACTACGGGGTGTACGCCGAGCGGGCCGTCGTGCCGGCCTCCGCCCTCCTGCACCGGCCCGACGGCGTGGACGCGCTGTCCGGCGCGGCGGTGTGGATGCCGTACCTGACCGCCTACGGGGCGATGGCCGAGGTCACCGGGGTGCGGCCGGGCGACGTGGTCCTGGTGAACGCCGCCTCCAGCAGCGTCGGGCTCGCCGCCATCAGGACCGCGAACCACCTGGGCGCCACCCCCGTGGCCCTCACCCGCACCCGGGCCAAGCGGCGGCGGCTCCTCGACGAGGGCGCGGCCGAGGTGATCGTCACCGACGAGGAACGCGTGCGGGACCGCGTCCGGGACCTGACCGGCGGCCGGGGCGCGGCCCACGTCTTCGACGCCGTCGCCGGGCCCGGCGTGGTGGAGCTGGCCGGCGCCGTCGCCGACGGCGGGACACTGCTCCTGTGGGGCGCGCAGAGCGGCCGGCCGACGCCGTACCCCGGCTTCGACCTCGGCATGCCCGCCCTGACCATGCGGACCTACACGATGCTGGAGGTCACGCGCGACGCGGACCGCATGCGGCGCGCCACCGCGTTCATCACCTCCGGGCTTCGGACCGGGTCGCTCCGCCCGGTGATCGACAGGACGTTCCCGCTGGAGGACGTGGTGGACGCGCACCGGTACCTGGAGTCGAACGTCCAGATCGGCAAGATCCTGCTGACGGTCGCCCACTGACGGCCGCGGGCCGGCGCCCCCATGGGAGGGGACACCGGCCCGTCATGCCGTGCCGTCAGGCGGCCTGCGTGCCGTCCAGAGTGAGGGTCACGCTGTCCCCGTCCGCCGTCACCGGGGCACCGTAGCCCCCGGGCCCGGCCAGCACCACGTGCCACGGGCCGGGAGCACCCTCGGCGCGCACGGTGACCGTGTCACCGCTGCGGCTCGTGCGGAACGTGGCGGCCGGAGCGCCGTCCGGCCGGGGCACGCGGGTGACGGTCTCGGTGCCGTCCTGCGGGGCGTGGACCCGCAGCGTCACGCCGTCCGCCCAGTCGTACACCGGGCCGTCGTCCCGCGCGCCGAAGGGGACGACGGAGCCAGGACGGGCCAGCAGCGGCAGGCTGTCGAACCCGAAGTGCTCGCGCCGCCAGCCGGGACCCGTGACCTGCTCGCCGGACAGGAGGTGCGTCCAGGTGCCGGCCGGCACGTAGTACTCGGCCGGCCCGGTCTCGGTGAAGACGGGCGCGACGAGGATGTCGCCGCCGAGCATGTACTGCCGGTCCAGCGTGTGACAGCCCGGGTCGTCCGGGAACTCCAGCAGCATCGCCCGCATCACCGGCGTGCCGTGCTCGTGCGCCTCCCGGGCCGCGCCGTACAGGTACGGCATCAGCCGGTGCTTCAGCCGCGTGAAGTCGCGGGTGACGGCGACGGCCTCCTCGTCGTAGTCCCACGGCACCCGGTAGGAGCTGCTGCCGTGGAGACGGCTGTGCGAGGACAGCAGGCCGAACTGCACCCACCGCTTGAAGACGGCGGGCGTCGGCGTGCCCTCGAAACCGCCGATGTCGTGGCTCCAGAACCCGAAGCCCGACAGGCCGAGGGACAGGCCGCCGCGCAGCGACTCCGCCATCGCGCCGAACGTCGACTCGCAGTCGCCGCCCCAGTGCACCGGGAACTGCTGACCGCCCGCGGTCGCCGACCGGGCGAAGAGGACGGCCTCGTCCACACCCTTCGCCTCGGTCAGCACCTCGAAGACCGTGGCGTTGTAGAGCTGCGTGTAGTAGTTGTGCATCCGCTCGGGGTCCGAGCCGTCGTGCCAGACGACGTCCGTCGGGATGCGCTCGCCGAAGTCGGTCTTGAAGCAGTCCACGCCCTGATCGGTCAGGGCGCGCAGCTTGTCGGCGAACCAGGCGCGGGCACCGGGGTTCGTGAAGTCGACCAGGCCCATGCCGGCCTGCCACAGGTCCCACTGCCACACGTCGCCCGAGGCCGTGCGCACCAGGTGGCCCAGCTCCTTCGCCTCGGCGAACAGCGGGGACTTCTGGGCGATGTACGGGTTGATCCACACGCAGATCCGCAGGCCGTGCTCGTCCTTCAGGCGGCTGAGCATGCCCTCCGGGTCCGGGAAGACGGCCGGGTCCCACGTGAAGTCGCACCACTGGTACTCGCGCATCCAGAAGCAGTCGAAGTGGAAGACGCTCAGCGGGATGTCGCGCTCGGCCATGCCGCGCACGAAACGGTTGACGGTGGCCTCGTCGTAGTCCGTCGTGAACGAGGTCGACAGCCACAGGCCGAACGACCAGGCCGGCGGCAGCGCGGGGCGGCCGGTCAGCGCGGTGTAGCGGTCCAGGATCTCCTTCGGCGTCGGGCCGTGGATCACCATGTACTCGATGGACTGGCCCTCGACGCTGAACTGCACCTGGCCGACGGCCTCCGAGCCGATCTCGTAGGAGACCTTGCCCGGGTGGTTGACGAAGACGCCGTAGCCCCGGTTGGTGAGGTAGAACGGGACGTTCTTGTACGCCTGCTCGCTCGCGGTGCCGCCGTCGGCCTGCCAGACGTCGACGGTCTGGCCGTTCTTCGTGAACGGGGTGAAGCGCTCGCCGAGGCCGTAGATCAGCTCGCCCACGCCGAGGGACAGGCCGCCGAGCGTGTAGTGCCGGCCGTCCGCGTCCGTGACGAAGCCGGTGCCGCGCGCGCCGGCGGTCACCAGTGTCTCGTCCCCGGCCGCGAAGTCGAGCTGCCAGGGACGCTCGGTGTCGACGCGCAGGGTCAGGCCGCCGCTGGTCAGTTCGTGCACGGTGCCGTCCGCCCGGGTCGTCCCCGCACCGGTCTCGGTGGCCAGCTCGAACGCGGGTCCGCGGTCGTACGCGCCGGCGTGGTGCGTGGTGCGGACGGCGATGACGCCCTCGGCCGGGGAGTAGCAGTCCACGGTCAGCAGCGGGCTGTTGAGGGTGTCGCCGCGGCGGCGGACGGGGCGCACGGCAGCGTGGAGCGTGAGCCGGTCCGCTTCCGGGTGGACGGCGGCGACCTCCTTCGCGAAGGACGCCCGCACGCCGTCGCGCATGAGCCAGTAGCCGTCGGTGAACTTCACAGTGTTCTCCTCGATCGCCCCGCCGCGGGGGCGCAGATGGTGCGTGTGGTGCGGGTACTGCGGCCGGCCCGGGGGCGGCGCTCGGACGGTGTGGGTGTGTCAGGGGGTGTGGGTGTTGTGGTGGTGGGTGATGAGGTGGTGGTACCAGTGGTAGCTGTCTTTGGGGGTGCGGGTTTGGGTGGTGTAGTCGATGTGGATGAGGCCGAAGCGTTTGGTGTAGCCGTGGGCCCATTCGAAGTTGTCCATGAGGGACCAGGCGTAGTAGCCGCGGATGTCGATGCCGTTGTTGATGGCGTGGGTGAGGGCGGTGAGGTGGGTGTGGAGGTAGGTGATGCGGTCGGTGTCGTGGATGCGGCCGTCGGGGCCTGGGGTGTCGCCGTGTTCGGCTGAGCCGTTCTCGGTGATGACGATGGGGGGGAGGGTGGGGTAGCGGTGTTTGAGGTCGGTGAGGAGGTCGGTGAGGGAGGAGGGGACGACGGGCCAGTCCATGGCGGTGTGGCGGACGCCGTCCTGCCAGGTTTCGGTGGCGCGGATGTCGGTGGCGGTGCGGGTGGTGGGGTCGGGGTCCTGGTGGGGGGTGTGGGCGATGGTGATGGGCCGGTAGTAGTTGATGCCGAGGAAGTCGAGGGGGGTGGTGATGATGTCGAGGTCGCCGTCGTGGCGCCAGGTGGGGTCCTGGATGAGGGGGCCCCAGGTGTCGGTTTCGGTGGTGGGGTAGCGGTGGGCGAGGAGGGGGTCGAGCCAGATGGTGTTGTGGAGGGTTTCGGCGCGGGCGCAGGCGGCGAGGTCGGCGGGGTCGTGGGTGGCGGGCAGGAGCCGGTCGGGGTTGAGTGCGATGCCGACGTCGCCTCGGGTGGTGTCTTTGAGGATGCGGGCGGCGTGGCCGTGGGCGAGGAGGAGGTGGTGGGCGGCGGCCAGGGCGGGGGTGCCTTCGCGGGTGCCGGGGGCGTGGCGGCCGATGGCGTGGCCGACGAAGGCGGTGCAGAAGGGTTCGTTGAGGGTGAACCAGCGGCCGACGCGGTCGCCGAGGCGTTCGGCGACGATGCGGGTGTAGTCGGTGAAGGCGTCGACGGTGGAGCGGACCCGCCAGCCCCCGGTGTCTTCGAGGGCTTGGGGGAGGTCCCAGTGGTAGAGGGTGGCGGCGGGGGTGATCCCGGCTTCCAGGAGGGCGTCGACGAGGCGGTCGTAGAAGTCCAGGCCGGGTGTGTTGGCGGGGCCGGTGCCGGTGGGCTGGATACGGGGCCAGGCGATGGAGAAGCGGTAGGTGTCCAGGCCCAGGTCCTTCATCAGGGCGATGTCCTCGGGCCAGCGGTGGTAGTGGTCACAGGCCACGTCCCCGCTCGCGCCGCCGGTAATCCGGCCCGGCCGGCGGCAGTAGGTGTCCCAGATCGACGGTCCCCGCCCGTCCTCCCCGGCCCCGCCCTCGATCTGGTAACTCGCCGTCGCCGCCCCGAAGAAGAACCCCCGCGGAAACACCGGCAGACCACCGGAAACAGAAACATCGGGGGACGGCGTACGGGCGGATGCGGAGCTGCTCATGGCGTGGCGCGAGTCCTGGTTCTGGTGCGGAGGGACGGGGGCGGGGGCTGCCGGGACGGTCACTTGACGGAACCGCCCGCGATGCCGGCGGCGATGTACTTCTGCGCGACGACCAGGAGGATGGCCGCCGGGACGGCCGACAGCACGGCCGTCGCCATCACGGCGCCCCAGTCGCTGACGTGCGCACCGATGAACTGGTAGATCCCGAGCGTCACCGGCTTCACGTCGTCGGTCGTGTTCAGGGTCAGGGCGAAGATGAAGTCCGCCCAGGCGAAGAGGAACGCGAAGAGACCCGAGGTGATCAGGGCGTTCCGGCTCATCGGCAGGACGATCCGCACGAAGGCGGTGAACCGGTTCGCGCCGTCCACCATGGCCGCCTCCACCACCTCGGTGGGGATCGACACCATGAACGCGCGCAGCAGCACGATCGCGAACGGCAGGCCGAGCGACGCGTCGGCGAGGATCAGGCCGAGGTAGGAGTTGACCAGGTTCAGCTCGGCGTAGGCGCTGTACAGGGCGTTCGCCACGACGATGCCGGGCACCATCTGGGTGATCAGGGTGCCGAAGACGATGCCGCGGCTGCCGCGCAGGCCGAACTGCGCGAGCCCGTAGGCGGCCGGGGCGGCCAGCGCCAGGCAGACCACGACGGCGCCCAGGGCGACGACGAGGCTCGTCACGAGCGAGCCGCCCTGCGTGTCGAACGCCTTCGAGAAGTTCCCGAAGTCCGGGCTCGTCGGGAACAGGTCGGTCGAGGCGATGCTGGAGCCCGGCTGGAGCGCCGTGGAGATCATCCAGTAGACCGGGAAGAGCATCACGGCGAGGATCAGCAGCGCGGCGACGGTGTTCCAGCCGCGGCGCAGCCGGGTGCGGGTGGGAGTGGGGTTCATCGTCGGGTCACTTCCCCTTGACCGTGTCCGCGCGGTTCACGCGCAGGTAGAGCACCGCGAAGACGGCGCTGATGAGGATGAGGACATTGCCGACCACGGCGCCCTGGCCGAAGTCGAGCTGCATGAACGAGAGCTGGTAGGTCAGCGTGCCCAGCGTCTGCGTGGAGTCGGCGGGGCCGCCGCCGGTCAGCGCGAGGATCAGGTCCAGGATCTTGATGGTGGACATGAAGCCGAGCACCAGGACGACCGTCACCACCGGCCGCAGCATCGGCAGCGTGATGCTGCGGAACGTCCGCCAGGGGCTCGCGCCGTCCAGGGACGCCGCCTCGTACAGCTCCCGCGGGATCTCCTGCAGGCCGCCGTAGAGGATCACCATGTTGAACGGGATGCCGATCCAGATGTTCACGAGGATCGCGGAGAGCAGTGCCACGCTGGGGCTGCTCAGCCAGGACACGCCGTCCTGCGACAGGTGCAGGGTCTCCAGGAAGCTGTTGAGGATGCCGTGGTCCTGGTCCATGATGCGCCGCCACACGACGGCGGAGACCACCATGGGGACGAGCCACGGCAGCAGCAGCACCGCGCGGATCACGCCGGAGAGGTGGAAGCGGCGCGAGAAGAACACCGCCAGGCCGAGGCCGATCGCGAACTGGCCGACGAGCGAGCCGACCGTGAAGAGGATCGTCTGCCACAGGGCGTCGCCGAACAGCTCGTTGTCGAAGACGCGCCGCCAGTTCTCCAGGCCGTTGAACGGGGACTCGCCGGTGAAGTAGGTGGTCGGCGTGAACTCCTGGAAGCTCATCAGGACGTTCCGCACCAGCGGGTAGCCGAAGAACGCGAGGAGGTACACCAGCGCGGGGGCGACGAACAGCCACTGGTACAGACGGCGGCGGCCGCTTCCGCGCCGGGGCCGCGTCTCGCGCGCGGCGGTGGTCCGGGCGGGTGGGGTGGTCGTGGTCATGGTCCTTCTCACTCTCCCGCCGTGGCCTGCCGCTGGGCGCTGCCGAGCGCGTCCTCGGGCGACGACCTGCCGGTCAGCACGGACTGGAACGCGCCGGCCAGCGCGTCCTGGATCACCGGCCAGCGGGTGCCGACCTGGGCGGTGCGGGACCTGGCGGTCTCCACGAGATCGGCGAACGGGGCCAGCTCGGGGTTGGCCTCGCGGTACGCCTGGGCCGCGTCGGCGCGGGTCGGGACGTTGTTGACCCGCTCACCCCACGCGAGCTGGTTGTCCGCCGAGTTGAGGCACTCGAGGATCCTGCCCGCGTTGTCCTCGCGCTCGGGGTGGTCGTCGTTCTTCGGCACGGTCATGACGGTGCCGCCGATCGGGGGCACCGGGTCCTGGCCGGCCTCGGGCACCGGGATGGAGGCGACGGCCCAGTCCACGTCGTCCTGGGCGCTGAGCACGGGGACCTGCCAGGGACCGTTGATCATCATCGCGGCGCGGCCGGCGATGAACTGGTCGTTGACGTCCTGCTGGTTCCAGTTGACGACGGAGCGGGAGGCGGAACCGTCCTCCACCAGGTCCTTCCAGAGCTGGAGCGCGGCCACACCGGCGTTGTCGTCGAGGTGCGCCTCGTCGGCCCCGGCGGACCAGAAGAACGGCAGGAACTGGTAGACGCCGTCGGCGTTCGGACCGGCGCTGAACGCCATCCCGTAGGTGTCGCCCTGGGTGAGCGCCGCCGCGGTCGTCCGCAGCTCGTCCCACGTGGTCGGCGGCTCCAGGCCGGCGTCGGCGAGCATGTCCTTGTTGTAGATGAGCGCGAGGGAGTTCACCGAGCGGGCGACGCCGTACTCGGTGCCGTCGAAGCTGCCGAGGAGACGCGAGGAGTCGGAGAACTCCGACGTGTCGAGACCCACGTCCGCGAGGGGGCGCAGGCCGCCCGTCTCGGCGAACTGCGGCAGCTCCGACCCGTCCAGCTCCAGGATGTCGGGCAGGGAGTCGGACGACGCCATCCGCAGGGCCTTGGAGGCCACCTGGTCGGCGGGGACGCTGATCTGCTCGACCTTCAGACCGAGCGGCTCGGCGCAGCGGTCGAAGAAGTCCTGGTTGGCCTCGTGCTCGGCGGTGTCGGTCGCCGAGTTCAGCACGGTGACCGTGTCGGGGTCGGGCTCCGCGGCACAGGCGGTGAGCCCGAGCGCGACCATGGCCCCGGCCAGGGTCAGCGCGGCGGCGGGCGACGTTATGCGCCCGAGTGACGTTCGCATGGGCTTGGCGGTCTCCATTTCGCGGCTCAGGAGGCGGAGGGGGGCGCGGCGATACGGGGTGCGTCCGCCATCCGTGGGGGGATCAGCTCGCGGGTCACCGGAGGGTGTCCCGCCCCGGCGGTCCGCTCGTCGCGGGAGGCGATGGCCTCGACGGCGAGCTGGGCGACGGCGGCCGACATGCGGGCCACCGGCAGGTCGATGCGGGGCAGCGGGGTGCTGCCCGGGTCGTCCGGCAGGCTGCCGACCGGGACGACGGACAGGTCATCGGGCACGCGGAGGCCGAGCGCCGCGATCTCCTCCAGCAGCTCGGGCAGGAGGATGAGGTGCTGGACCACCAGTGCCGTCGGGGCGGGGTCGGCGCCCAGGGCCTGCCGGAGGCGTTTGCGCAGGTCGTCGGGGTCGCCGCTGGAGGCGTGCACCCGGATGTCGGCGCCGGTGCGGCGGGCGGCGAGGCGTGCGCCGTCGAGCCCGTGCACGGCGTAGCCGCGGCGGGCCTCGATCTCGTGCTCGG
Source organism: Streptomyces sp. RFCAC02 (assembly GCF_004193175.1). Taxonomy (NCBI): domain Bacteria; kingdom Bacillati; phylum Actinomycetota; class Actinomycetes; order Kitasatosporales; family Streptomycetaceae; genus Streptomyces; species Streptomyces sp. RFCAC02. The sequence continues at coordinate 5,959,086 of NZ_SAUH01000001.1, read as the reverse complement.
CCGAGGCCCAGAAGACGACGCGGTGGTGTCCGGCGGCCACGGCCTCGCCGATGGCGAGGGCGACGGCGGCCTCCCAGTCGAGGTCGACCCAGGGAAGCTCCGCCTCGTCCGCCTCGTTGCCGTGGCCGAGGAGCGCGGTCGGGAAGCCGAGTTCGCGCAGGGCGGCGATACGGGGGTCGTTCTCGCGGACGGCCATGAGGATGGCGCCGTCGGCCAGGCCGCTGCCGGCGATGCGGCACAGGCCCGCCACGCCCTCGGGCTCCGTCATCAGCAGCACGTCGTACCCGTGGTCGCGGGCCGCGTCGCTGATGTCGATGGCGAACCGGCCGTCGACCGCGCGGTATTTGCCCGGCTCCCGGGGGACAGCGAGGACGAGGACCTCGCTGCGGGCGCTGCGGAGCGTACGGGCGCTCGCGCGGGGGTGGTAGCCGAGGTCGGCGATGGCACGGCGCACCGCGCTGCGCGTCTCCTCGGAGATCTTGCGGGAACCGCTCAGGACGTAGGAGACGGTGCTCGGCGCGACGCCGGCCCGCTCCGCGACATCCTTGATCGTTGCCATTCCCGCTCCCTTGCGGTGCTTGCTCAGCGTTGTCGAATCGATTAGTCGAATCGATTCGAACGATGACCGGATGCTAGGACGGTGGAGCGAGCAGTGGCAATAGCCTGCGGAAAAAATCATGAACCGGTCATCTGTGACGTGGTTCACGCCGCGAGACCGGTGACACTGGGTGATGATCGCGGCGGGCCGGAGCACGGCCGGCCCGCCGCTCGGGGACGTCAGCGCGCCCAGGCGCCGGCTGCCGCGGCCGCCTCGGCGTACGCGGCGAAGTCACGGGCCGGCCGGCCGAGGACCTCGTCGACGCCGTGCACCACCGACGCGTTGCGCCCGTCCGTGATGAGTGTGAAGAGGTCGGCGAACTCGGCGGGCACCCCCTGCTCGGCGAGGGCCGCGCGGTAGGCGGCATCGCTGACCGGGACGTAGGCCAGCGGCCGGCCGGTGGCCCGGGCGATCGCGTCCGCCGCCTCGGCCATGCCGAGCAGGCGGGGGCCGGAGAGTTCGTACGTCCTGCCGCCGTGTCCGGGGCCGGTGAGCACGGCGGTCACGACGTCGGCGATGTCGTCGGCGTCCACGAACGCCTCGACCGCGTCGCCGGTCGGCAGGACCAGCTCGCCGGACAGGACCGCGTCGCGGAAGAAGCCCTCGCTGAAGTTCTGGTCGAACCAGCCCGCCCGGACGACCGTCCAGTCCGCGCCGGACTCCTTGAGCCGCTCCTCGGCGCGCACCGCGCCCTCCTCCCCTCGCCCGGACAGGAGGACGAGACGACGGGTGCCGGCTGCGACGGCGAGGGACGCGAAGGCGCCGACGGCCTCGGCGGCGCCCGGGACGGCCAGGTCGGGGTAGTAGGTGATGTACGCGGCGCGTGTCCCGGCGAGGGCGGCGGGCCAGGTCGTCGGGTCGGTCCAGTCGAAGGCGGGCGTGCCGGCGCGCGAGCCGATCCGTACGGGCAGTCCGCGCGCGGTGAGCCGCCGGGCGACCCGCCGGCCGGTCTTGCCGGTACCACCGATGACGAGGACGGGGCCTTGCTGAGTGTTTGTCATGACCCCAGTCCACAGCGCGAGTCGGCCCCGGACCATGGCCGTCGCGCTCACCCGCATACGCGTCCGTCCAGCTCCGCACGGATGCAACCCCGGGACACCGTTCCGACGTCTGGAACATGTGTCCCTGCTCACCATTCCGCCCCGGGGCGGCCCCGCCGCACGGCACATGATCGTCTGCGGTGACGACGTGCTGGCCGTCCGGCTCGCCGCCGAGCTGCACGACGTCTACCGCGAACGCGTCACGCTGGTCGCGCCGCCGCCGCCCGCCGTGAGCGGCGCACCGGGCACGGCGGCCGGCAGGACCCGGCTGACCGCGCTGCTGAACCGGGTGACGTCCGTGCGGGGCCGTGCCGCGCCCCCCGTGCCGCAGCCCACCTCCTCGGGGTACTTCCCGGTGCCGATGCGGGAGATCCAGGCGGCCGAGGTGACCGACGAGGTGCTGCGGCAGGCGGGGGCCGAGCGGGCCGAGGCCCTGGCGCTCGTCCACGACGACGACGAGGCGAACATCCGCGCCGCCCTGGCCGCCCGCCGGCTCAACCCCCGGCTGCGGCTGGTGATCCGGCTGTACAACCGCAAGCTCGGCCAGCACCTCGCCGAACTCCTCGACCAGGCCGCCGCCGTGTCCGTCGGCGCCGACCCGCCGGCGGGCGGCTTCGTGGACGCCACGACGACGGTGCTGTCCGACGCCGACACGGCCGCGCCCGCACTGGCCGCCACCGCCGTGGTCGGCACCCGCAAGGTCGTCGAGGCGGACGGGCTGCTCCTGCACGCCGTGGAACGGACCCCTCCCCCGGGCGGCGCCCCGCCCGCCGACGCCGGTCTGTGCACGCTCGCGCTGCTGTCGTCGACGGCGGACGACCCCGAGGGCGCCGAGGGGTCGGGCGGGCCGCAGGGGCCGGTGCTGCTGCCGGACGACGGGGACGTCGCGTCGGCGGCGGGGCGCAGGACCGTCGTGCTCGAAGCCGTGACCAGGGCCGGACCGGCACGGCCGGTGCGGGGTGTGGCGGGGCGCGCCGCACCCCTGCGCGACCTGGTGCCGGTGCGGCTGCGGTGGGCGGTCGGGGGCATCGCGGCGGCCGTCGTGGCGCTCGCGGTCATCCTGTGGCGGACGACCGGCGGCACTCCGCTCAACGCCGCCTACCTGACGCTGCTCGACCTGTTCGCCATAGGGGACCCCGCGGTCGGCGAGTCGGTGCCCCGTCAGATCCTGCAACTGGTCTCCGGCCTCGCCGGCCTCGCGCTGCTGCCGATCCTGGTGGCGGGGGCGCTGCAGGCGCTCGGCGCGTTCCGCGGCGCGTCGGCCCTGCGCCGGCCGCCGCGCACGCTGTCGGGGCATGTCGTCCTGCTGGGGCTCGGCAAGATCGGCACCCGTGTGCTGGAGCGCCTGCGCGAGCTGGACATCCCGGTCGTGTGCGTGGAGGAGGACCCGGAGGCACGCGGCATCGCGCTGGCACGCCGGCTGCGCGTGCCCGTCGTCCTCGGGGACGTGACGCACGAGGGGCTGCTGGAGTCGGCGAAGATCAACCGGGCGCGCGCCCTGCTGGCGCTGACCAGTTCCGACTCGACGAACCTGGAGGCGGCGCTGTACGCCCGGACCGTGCGGCCCGACCTGCGGGTCGCGCTGCGCCTGTACGACGACGACTTCGCGACGGCGGTGTACCGGACCCTGCGGACGGCGCACCCGGGCGCGCTGACCCGCAGCCGCAGCGTGTCGACGCTGGCTGCGCCCGCGTTCGCCGTGGCCATGATGGGCCGTCAGGTGCTCGGGGCGCTGCCGGTGGAGCGGAAGGTGCTGCTGTTCGCGGCGATCGAGGTGGCCGAGCAGCCGCGTTTCCTCGGCCGCACGCTGAGCGAGGCCAACCGGCCGGGCGCGTGGCGGATCATCGCCCTGGACACCTCCGAGCCCGGCCGGCGGACGGACCTCGCGGCCTCCCGTACGGCCGGCCTGGTGTGGAACGTCCACCCCGGCTATGTGCTGAGCGCGGCGGACCGCGTGGTGGTCGCCGCCACGCGCCGGGGGCTCGCCGAACTCCTGGGCCGCACCGGGCAGGACGGCGGGCGGTGACCGCGGCGGCCGGGCGGGCTTGCCCTCGCGTGCGCTCCAGCTCCTAGCGTCGGCGCCATGACGACACAGAGGGGCACCTTGCCCATGGATCGGCCCACGACCCCCGAGGCACTCGCGGAGGTGGCGGCGCGGCGTCCGCTCGGCAGCGGATTCGGCCCGGCGAGCACGGCGGACGAGGTTCTGGCGGGCGTACCGCTGACAGGCAGGACGGTGCTGGTCACCGGCGGCTACTCGGGCCTCGGCCTGGCGGCGACCCGCGCGCTGGCGCGGGCGGGCGCGCGGGTCGTCGTTCCGGCGCGGCGGCCGGAGACGGCGGCCGGGGCGCTGCGCGGCGTGCCCGGCGCCGAGGTGGCGGCGATGGACCTCGCCGACCTGGAGAGCGTGCGGCGGTTCGCGGAGGACTTCCTGGACAGCGGGTCGGCGCTGGACGCGATGATCAACGGGGCGGGGATCATGGCCTGCCCCGAGACCCGGGTCGGCCCCGGCTGGGAGGCCCACTTCGCGGTCAACCACCTCGGGCACCACGCCCTGGTGAACCGTCTGCGCCCGGCGCTCCGGCACGGCGCGCGCGTGGTGTCGGTGGCCTCGTCCGGGCACTTCCTGAGCGGGCTGCGCCGGGACGACATCGACTTCCGCTCGGGCTACGACCGCTGGACCGCGTACGGCCAGTCGAAGACGGCGAACGCGCTGTTCGCGCTCCACCTCGACGCGCTGGGCGCCGCGCAGGGGCTGCACGCCTTCGCGGTGCACCCGGGCAGCATCCTCACGCCGCTGCAGCGGCATGTCCCGCGCGACGAGTGGGAGGGTCTCGGCTGGGTCCGACCCGACGGGCGGCCGCCGGCCGGGTTCAAGACCCCGGAGCAGGGCGCGGCGACGGCCGTGTGGGCGGCCACGTCACCCCTGCTCGACGGACACGGCGGGACGTACTGCCAGGACTGCGACGTCGCGGCGCCGGCCGCCGGTGACGACATGCTGGTGGGCGGTGTGAAGCCGTGGGCGGCCGACCGTGCGGCGGCGGCCTGGCTGTGGGAGCTGTCGGCGGAACGGACCGGCGTCGACGCGTTCGCCTGAGCCGTCAGGGGCGGGCGACGATCTTCACGGCGGTGACCACCATCACCGTGCAGGAGACGTAGTACACGACGAAGGCGCCCGCGACGGTCGCCTCGCGGCGGTCGCGTTCCTTGCCGATCGGGGTGGAGCCGTGGCCGTACGGATCGCGCCCGAGGGACGCGCCCATCTCCGTCTCGAACAGGGTCCTGGCCGCGCGCGGCATCGCCCTGCGGGCCTCGTCGGCCAGCGGCGCGAACTGGATCCGGTAGCGGCTCACGCAGCGCCGGTCCCGTTCTCCCGGTCGTCGAGCGGCACACATCCGGAGAGGTCGCCGATCTCCAGCCGGGCGAACTCCTCCTCCACCTCGGCGACCGCCTGCGGGTGGGTCTCCAGCGCCCAGTGGGCGAGGACCTGGTGGAGCCGGTCACCGGGGGTGCTGCCGACGACGGAGTCGAACTCGTCCCGGCGCTGCGCGGGGAGCGCGGCGCGGATGGAGTCGATGGTCGCGGGCAGCTCGACCTTGCCGTCGCCGACGTAGGTGATCCAGGTCGCCCCCGGTGTGTCGTTCATGCGCAGCCCTCCCGCGTCCTCCCGCCGCGGCGGGCACTCCGGCGCCACTGTGCCACACCGTCCCCCGGGCGGACAGGCGGCGGGAGGGGGCGCGGGGTCAGGCTCCTTCGCGCTGCTGCTCGATCACAGCGGCCAGCGCCTCGGCGATGAACGTCTCGGCCGCCGCCTTCTCCACCCCGAGACCGGCGAGGACGCCCGTGCCGTTCTCCCACTCCAGGAGCGCGAGCAGGATGTGCTCGGTGCCGATGTAGTTGTGGCCGAGGCGCAGGGCCTCCCTGAAGGTCAGCTTCAGGACCTTCTGGGCGTCGGCGGCGTAGGGGATGAGGTCGGGGGCGTCCGGGTCGGCGGCGGGCAGGGCCTCGGTCGCGGCGTCCCGCACGGCGGCCGGCGTCACGCCCTGGGCCTCGATGGCGCGGGCGGCGAAGGCGGCCGGCTCGCTGAGCAGGCCCAGCACCAGGTGGGGCGGCACGATGTGCGGGCTGCCGGCCTCCTTGGCCGCGTTGTGGGCCGCGATGATCACGTTCTTGGCGCGGGGGGTGTAGCGCTGGAAGCCGTCACGGGCGTCGATGCCGGGCTCGTCGGACTCCTTGGGAACGAAGCGCTTCTGCGCCGCCTGCCGGGTGACGCCCATGCTCCTGCCGATGTCGCTCCAGGAGGCGCCCGACCTGCGGGCCTGATCGACGAAGTGGCCGATCAGGTGGTCGGACAGCTCTCCGAGGTGGTCGGCCGCGAGGACCGCGTCGGAGAGCTGGTCGAGGACGTCGGGGTGCACCTTCTTGATCGCGTCGATCAGGTCGTCGAGCCGGACCGTGGTGGCGAGCGTCGTCGGCGCCGGAGTGGACGGACGGGATGTCGAGGAATCAGCCATGAGGCAACCATAGGTTGACACCTGCCGGGCGTCAACCCGTCGTTGACACCGGTCAATCCGGGGGCGCGGAGTCGTACTGCAGGCTCCGCCGGACCTCACGCCCGCGTTCCGGCGAGGCGAGGCGCGCCACCAGATGGACAGCCATGTCGAGGCCGGCCGAGACACCGGCCGATGTCACGAGGTCGCCGTCGTCCACGAACCGCTCGCCGGGACGGATCTCCACCGTCGGATCGAGCCGCACCAGCAGCCCGAGCGACGACCAGTGCGTCGTCGCGGGCCGCCCGCCCAGCAGCCCGGCAGCGGCGAGGACGAGCCCGCCGGTGCAGACACCGACCAGCAGCGACACGGACTCGCGCACGCCGCGGAGCCACGCGAGATGCTCCTGGTCACCGATCCGCGCCTCGACGCCGGGGCCGCCCGGATAAAGGAGGACGTCGAGGGAGGGGAGCGCGTCGGCGGCGGCGTGCGGGACGACCGTGAGGCCGCCCGCGCACGTCACGGGCGCGCCGTCGCCGGAGAACGTGAGGGCCTCCCAGCCGTCGCCGGGGAAGTCGCGGACCCAGCGGGAGAGGACTCCCCAGGGGGCGAAGGCGTCCAGCTCCTCGACGCCCGGGAACAGGTGGATGCCGATGGTCCGGGTGCGCGGATCGCTCATGCGCCCATCCCACCAGAGGGGAAAGCATCGGGGACGCTCCCGCGCGGGGGCACGGGAGGGCCTGGGGATCCCCGGTACGGAGAGGCGGGGCCGGTCGCAGGGGGCGCCGGGGCGAGTCGCCCTGGACGCACCAGGGCGCCTCACTCACTCGTGGTCACCCTCTGTCACAACTCACCGCTGATCGGCGATGGATCCGGCATGAACCCCTTCCCTCCATGCACACGAATGAGCACCCTCTGTCGATCTCCGGGGGGTGGGGTGTGAGGCGCGGCATATGGCGCCGGTCACCTACGGGTGTCGATCGTAGGCGGGGGCCGGTGGGGGTGGTGCGGGGGCGGGGTGTGGGGGCCGGATGGCCCGTGCCGGTCTTCGGGTCCCGCTCGTAGGTCACCTCGTTGCCGCCTCCGGGAGCCGCCTCCCACCATGGCGATCGTCCGGAACCGCCAGGTATGTCCCAATCTGGAACGAGGTGCGTCCCATGACCGCGAACACCACCCCCCGCAAGCTCACCCTCGCCGGCGTCCTGACCGCCGGCACCGCGGCCGCGGCCGTCTCCCTCATCCCCGGCACCGCCCAGGCCGCCCAGAACGACTCCCCCACCGTCGAGCGCGTCGCGGAGCAGACCACCGCCACCGCCTTCACCCCCACCGACACCACCGACACCACCACCCCGCCAAGCCCCACACCGCCGACACCAAGACCGCCGACACCAAGACGGCCGACACCAAGACGGCCGACAGCAAGACCGCCGAGGACACCGCCTCCAGCGCGGACGTCGGCACCGTCGGCCGCGGCGCCCACTACACCGACGACGGCACCCTCGTCACCATCGACCGCACCGACCAGCCCTCCCCCGAGCCCGCCTCCCAGGACGACATCGAGGACTGGATCAACGAAGCCCTCGACGTCATGAAGAAGAACGACATCCCCGGCACCTACGACGGCATCTACAGCAACCTCATGCGCGAGTCCAGCGGCGACCCCCTCACCATCAACATGTGGGACACCAACGCCCACGAGAACATCCCCTCCAAGGGCCTCCTCCAGGTCATCGACCCCACCTTCGAGCAGTACCACGTCGACGGCACCAGCGAGAACATCTACGACCCCGTCGCCAACATCGCCGCCGCCTGCAACTACGCCGCCGACCGCTACGGCTCCATGGACAACGTCAACAGCGCGTACTGACCAACCCCACCCACACCCCCCACCACCACCCCACGCGGGCCGGCCACCCCGGCCCGCACCCGCATTTCTCGGCCCCGGGTGTAGAAAACGGGCCGTGCTCCGCGTCGTACCTGTGAAAGGGAAAGGAGCACGGCATGCACGACAACGTTCCGGTGACCGGAGCCGGGGTGGAGGTGGTCCTCACGGCACCGCTCCCCCGAGGTCACGTGTGGGACCTGGTGACCGACCTGGCGCTCATCGCCGCCTGCAGCCCGGAATGCCACCACGCCGCCTGGCTGACGGAGGGGACGCCCGCGGCACGGCCGGGTGCCCGTTTCGAGGGGCGCAACCGCTACCCGGACGGCACGACGGCCTCGGTGATCTGCGAGGTCACGGAAGCGGAGCCGGGCTCCGTGTTCGCCTGGATGGTGCTCGACCCCACGGGGGACCCGCGCCGCCCGGCCTCGCTGTGGCGTTACGATCTGACGCCGGCCGCCACCCCCGGGCACACCGTGGTACGGCACCGCTTCACCCACGGCCCCGGTGACAGCGGAGCGCGCGACGCGGCCCGCCGTGACCCGGCCGGGTTCGCCGACCGGCTGGCAGCCCTGCGCCACAACATGGCACGGACCCTGGACGCCATGATCACGACCGCGGGATCCACCGCGCCCGCCGAGGAGACGCACGCATGAAGTTCCTGATGATGGTCTGCACGGACGGCGGCGAGGTCGAGGCCGCGCCCGGCGAGCTGGACCCGACGGCGTGGGTGGACGAGATGGAGCGGCGCGGCATCCGGCTCGCCGGGGACCGGCTGCGTCCGCCGTCCGACGCCACGACCGTCCGCGTCCGTGACGGCTCGGTCCTCGTCACGGACGGGCCGTTCGCCGAGACGCGGGAGCAGATGGGCGGCTTCGACATCATCGAGTGCGCCGACCTGGACGAGGCGATCGAGGTCGCCGCGAAGCATCCGATGGCCCGCGCCGGGATGATCGAGGTGCGGCCGTTCTGGACGGAGTGAGCGACGCCCTCGGCCGGGCCTGGACCGAGGAGCGGAGCCGGGTCGTCGCCACCCTGATCCGGCTCACCGGCGACTGGGACCTGGCCGAGGAGTGCGCACAGGAGGCGTTCGCGCGCGCCGTCGAGCGCTGGCCCCTGGACGGCGTGCCGCGCCGCCCCGGGGCCTGGCTCACCACGACGGCCCGCAACCGTGCCGTGGACCGCCTGCGCCGTGACGCGACGGAGGCGGCCGGCCTGCGGACGCTCGCCGTCCTGACGCCCGGGGCGGAGGAGCCGGCGGACGGCGGCGAACCGTGGGACGGCATGCCGGACGACCGGCTGCGCCTGATCTTCACCTGCTGCCACCCCGCGCTGTCGCGGGAGGCACGCGTGGCGCTCACGCTGCGCACCGTGGCGGGGCTGAGCACGGCGACGATCGCGCGGGCCTTCCTCGTGCCGGAGAAGACGATGGGCCAGCGGCTCTTCCGGGCGAAGAGCCGGATTCGGCACGCGGGCATCCCGTTCCGCGTACCGCCCGCCGAGGCGCTGCCGGAGCGCCTCGGCAGTGTGCTGGCCGTCCTGTACCTCCTCCTCACCGAGGGATACGCCGCCACGCCCGGCGACGGTCCGGAGCGGTCGGGGCTCGCGGACGAGGCCGTGACGCTCGCCCGCCTGCTGGCCAGGCTGCTGCCGGACGAACCGGAGACCGGTGGGCTGCTGGCCCTGGCCCTCCTGCACACCGCCCGGCGGGCGGCGCGGTTCGACGGGGCGGGCCGGTTCGTGCCACTGGAGCGCCAGGACCGCGCCCTGTGGGACGGGGAGCGCATCGTGGAAGGAGTGGCCGTCCTGGAGCGGGCACTCGCCCAGGGCCGCGCGGGCCCGTACCAGGTGCAGGCCGCCATCGCCGCCTGCCACGCCACCGCGGCGCGGGCCGAGGACACGGACTGGCCGCAGATCGCCCTGCTGTACGGCGAACTCGCCGCCCTGACGCCCGGCCCGGTCGTGGAGCTGAACCGCGCCGTGGCCGTCGCGATGGCGGACGGACCGGCAGCCGGCCTGGCCCTGCTCGACCCGATCGTCGCCGACGGGTCACTGCGCGGCTACCATCTGCTGCCGGCCACGCGCGCCGACCTGCTGCGCCGCCTCGGCAGGCGGGCCGACGCGGCGGCGGCGTACCGGGACGCGCTCGTCCTGGCGACGGCCCCGGAGGACCGCGACTACCTCCGTGCCCGCCTGGCGGAGACGACCCGAGCGGACTGAGTCACGGGCGCGCCGTCTCCTTCTAGACGGCGCGCCAGCGGGCCAGGGCGATGGAGAAGACGCCGAACATGGCGAGCCCGACGGCGATCACCACGAGCAGCGCGGGTCCCGCCGGGGTGTCGGCGAACGTGCGCAGGGTGTCGTCGAGGCCCTTCGTCTCGCCGGGGGCGTGGTCCACGGCGGCACGCACGGCGCACACGCCCGCCACGGCGAAGGCCGCTCCGCGCGCCACTCCCCCGCCGATGCCCAGGATGTCGGTGAGCCGCCGGACCCGGCGCGGCAGGTGGGCGTCCCGCAGGTGCTTGCGGAAGGAGCGGCGGCAGGCGCGCACGGCGATCACGACACCGGCGACGGCGATGCCGATCCCGGCGGCGGCGACCAGCCACTGCCCGGCGGGGAGATCGAGCGCGCGGGCCGTGACGTCCTGCGACTTCCGGTCACTGGAGCCGCTCCCCTTCTCCCCCGCCGCGAACAGCAGCACCGACCACGCGACGAACGCGTAGAAGACGAACCGGGCACCGGACAGGAGCCGTTTGCCCGCCTTGCGCCCATCGGGCCCGGCCGCACCGAACAGCGCCTCCGACAGCCGCCACACCGCCATCCCGGCCAGCCCGATCGCGACCGCCCAGATGAGGAAGCTGCCGAACGGCTTCTCCGACAGCTCACGCAGCGCGCCACCCTGATCGGCCTGCTGCTCCCCGGATCCGAACGCGATGCGCAGCGCGAGCATGCCGATCAGCAGATAGACAACGCCTCGCGCGAGCAGCCCCCACCGGGCCGCGACATCGACCGCGGTACTGTCCGCGGCACGCCGGGCCGTGGCACGGCCGCGCACTCCGATCGCTGTACCCATCCTCACCGCCTCCTGATCCAAAGCACTGCCCCCTCTGCTGCCCCGCACCGGACCACGAAAACGACATCTCGAAGGTTCCGGTGCACGCAGGGAGGCCCGCCGGTAGCCGCCCGTAACGCCCGGTCCGCGAGTTTTCCCCCTTCCCGGCCAGTTCGGTCACAAGAAGCCAAGGAACACACCCTCTCTCACGAATCAGGCCACATAAGCCCCACAGAAGGCATCATCCGGATGTCCGGCAGATGTATTCGCCCAGAACTTCCGGCCGTACGAGGGGGTGCGGTGTTGCTGCCTGCTCCCCTGACAGGCGAATCTCTCCGGGCACCGGCATTCGCGTGACTCGTGTGCATTCCGTGAACGACTCCATCGGCACGGAGCCTTTCGTCAGGACATGTCGGGGAATCGTGAGGGCGGGACGTGGGACAGGCACGGGCAGGGCATTGGACGAACCGCTTCTCGATCCTCGCACTGGCCGTCACGGCAGTGCTCTCCCCGACCCCCACGGCAAGCGCGGCCGACACAGTGGACACGCCCCTACCGGCCGTGGCCGCCGGTGAGGACGAGGCCCTCGCCCAGGCCGAGGAGTCGGGCGAACGGGTCGAGGTGGCCGCGCTCACCACCGAGACGAGCCAGACCTTCGCGGAACCGGACGGGACGCTGACCACGATGGAGAGCCTCCGTCCCGTCCGGGTGCGCGACAGCGCAGGCGAGTGGGTGGATGCGGATCCCACCCTGCGCGTGTCGCCCGACGGCGGACTCGAACCGGTGGCGGCGAGCGTGGACACGGTCGTCTCCGCGGGAGGCGATCAGCCGATGGTCACGCTGACCGGCGTCGGGGGCCGGGAACTGGTGGTCGACTGGCCCGGCGAGCTTCCCGCTCCCGAGGTCTCCGGGAACGTGGCGACCTACCGCGATGTGCTGCCGGATGTCGATCTGCAAGTACGCGTGGAGGTGGACAACGTCTCCCACATCCTCGTGGTGAAGACGCCCGAGGCCGCTGCCGACCCTGCTCTGGACACTCTGATCCTGCCCATCAGCGGCAGCGGGCTGTCCCTGCAGGACGACGGAGACGGCGGCATCACAGCTGTCGACGAAGGCGCCGGCGGAGTCGTGTTCACGGCGGCGCAGCCCATGATGTGGGACTCCACCGGAACAGCGGCCGCCGCACGCAGCGCCACCGACGCCGAGCCGACGGACGGCCCGGGTGACGCCGCACGGCTCGCTGCCGTACAGGTCGACATCTCCTCCTCGGGCGACGAGGTGGTCCTCACGCCCGACCAGGACCTGCTGCAGGACTCAGCAACGACGTACCCGGTCTACATCGATCCGCAGTGGTACACGGCTCGGGACGCCGAATGGGGAATGGTGTCCAGTTATCACCCGAATTCCTCCTTCTTCAAGTTCTCCGGGACCGAGGGCGTGGGGATGTGCCCCTACGACTATGACTACGGCGACTGCAACTACGAGGACGTGAAGCGACTTTTCTACCAATTCCCGACATCGCGCTTCGCCGGCAAATCCATCGTGAGCGCTGAATTCGTCGTCCGGAACACCTTCTCGTTCAATTGCACGCCGCAGGAGGTGCAGCTGTGGCGCACCCGTGATGTGAGCGCGGGCACGACATGGAACAAGCAGCTCGCCGACGGATACTGGATCGACCGGCTCCACACCAAGGACGAGGCGCACGGCTGGGGCTCGGACTGCCCGGCCGGTGACATCGAGTTCTGGGCAGGGCGCGCCGTCGCGGACGCCGCGGAGGCCGGCTGGTCGTCCATCACCCTGGGCCTGCGGGCGACGGTCGAGAGCGGCTACACGGCGTGGAAGCGGTTCGACGACACGGCCTACCTGCGCGTGAACTACAACCGTCCGCCCGCGCAGCCGCGGATCGCCGACATCACGATGTCGCCCGGTGGCGCGTGCGTCACCGGTCCGAACGCCACTTCGGTGACCGCGATACCGCGCACCTATGTCGAGGCGAGCGACCCGGACGGGGACGACATCGCGCTGCAGTACCGGGTGGCGGAGTGGGTGGACGGAGCCGCGCGTGTGCTGTTCACGTCGGGGTTGTCGGCGGCGAAGGCGTCCGGATCCACCTTCACGTACGACCTTCCGAGCTGGCTGCCGGCCAACACGCTGCTCCACTGGGGCGTCAGAGCATGGGACGGCGCGGCGTGGGGACCATGGAGTTTCGACGGCGCCGCCACCGCCTGTCACTTCCGGTACGACCCCTCGGCCCCCGCCGGACCGGCGATCGATTCCCCCCAGTACCCGGAATCGGATCCATCGGACCCATTGGACCCCTGGATGAACGGGGTCGGCCGCTATGGGACGTTCAGTATCGACTCCGCCTCCTCCGATGTCGTCAAGTACACCTACGGCATCAACGCCAACCCGTCGACCGCACGGACCATCACGACCTCGGGCGGCGCCGCCCGTCAGATCGACTTCATGCCGACCCGGGTGGGCGTCAACTTCATCACCGCGCAGGCTTACGACGCGGCGGGGAACATCAGCTCCGTCACCACCTACCGCTTCCGTGTGAGGACGGGGCAGCCGGAACGGGCCGCGTTCTCCATGGACGAGAGCGTCGGCGCCGAGGAGACCGTCGCCACGGGAGGAACGTACGAGGCCGCGCTGAACGGCGGTGCGCACGCCGGTGGCGCCGGCGTCGCGGGGACCGGGCTGAGCCTCGACGGTATCGACGACCACGCACGGACGGCGGGCGGGGTCGTGGACACGACCGCCGGTTTCACCGTGTCCCTGTGGGCACGCCTCCCGGAGGACAAGGAGGAGCGCGCCATGGTCGCGGTGTCCCAGACGGGAGTGCACCAGTCGGCGTTCGAGCTCTACCACTCCTCGGCGCTCGGCGGCTGGGTGTTCTACCGGGACACGGTGGACGAGGTGTCCGCGCCGGACCCCGTCCGCGCGACACAACCGGCCTGCCCCGAGGGCGACACGGCCTGTGCGGAGAGCCGTCTGGGTGAGTGGATTCATGTGGTCGGCACGATGGACCACGGCCAGGACGAGATGCGGCTCTACATCAACGGCGAACACGTCGCGACGGCGACCTACAGCGCCGACTGGGACTCACGGGCCTCGTTCCTCATCGGTGCCTCGGCCAACGAGGGCGTTCCGAGCAACCACTTCGCGGGTGACCTGGACGACGTACATGTCTGGGACATCCCGCTGAAGGAGGACGCGGTCGCAGCCCTGTACACGGACGGCACCGTCGCCGCGGGGCGACCGATGAAGTCCGCATGGGCACTTGACGAGGCTGCCGACACTGCGGTGGTGACCGGGCACGGGGAGTCCGTGTCAGCCGCATTGCACGGCGACGCGACGCTCGGCGCGACCGGGGCGGACGGCACCGGCCTGCATCTCGGGGGGAGCGACGGCTACGCCCTCGTTCCACGGCCGCTCGTCAACAGCTACTACAGCTTCTCCGTCTCCTTGTGGGCGCAACTCCCCGACGAGCCGGACCGGCCGATGACCGTCATCGACCAGGAGGCGACGAACAACACGGCCTTCGCGATCCGTCACTCCCCGTCCGAAGGCGGCTGGGTCTTCTCACGGGCCACGGCCAACACCGCCGACGCCACGACCGTCCAAGTGAGTCAGAACGCCTGCACGAGCACAGCATGCTCCGGGGCGGGCGAGTGGTCGCATGTGGTGGCCGTCTACGACCACGTGGCGCACACGCTGACGCTCTACGTCAACGGTGAGCGGACCGACAGTGTGCCCTACACCTACAACTGGACGCCCAACGGTCCCCTGTACATAGGCGCGGCCGAGGAGGACGGTGCCCTGGGGTCCTTCTTCGAGGGAGACATCGACGAGGTCAGGCTCTACGACCGTGTCGTTTCGGCCGATGAGGTGCAGGAACTGTTCCTCAGGATCCCCACGCTCGCCGGACGCTGGCGCCTGGACGGCGCGACGGGAAGCCCTCTCGTCACCCCGGAGGCAGCCGGCGTCGGACCGGACGCCTCCCTCTCCGGCGACGCGACGTTCACCACCGGCATCATCGGCGGCAACCAGGCGCTGTCCCTGGACGGGGTCGGAGATTACGCGTCCACGGCCACCGCGCCCTTCGACTCTTCGGAAAGCTGGTCGGTGACGGCATGGGTGACCGCGCCTGGCCGCCCGCAACGGAACGCGACGGTCCTGTCTCTCGCCGGCGAACGGGAAAGCGCGTTCACGCTCCGTTATGCGCCGGATCCCGCTGACCCGGAGTTCTCCGGGCGCTGGCAACTGGAGGTCGCAGACGAGGACACGTCCGCGGTCGCCCACCAAGTGGCAGAGCACGGCAACTACCAGTTGAACACAAGCTGGAACCACCTTGCTGTCGTCTACGACGCGTTCGCCGACCGGATGTCTCTGTATGTGGACGGCGAACTGTCCCAGGTGGTCTGCGCCGACGATGCCGCAGCGGATTGCACCGACATCGTGTCCTGGCGCTCGTCCGTGCTGCCGTTCGAGGCAGACGGCGGCCTGCAGATCGGACGCACCCGTGCGGGCGGCACATGGGGAGAGTACTGGTCGGGTGCGATCGACGACGTATGGGCGTTCCAGGGCGTCCTGAATCAAGCGCAGGTGAGCGCGCTGGCCAACCGTACGAGGGACCAAGACATCAACACGCCCTGATCTTCAGGTCGTCCTCTGCACTCGCATTCATCGACACCTGCGGTTTCCACCATCGATTCCCCCTACTCCAGGACGAAAGGCGGCCACGGGAATGATCACCAACGTGTCGGGGCGGCGGCCCGGCAGACGGCGCCGGTTCGGGCGGCGCCCGTGGCCCCCGCTCATCCACGGGGTGTCCATCGCGCTCCTGCTCGGTCTGCTGCCGTCCACCGTCGCTGTCGCGGTCGCCGCGGAAGCGGCGGCGTCCGGGCGGCCCGACCTGCCGTCCTCCGAGACCCCGATCGACGGGGAGACCGCGTCCGTCAGGCCGCGTCCGACGGACCCGGCAGCCGAAGAGGCAACGCCGGTACCGACCGCCGAGTGGCCGGCGGCGACCACCACGACCATCCCCATCGGGGGCGGCACTCGACTGTTGACCGCGACGGAGACGGACGTACCCGTACGCCTGACACGTCCGACGAGCGTCGCCCGTTCGGCCGCCGATCAGAGCGTCCCCGAAACCGCGCACCTGGAGATCATGGACCGCGAGACCGGCGAAAACGCCGGCGTGAACGGCCTGCTCTTCACGCTCACCGGAACCGGCACCGGTGATGACGCCACGGCACGCGTCGCGGATGCCGGCGCCGAAGTGGGAGTGGAACTCGACTACGCCGCCTTCGCCCAGTCCTATGGCGGCTCCTACGGCGCTCGGCTCCGTCTCGTTCAGCTCCCGGCCTGTGCAGTGACCACGCCCGAACAGCCGGCATGCCGTGTCCGGACCGACCTCGCATCCGTCAATGACACGGCCGGCCAGACACTCAGCGCAGCCGAGCCTGTATCCCTCAATGCCCAGCCCGTGGTCCTGGCCGCAGTGGCGGACGACAGCGGCGAGACCGGCGACTACCAGGCAACCGAGCTCTCCGCGTCGGCCACTTGGGCGGTCGGCCTCAACTCCGGCGACTTCACCTGGTCTTACGACATGCCGGTACCGGACGTCCCCGGCGGTCTCACCCCGTCCGTCACGGTGAACTACTCATCAGGGGCGATCGACGGCCGCACCTCAGCCACGAACAACCAGTCGTCGTGGGTGGGTGACGGGTTCGACCTGTGGCCCGGCTACATCGAGCGCTCCTACCACAGCTGCGCCGACGAAGGGCTGAAACGCAGCGGCGTGGAAGTCCCCGACCTGTGCTGGGCGTACGACAACGCGACGCTCAGCCTCGGCGGGACGGCCGGCGACCTGGTGCCGACGGGCGACAACGAGTGGCGGCTCCGTTCCGACGACGGCACACGCGTACAGCGACTGGAGAACGCGGAACGGGCCAATGGCGACAACAACAACGAGTACTGGAAGGTGACGACGCCCGACGGCACCCAGTACTTCTTCGGCTACAACCGCCTGCCCGGCTGGACCACGGGACAGCCCGAGACCGAGTCGACGTGGAACGTCCCCGTCTACGGCAACAACGCCAACGAGCCCTGTCGAGCCGCCACCTTCGTCACTTCCTGGTGTCAGCAGGCGTGGCGCTGGAACCTCGACTACGTCATCGACCCGCACGGCAACGCCATCACCTACTTCTACGACCGTGAGATGAACTCCTACGGCCGATACCTCGAGGCCGGGGACGACACCCCGTACGCGCGTGGCGGTGTCATCAAGCACATCGACTACGGCCTGCGGTCCGACGCACTCTTCGCCGACCCGCTCGCCCGCGTGGTGTTCGAAACCGGCGAGCGCTGTCTGCCCGCCTCCGGCATCTCCTGCGCGCCGGAGGACATCGGCGACACCCCCTCGGCCTGGTACGACACCCCGTGGGACCTGAACTGTACGGCGGGCACCGACTGCGACGAGGGCCGCAGCGCGCCGACCTTCTGGTCGCGCCTGCGTCTCGTCTCCGTCACCACGCAGACGCTCGACGAGTCGGGCGAACTCGCGCCCATCGACACCTGGGAGCTGAGCCATCGCTGGGCGACGGCCGACATCGACTGGACCCTGCTGCCCACCGCGATCCAGCGCACAGGCCGATCAGCCACCCCTGAGATCGAGCTGCCGAGCACCGAGTTCATCTACGAGCAGGGCGCGAACCGGCTCGACGCCGAGGGCGACGGCTCCGCGCCGTTCATCAAGCACCGGCTGTCGACGATCACCGACGAGTTCGGCGGCCAGATCGACGTCACCTATTCGGCCACCGCGTGCGATGCCGGAAATCTGCCCGACCCCGAAAGCAACACCACGCGCTGCTTCCCCCAGTACTGGACGCCATCGGGGGCGGCCGAGCCCCAACAGGAATGGTTCAACAAGTACGTCGTCACCCGGGTGGTGGCCAGTGACCGCACCGGCGGCGCGCCGGACATGTACACGGACTACAGCTATCACGGTGGCGCCGCCTGGCATTACGACGACGATGACGGGCTGTCCGAGCCGGAGCACAAGACCTGGTCCCAGTGGCGCGGGTACGGCGAGGTCCGCGTCCTCGCCGGCGGGCCGGAGGGAATGACCACCCGTACCGACAACTGGTTCCTGCGCGGTATGGACGGCGATCGGGCCGGCCCCGCCGGCGGCACCCGTGACGTCACCGTGCCGGACGGCGAGGGCGGCACCATCACCGACCACGACGCCTACGCCGGTTTCCCATACCGCACAGCGACCTACTCGGCCCCCGACGGCGTCGTCCTGGCGAAAACGCTCGACATCCCCTGGCACCACGAGACGGCGTCACGCACTCGCGACTGGGGCACCGTCACGGCCAACTTCACCGGCGTCTCATCGGAGCGGACCTTCACCTCACTGGACAACGGGGCCGGCGAGGAGTGGCAGGAAGCACGCACCGACACCACGTACGACACCGTCGCCGGACGAGTCGTCCGCGTTGCCGACCTCGGTGACGTCTCCGACCCGGATGACGACCGCTGCGCCACCACGGCCTATGCCGACAACACGGATGACAACATCCTGAGTCTCCCCGCTCGCGAACGTTCCTGGACCGGTTCCTGTTCATCGGAGCCGACGACGGCTGAGCGCGTCATATCGGACGTCCGTACCGCTTACGACGGTCTCGCTTACGGGGCCGCGCCCATACGCGGCGACGCGACCACCGTCCAGAGCATCGACGACATCACTGATGGCACGCCCGGATACCGGACCAGTACGGCAACGTTCGACGACTACGGCCGTCCCCTGACAACGACCGACCATGCGGGACGGACAACCACGACCTCCTACTCCCCCGCCCTGGGGCGTCCGACGAGAATCACCGTCACAACGCCTCCCGCCGACAGTGCATCGGCAAGCACGGCACAGGTGACATCCACCAGCTACGACCTGGCCCGCGGACTCCCGCTGCGAAGCATCGATACGAACACTCGTGTCACCACCCAGGAGTACGACGCGCTGGGCCGACTGACCGAGGTATGGCTCCCGAACAGGAATACGACGGGCACCGCAACGTACAAGTACAGCTACCGGATCGCCGAGGACGCGATCACGGCTGTCGGTGTCACCACGCTCAAGGGGACAGGAACCAAGACGGACTGGACTCTGTTCGACGGGCTGCTCCGGCCGCGTCAGACGCAGTCTCTCGGCCCCGACGGCGGCCGACTGGTGACCGACACGCTGTATGACAATCGTGGGCTCACGGAACGCACGTACGCCGCGTACTACACGCCGGAGGCACCGAGCGCGGACCTGTTCGCTCCCGATCAGCCCGGCGCGATCGAGAGCCAGATCGCCTACACATACGACGGGCTCGGGCGCGTCCTCACCGAACGCCAGATCCACGGCAATGGTGACGGCACGACCACCGAGTGGGCGCGGGCGACTTACACGTATGGCGGCGACCGCGTCAGCATCGACCCGGTTGACGGTGGCACCGCGACCACCACGGTCACCGATGTCCGTGGCCAGACGACCGAGCTGTGGCAGTACCAGGGAAACACTCCCGAAGGCGAGCACGACGTCACGCGGTACGAGTACACCCCCCGCGGTGAACTGTCCCGCGCGGAGGACCCGGCCGGAAACGAATGGTCGTGGACGTACGACATTCTCGGCCGCCTCACCGAGACCACCGATCCGGATGCCGGCACCACCAAACGGACCTACAACGACCGCGACGAGTTGGTGACGACCACCGATGCACGTGGCGAAACCGTGCACCACAGCTACGACGACCTCGGCCGTGAGACCGCCCGCCGCGCGGACTCCGCTTCAGGACCGCTCCTGGCCTCGTGGACGTGGGACACACTCGCCGAAGGCCAGCTCACCAGTTCCACTCGCTACGACGACAACGGTGCCGAGTACATCAGCCGGGTCGACCTCTACGACACGCTTTACCGTGCCCGGTCAACTTCCGTCGTCATCCCGGAAGTAGAGGGCGAGGAGGAACTAGCAGGTACCTACACCAGCGGTACGGAGTACAACGCCGACGGCACGGTGCAGTCCATCGGCTATCCGAGAGCCGGCGATCTCAGTGGCGAAATCCTCGTCCCCACTTATGACGACATTCTGCGGCTTACCGCTCTGACCGGCACGGGCAACGTGACTTATGTCAGTGATGTCAGCTACAGCTACACGGGGAAACCCCTGCAGTACGGCCTCTCCGGTGGTGGCTCGGCGCTGACGTGGGTCACCAGCTCGTACGAGTGGGGCACACAGCGCTTGCACGACTCGCGCGTGGACCGCGAGGACGTCACCGGCGTGGACCGCTCCGTCATCTACGCCTACGACGACGCGGGCAACGTCCTGTCCATGGCCGACGTCTCGGCCGCCGGGACGGACAACCAGTGCTTCACCTACGACTACCTGCGGCGCATGACCGAGGCGTGGACCGAGGGCGATGCCGCCTGTTCTGACGCACCCACCACGGAGACCGTGGGCGGCATCGCTCCGTACTGGACCAGCTATGCCTTCGACAGCGTCGGCAACCGGACCCAGCAGACCGAGCACGCCCTGACCGCCGAAGGCCAGGACACGGTCACCACCTACGACTACCCGGAGCCGGGCGATGCCCAGCCGCACACCCTCACCGCCGCCACGGCCGAGGGAGCGGACGGGACCTACCTGTCCACCTACGAATACGACGCGGCCGGCAACACCACGACGCGCCAGATCGGCGGCGACGACCAGACACTGACGTGGGATGCCGAGGGCCACGTTTCGACCATCACCGGCCCGGAAGGCACGACCTCGTTCCTCTACGACGCAGACGGCAACCGCCTGCTGCGCCGTACCGCCGACGAGACGGTGCTCTACCTCGCCGGCACCGAGGTCGTCCTCGACAAGACCGACAATTCCATCGAGGCTCGACGCTTCTACGACCTGGGCGGAGGCAATACCGCCGTCCGCGACAACGACGGCACCGTCTACCTGCAGTTGGCCGACCACCACGGCACCGCAGAGCTCAGCGTCGACACCAGCACAGGCGCTCTCACCCAGCGCCGCACAACGCCCTACGGCGAATCACGCGGCGACCAGCCCACCTCTTGGCCGGACGAACGCTCCTTCGTCGGCGGCACAGCAGACCCAACCGGCCTCATTCACCTGGGCGCCCGCCTCTACGACCCAACCCTCGGCCGCTTCATCAGCGTGGACCCGGTCCTCGACCTGACCGACCCACAACAAATCAACGGCTACGCATACTCCAACAACAACCCCACGACCTACAGCGACCCCACGGGCCTCCGATCCACCCCGAAAGAAAGAGAAATTCTCAAAAAGAAGCTGCAATTCAAGCGTCACAGCATCACATCCGCCAAGCGTCGCACCAATTCCGGTCAGTGGATCAGCGATACGTCACGCCCAACCATCGGTCAAGCGGTGAACGGAGGAACGAACGACGTCTCGCCCGTACGTGCCATCCCTATCCCTGTTGAACCCGGCTCCCTCTCACTGCGAGACCGCCTCCTCCCTAACCTTCCAGAAACTAACCCGAACGATTCCGGACCCTGCCATGAGGGAGAGCTGCTTTACTGCATAGATGCTATACCCGCATTCCACCCATACATAGGAGCCGCTCAACTTCTAAACTTCGCGGCCCGCGAAGCGGGATATACAAGCATCAAGACGCTTGAATGGTTCTGCGAAGTCCCCAACAGCTTCATTGCCGGCACTAACATCCTGATGGCTGACGGCACCATGGAAAAAATCGAAGATGTCGAAGTCGGCGACGAAGTACTAGCGACCGATCCGGATACAGGCGAAACAGATGCCAAGACGGTGATAGCAGAGATACACCGGACTGGAAGAAAAAGTCTCGTAACTCTAAAACTCGACACCGGTTCGGGTCATTCTGTCACGATCACAGCCACGACCAATCACCCATTTTGGAACGAAGAAACTGCATCCTGGACAGAAGCAGGAGACCTTGAGGTCGGCCAGCATCTCCGAACAGCCGAAGGCCCTCTCGCACGCGTAACCAGCATCCGCCTTCACCAGTTGCTCCCGGCAACGGTCCACAACCTGGTGATCGAAGACCTGCATACGTACTATGCAGGTCTAAGACCAGTCCTAGTCCACAACTGCAATCCAATGGATTTGAACTTCAAACAAATCCGCGAACGCATCGTAAAACACGTGTTGGTTAATCACGGCGATACCGATATCGACGGAACGAAATTCGACTCCGGCCTCACGCGGGACGATCTGTTTGAAGGGCTCGTCAATAGACTCGACGAAAGGAACGCCACCGGCACTATTGACGAATCCGGCAATCACGAACATATTCTGTTCTGGTCCGACGCCGGGGCAAACGGAGAAGATTTCGTCCGAGTCTGGCTAACTCCGAACGGCGAACTCGGCAGCATGTGGCCCATAAGATGGAGTGCAAATGATTGACCTGGATTTCACCATCACCGGATATCCCGGATCCGGCAGAAGGATCGAGGAGGTCGAAGACTTGTCTCAAGTGAGTCGCCCGGACCTCATCCAGGGAGCCTTCATGGGGGACGCAATCTTCAAAATTGACTCGGTGGACCTTGGCACCAATTTTGGATGGGTGACACTACTTGATTGGTGCATACGCCTCAGCGTCTCTCTCGAAGATCTAGCCGTTAAGAAGTCGAGAAGTTTCACATTCTCAGAATCGGATGATTTCGTCTCATTTGAGCGCCACGGCGAGGAAGTGCTCATCACAAACAGCTACTCTTCCGCAAGCGCAATCACAAATTACGACGATCTGTGCTCTGCCGTGCGGGCTTTTGTCGATGAACGCCTCAAGTGGATCGAGCGAGAGTTTCCTGCGGCTATGCGCAACCGAGAGATGCCAGAAGTCTTCTCTCGCCTGAATCGACCTTTCCCTCCTTTGCCGCACGCCTGATGGGAGTCAGGACGGAATTAGGGATTCCGTTGCATCAGATCCACTTCTGGACCATGAGGATGTCGTTGTGAAAGCACGGGCATCAGTCGTCGCGAGAGTGATCTGCTTGATCGTGCTGGCGCTTGGCACTCTGGACTTGATATCCCAGCTGGTTCCCCGGCAGGTCGGTGTTGATGAGCTGGTGGCTGACCTGCGCGCGGGTGATCCGACGATCCATGTCTTCACTTACTCCGAACCAGCCGAGTTGCGGGTCCGCTGGACCGCTGGGTTTCTGGCCACACGGGAGATCATCGAGCCGCTGCCCGGACTGTCCGGCGAGGAAGCGCGGACGGAATTCCTATTGCAGGTGCAGGAGGATTTGGGGCAGAACGGCCGAGAGATGCGAAGCGATGATGTCGACCCGCTCAGAAATCTGCAGGGACTGAGCTTCCTGGTGCCGTTGGCTTACCTTCGCTTCCTCTCCAGCGCATTCCTCACCTGGGCGGTTCTCCTATGCTGCGCCGGACTGCTGGTCACGATGGCTGTGCGTGAGGATTCCGGGCACCGCTCCTCGAGTGCTGGTTATTGGATCGGGCTCTGCCTCCTGACCGGGATCGGATTCCTGGCCTACACATGGTCCGAACCCCGCCCCCTCCTCCGCCGGCGCGGGTCCCCTGGCGCACTGGGAGGGGGAGGACTTCTCGCATCTGTTGCCCTTTTGACGGCTTCGGTCGAGGCGTCATCGGGATTCTCGTCCTCGCCCGTCGGTGACTCGGCGCTGAGACCGAACGCAGTCGGGGCACTCTGTGGGCAAACCAGTGGGAGGAAGAGGGAGACATGGAGATTGCTGACAGGGTGGCTGGGGCGCTTGAGCAGTTGGGGGATTCTGATCTGCCGACGCGGATCGAGGCATTGGAGGCGCTCGCGCAGTGTGTTCAAGAGATCGTCGAACGTGCCGTTATGCGACTTGCCGAGGAGTCGGAGGTGCCCTATTTGGTTTTTGAAAGAATTGGCCAGTTCGGCTCCCTGATCATCGATCCCCTGGAGCGCGTCCACCAAAAAGCGACCAACGACAGGGTAAAGGGGCTCGCAGCGGCAGCGCTGCTCCACTCGGGAAGCCACGCTGGCATGGAAACGCTCCTCACCACACTAGAGCAGGCGGAGAACCCGAACCTTTTCGTTGCAGTGCAAGCTCTCTCCAAGAATGGAGTTTTGGCCGCCACTGAACCAATTGAGAACCTGATTCTCAGGTGGCCCCTGTCCGACTTCACTCCGTTGATGACCCTCGTTATGGCTTTGGAGGAACTGAATCACCCTTTCTCCAAGGCGGTTTGCGAGTACCTGGCCCGAGTGGAACCGGAGTGGCAGCGTGAGGGGTTCATGCGGGCGATCCGCAGGTCAACCGGAACATCTTGAGCAGGCGCAGGGATGTCACAGATACCCAGAGGACAGACCTGGCCTCGACCGACGATGCCGCGCAGCGAATGGACATCGATGAAAGATATTGGAATGCCTCCCCACTCGAATAAATCACGCATCGATGAACAAGAAATCAACCATTTCGAGATCGTCGCAATCTCCAACACGCCCAACACGTCAGCCCTTGGAATCACCGGGGCTCGCGGTGTAGTTCTCGGCCTGCCCGGATACGACAGCGCAGAACTGTACACTGTCCTAATTGATGGCGAAGTATACATGGTTCAGAAGGCGGATTTCACGCAGACGGGCGAGCATAGCGATCCTCGATCCGTCTACCCGGGAGACACGGAAAGCGTGCCCCCTCAGAATTACCGAGGCGAGCAGTAAGTGGCTTGCCTATGGGCTTCAGGCATTGAGGTCCGGGACTGTGCGAGGCATGGTTGAAGGCAGGACCGCCGGGAAGGGGCCGGTGGTCCTGCCTTGTGAGTGGTTGGTGTCAGGCGCGGACGAGCGGGGTGTCGACCAGGTGTTCCGCCAGGAACCAGGCTTCCAGTTCGCCTGTTCTGATCACCTCGGACACCAGCAGGTCGTTCGTGCCGTCGTCGCCCATCTCGTCCGCCCGGCTCGCGGCGTCGTGGCAGTCGGTCAGGATCAGGTTGTGCGCCTCCAGGAGGCGCGACAGCATCGCCGGGACCTCCTCCGCGCCGTCCGGCGGGCGGGGGACCTTCGTGATCTCCGCCGCGTGGCGCGGGTCGCCGACCGCCACGCCGCCGAGGGTCTGCACCCGTTCCGCGATCGTGTCCACCAGTTCCAACTGCTCGCCTGCGTGCTTGTCGAGGAGCAGGTGGAGCGAGTAGAACGTCGGGCCGCGCATCAGCCAGTGATGCTTCTTGTACAGGTGGTAGAGCATCTGGGTGTCGCAGAGGATCTGGTTCAGCCGCTGGCAGGAGTACATCCGCGTGTCGTACGTCAGCCCCACCGGCAGTTGCCGCACGGTGCCGAACTCCTGGATGACCTCGCCCTGCTGGTGCAGCCACGGCTGGCTGCTGCCGGCCTCGTTCTTTACGGACTTGAGCCTGGCCATGTACCGCCTCCTGTGTCTCCCCCCGTGTGCGCCGCGGACTCCCCTGCCACTGTAGGAACGGCTCCGGCCGTCGGCATCCGCGCAGCCGCCGGGCGGGTGGCGGGGGCGGGGTCAGGACGCCGGACGCGCGGGGGCACCAGCCGTGCCGCCCACCGGACCTCGCCGTCCTGCCGGTGCTCGGTCGGTGCCAGACCGATGGCACGCGCGACGGCCGCCGACGCCGTGTGGTCGGGGTGCACGTGCGCGATGACGCGGCGCACCGACCGTTGCGCGAGCCAGCCGACGAGCCCGCGCGCCGCCTCCGTCGCCAGGCCGCGGCACTGCCACGGCACGCCGACGACCCATGCCAGTTCGGCGACGGCACCGGGAGCGCCGGGCGGTGCGGTGACGGTCGCCTGCACGGTCCCGGCGAGGCACGCCTCGTCACGCAGCGCGAGGACCCAGTTGCACCAGGACACGGCCGGGTCGGGCGAGCCGGCGGCCAGGCGTTCGTAGCGCGCGCGGAGCGCCCCGGCCGTGGCCGGGGCGCCGCCCGTGAACCGGTGGAGCCCGGGATCAGCGAGCACGTCCGCCATCTCGGACGCGTGCTCGGGCCGCAGCGGCACCAGGATGAGGCGTTCGGTGCCGATCGGCGCGGCGTCGAGCGGGCCGGGCGCGGGAGCGCTCAGCGCCGTCCCTTCGCCCGGGAGACGAGCGAGACACCCACGGCGGCGAGCACGATCTGGATCAGCCATTCGATCCAGTCCACACCGTTCGTGTCGTCGACGTCCAGTCCCTCCGCGATGGCCGAACCGATCAGGGCCGCGATGATGCCGACCACGATCGTCCAGATGATGCCGATGCCCTGCCGCCCGGGCAGGATGAGGCGGCCCAGCAGACCGATCACCAGACCGATGATGATCGCGGAAATAATGCCTGAGATCTCCATCATCACACCTTTTGAGCTAGACGTATCCTCCGTGTGCCCAGCTCTTCCCGGCTCACTCCCCGGGTGATCACCCGGGGGTCACACGGTGCCCGCCGCCGTCACGGTGCGCCCCGGATCCCCGGTACCCTCGGATGCCCACCTGATGACCTCGATCTCGTCACCGACCGCGATCGCGCCGGGCGTCATGACGGAGAACTTCGCGCCGAACAGCACGCCCCCGCCCGTGGCCGCCCGCCGGTAGTGGGCGAGTGTGCGCAGCGGCTCCGGGCCGCAGCGCAGGCCCTTCGCCTGGTCGACGAGGGTGACGACGCAGCGTCCGGCGGCCTTGGTCCAGCCGAGGCGGACGCCCCCGATCACGGCTTCCAGGATGCGGTCCTCGGTGCCGGGTTCCGGCCAGCCGGTGATGACGATGTTGGGGCGGAAGCGGTCCATCGGCAGCGGCGCGCCCCCGCCGTCGGCGATGCGGGTGTTCAGCTCGTGCAGGGACGGCTCGGACAGCAGGTGGACGGCGGAGCTGTCGGCGTACCCGGACGTGCCGGGCGTCAGACCGTCCGTCTCGCGCGCGTGGTCCGGCGGGACACGGACCAGGCGGCGCGGGGCGCCCAGCGCCTCCGACACCCAGGCGGCGGCCTCGTCGCCCTGGTCGACGCCGCCGAACGGTTTGCCGAAGAGGGTGACGCCGCGGACCGGCCCGGTGCGGACGACCGGGATGTCGAGGGGTTCGAGACCGGGTGCCTCGACGGTGAGCCGGGCGCCGTCGGCGGCGACCGCGGGGCGCAGCAGCGCCAGCTCCGGGTGGTGGCGCTGGTTGCGGAACGCGCCTTCGCCGTCGACGACCATGAACACGCGGTCGTTCTCGGCGCCGGCGGGCACGAAATGCATGACCGGGGCGGTCACCCCGGCGCAGCCTTTGATCGGGTAGGTCGTCAGAGATGCGACACGGGGCATACGGCGGAGCCTACATGGGCCTGGCTACCATGATGCGGTCATGGACAGCGCACCGGATTTCCGCAGTTTTGTCGCACTCGGTGACTCCTTCACCGAAGGCATGTCGGACCTCATGCCGGACGGCACGTACCGGGGCTGGGCCGATCTGCTGGCGCATCGGTTCGCCCGGCACAGGGCCGGCTTCATGTACGCCAACCTGGCGGTGCGCGGCAAGCTGATGCACCAGATCGCCGAGGAGCAGGTGCCGGCCGCCGCCGCGATGGGCGCCGACCTCGTGACGCTGGTCGGCGGCCTGAACGACGTCCTGCGGCCCCGGTGCGACATGGACCGCGTGTGCGGCCTGCTGGAGCGGTCGGTGGCGACCCTGGCGCCGGCCTGCAAGCACCTGGTCCTGATGCGCAGCCCCGCGCGGCGCGGCCCGGTCCTGGAGCGGTACCGGGGGCGCCTCGACCAGCTCTTCGCGTTCATCGACGACCTGGCGGCCCGGCACGGCGCGACCGTCGTCGACCTCTACGCGTCGGTGCCGCTCGGGGATCCGAGGCTGTGGGCCGACGACCGCCTGCACCTCACGGCGGAGGGGCACCGGCGCGTGGCCGAGGCCGTGTGGCAGCGGCTCGGGTACGAGGTCGGCTTCGCGTGGGACGAGGCGCTGCCGGTGACCGCCCCGCCCGGCTGGTACGCGCGCCGCGGCGCGGACGTACGGTTCGCGCGGCAGCACCTGCTGCCGTGGATCGGGCGCCGGCTGACCGGCAGGTCGTCGGGCGACGGACGGCCGCCCAAGCGTCCCGACCTCGCCCCGCCGGTGGCCGAGGAGTAGGCCGTAGAATCCGGTGGCGTGACTGACAAGCCGCGCATTCCGAACGTTCTGGCCGCCCGCTACGCCTCGCCGTCCCTGGCCGAGCTGTGGTCCCCCGAGTACAAGGTGGTGCTGGAGCGCCGGCTGTGGCTCGCGGTCCTCCGCGCGCTGGACGAGCTGGGTGTGGCCGTTCCCGAGGGTGCGGTCGCGGACTACGAGCGGGTCCTCGAACAGGTGGACCTGGCCTCGATCGCGGAGCGCGAGCGGGTCACGCGGCACGATGTGAAGGCGCGCATCGAGGAGTTCAACGCGCTCGCCGGGCACGAGCAGATCCACAAGGGGATGACGTCCCGCGACCTCACGGAGAACGTGGAGCAGCTCCAGATCCGGCTGTCGCTGGAGCTGGTCCGGGACCGCGTGGTGGCGGTGCTGGCGTGCCTCGGGCAGCTCGCGGGCGAGTACGGCGAGCTGGTGATGACGGGCCGTTCCCACAACGTTCCGGCGCAGGCCACGACGCTGGGGAAGCGTTTCGCCACCGCGGCCGACGAACTGCTGGTCGCCTTCGGGCGGCTGGAGGAGCTGCTCACCCGCTACCCGCTGCGCGGCGTGAAGGGTCCGGTCGGCACGAGCCAGGACATGCTGGACCTGCTCGGCGGTGACGAGCGGAAGCTGGCGGAGCTGGAGGGCCGGGTCGCCGGGCACCTGGGCTTCGGGCAGGTGCTCACGTCGGTGGGGCAGGTGTACCCGCGGTCGCTGGACTTCGAGGTCACGACGGCGCTGGTGCAGCTCGCGGCGGCACCCTCGTCGCTGGCGAAGACCATCCGGCTGATGGCCGGCCAGGACCTGGTGACGGAGGGCTTCCAGCCGGGGCAGGTCGGCTCGTCCGCGATGCCGCACAAGATGAACACGCGGTCCTGCGAGCGCGTCAACGGCCTGGCCGTCATCCTGCGCGGCTACGCCTCGATGACGGGCGAGCTGGCCGGCGACCAGTGGAACGAGGGCGACGTCTCGTGCTCCGTGGTGCGGCGGGTGGCACTGCCGGACGCGTTCTTCGCGTTCGACGGGCTGGTCGAGACGCTGCTGACGGTGCTGGACGAGTTCGGCGCGTTCCGGCCCGTCGTGGCGCGGGAGCTGGACCGCTACCTGCCGTTCCTCGCGACGACGAAGGTGCTGATGGCGGCGGTGCGCGCCGGGGTCGGCCGGGAGACGGCGCACGAGGCGATCAAGGAGCACGCGGTGGCGTCCGCGCTCGCGCTGCGCGAGGGGGCCGAGCGGAACGAGCTGCTTGACCGGCTCGCCGCCGACGAGCGGATCCCGCTCGACCGGGCCGGTCTCGACGCGCTGATGGCGGACCGGCTGTCGTTCACGGGCGCGGCGGCCGGACAGGTGGCGGCGGTCGTGGCGCGCGTGGAGGACGTCGTCAAGCGTCACCCGGCGGCGGCGTCCTACCGGCCGGGCGCGATCCTCTGACCGGCCGGCCACCGGGGCGCCGCCTGTGACACAGGTCTCAGTGGCCGCGGAACAACGGGGCGGGCAAGGGAGTTGACCGCGGTATGACGCAAGGACCCGCGCCCCGCCCCCTGTCCGACGACGCTCTCTCCGTCCTCCTCGGGAAGCAGCAGTTCGGCACCCTCGCCACCGTGAAGCGCAGTGGCCACCCGCACCTGACCACGATGCTGTACAGCTGGGACCCCGAGGCCCGCGTCGTGCGGCTCTCCACGACGGCCGACCGCGTGAAGGTCGTGCACCTGCGGCGGGAGCCGCGTGCCGCGCTGCACGTCCAGGGCGGCGACGTGTGGTCGTTCGCGGTCGCCGAGGGCGAGGCGGAGGTCTCCGGGGTCACGACGGTCCCCGGCGACGCGGTCGGCCGGGAACTGCTCGGCATGGTGCCGGAGGCGGCGAAGCCGGAGGACGAGACCGCGTTCCTCGAACAGCTCGTGGCGGAGCGCCGGGTGGTCATCCGGCTCAAGGTCGACCGCCTGTACGGGACGGCACTCGACATCAACGGCTGAGCGTCGGCGGCCCCCGGTCCATGAAGGTGGCCGATCGGATGGGCCGCTCGCCACGGTCGTTCCGTGCCCGCCCGGCGGGCCGTAGGGTGCCGGTGTGCACACGGAGACGGGAACCACGGGAACGGCCGGCCGCGGTGTCGTGGTCGTGACCGGCGGCGGGCGCGGCATCGGCGCGGCCACCGCGCTGCGACTCGGCGCCGCGGGACACGCCCTGGTGCTGGGCTACGAGCGGGACGCCGCCGCGGCTGACGAGGTGGCCGCCAGGGTCCGCACGGCCGGCGGCGCGGCCGTCACCGCACGGGTGGACGTGGCCGACGAGGAGGACGTACGGCGTCTGTTCGCGACGGCGGCGGACGCCGGCCCGCTCACCGGCCTCGTGAACAACGCGGGGATCACCGGGCCGCTCGGCCCGTTCGCCGAGACGTCCCCCGCCGTCATGCGGCGCGTCGTCGAGGTCGATGTCCTCGGCGCGCTGCTGTGCGCCCGGGAGGCGGCCCGGGCCATGTCCACGCGGTACGGCGGCGCGGGCGGCGCGATCGTCAACGTCTCGTCCGGCGCCGCCACGCTCGGCAGCCCCGGCGAGTACGTCCATTACGCGGCCGCCAAGGCGGCACTCGACACACTGACGATCGGCCTCGCGAAGGAACTCGGCCCGGAGGGCGTCCGCGTGAACTCCGTGCAGCCCGGCCTGATCTCCACCGGCATCCACGCCGCGATGGGCGATCCCGGCCGGCCCGCGCGGATGGCGCCGGAGATCCCGCTGCGCCGGGCCGGCGAGCCGGACGAGGTCGCGGCGGCGATCGCCTGGCTGCTGTCGGACGAGGCGTCGTACACGACGGGCGCCGTCCTGCGCGTGGCCGGAGGACGCTGAGCCGCGGCACCGATGAGTCCGGCGGTGCCGCGCGGTCTCTCCCATGGGGGCATTGCCGGCCCCGACGTGGTCACCGACGGAGGAGGGCTTATGGAGAAGGCGGTATCCCGCGACGGCACCACCATCGCCTACGAACGGGTGGGGCGGGGTCCGGCGCTGGTCCTGGTCAGCGGCGCCCTGTGCACCCATGCCACGGAGGCGCCGCTAGCCGGGGAGCTGGCGGACCGCCACACGGTGTACGTCTACGACCGCCGCGGTCGCGGGGAGAGCGGCGACACCGCCCCCTGCGCGGTCGCCCGGGAGGTCGAGGACCTGGCGGCGGTGATCGAGGCGGCGGGCGGCGAAGCGGGGGTCCACGGCATGTCGTCCGGCGGCGCGCTGGCCCTCGAAGCGGCCGCCAGTGGTCTGCCGATCACCCGCGTCGCGGTGTACGAGGTGCCGTACTCGACCGCCCCGGCGATGCGCGCCGACGCCGGGGCGTACACCGCGCGGCTCGGCGCGCTGCTGGCCGCCGGCGACCGCGCGGGGGCCGTCGAGCTCTTCATGGGCCGCGTCGGTGTCCCGCCGCAGGCCGTCGCCGGGATGCGGCAGTCGCCCGCGTGGGCGGGGCTCGAAGCCGTCGCACCGACCCTCGCGTACGACGACGCCGTCATGGGCGACGGGCGGGTGCCCGCGGCCCGGCTGGCGCGCATCGACCGGCCCGTGCTGGTGCTGTGCGGCGACGCGGGGCCGCAGTGGTTCCGTGACACCGGCCGGGCCGTGGCGGAGGCGGTGCCGAGCGGACGGTACGGGACGCTCGGGGGTCAGGACCACCAGGTGGCACCGGCGGCACTGGCGCCCGTGCTCAAGGAGTTCTTCGCGGGGGGACACATGGGCGGCACCGCGCGCTGACGGTCGCGACGTCGCCTGCCCTGCGGTCCGACTCACAGCACACCCGGGCCGGGCCGGTGCTCACACGGCGCCGAGGTGTGTCAGTTTCTCCGGGTTGCTGAGGAGCTGGATCCGCCGGATGAGGCCGCCCGCCGTGTCGAGCAGGAAGACGCTGTACGGCCGGCCGTCGAGCGTCGCCAGGAGGGCGGAGCCGCCGTTGCAGGCCAGTTCGCCGACCGCGACGCCGGCCGGCGGGCGGCCCGCGATGCCGGTGATGAAGCGTGCGACCGGGTCGGCGCCCGCGATGACCCGCACCGGCCCCTTCCCGAGGCGGCCCCGGTCGGTGACGAGATCGGCGTCGGGCGCGAGCAGGGCCAGCAGGCCCGCCAGGTCGCCCTCGACGGCCGCGGCGAGGAACCGCCGCGTGAGGTCGCGCTGTTCCGCCGGGTCGACGGTGTAGCGGGGGCGGCGCTCCGCCATGTGGCGGCGCGCGCGGGTGGCGAGCTGCCGCACCGCCGCCTCGTCACGGCCGAGCGCCTCGGCGATCTCGGCGTGCGGCAGGCCGAACGCCTCGCGCAGCACGAACACGGCGCGCTCCAGCGGCGACAGCGACTCCATCACGACGAGCACCGCGTAGGAGACGGTCTCGGCGGCCATGGCGCGGTCCGCGCCGTCCGGCGCCTCCGCCGGGAAACGGGCGCGGTCGGCGGGCAGCGGCTCGGGGAGCCAGGAGCCGACGTACGTCTCGCGCAGGGCGGCGATCCGGCGGAGCCGGTCGAGGGCCAGCCGGCTGACGACGCGTACGAGGAAGGCGCGCGGTTCGCGTATCCGTGCGTGGTCGGCGGCGGCCCAGCGCGGCCAGCACTCCTGCACGACGTCCTCGGCGTCGCCGACACGGCCGAGCATCCGGTAGGCGACGGCGAACAGCAGCCCGCGCTCGGCCTCGAACACGGCCAGCGGATCCCGGGTCGCCACGCCCGCGTCCGCCGCCCCGCCCGCGCTCTTCCGTCCGTCCACCATCCCGTCATCCCATCCGACGGGCCGCACGGCTGTCCAGCGCGGCCCGTCGGGACGGCGCTTTTGCACCGTAAGCCGCCTTTACCCGCCGGTCACAGGGCGTTCGTGATCACGCAACAAGGGACGGCGAGAGTGCTGCCATGGCAGACCGCGACACACCGCACGGCTCGATCCGCCTTCCGCGCCGCCCCGCACACCCCGCGGGGGACGGCTACCGGTCGGGTCGGCCCTGTGCCCCGGGGGACGGGGGCGGCACCGCGCGGCGGATCACCGACAGCACGGGGACTCCGCTGCTGCTGCGCCCCGCGGGCCCCGGCGACATCGACGCGGCACGCGCGCTGCACACCCGCTGCTCGTCCGCCACCCTGACCCGGCGGTACCCGGGTCCCGCCGACGGCGCCGACGGCTACCTGCGCCACCTCCTCAGCCCGCGCCACGGCCTCAGCATGGCGGTCGAGTCGGCGCCCGGGCATCTGGTGGCCCTCGGTCACCTGCTGTGGGACGACGACGAGGCGGAGGTCGCGCTCCTCGTCGAGGACGCCTGGCAGTGGCGCGGTGTCGGCGGGGAACTGCTGCGGTCCCTCCTGGCGCTCGCCGTACGGGCGGGCCGCGGGACCGTGTACGCGGTGACGTGCCCGGCCGGCGCGGAGATGTCGGCCGTGCTGGGCGGCGCCGGCGTCGTCCCGGAGCGGGACCGCCGGGACGGTGTGACGGTGGTCAGCGCGGACATCGGCGCGCTCCCCGCGGCCGCGCTGTCGGCGCCCGCCGGGGGCTGACGGTACGCGTGGGGCGAACCCCCGTGACGAACCGCGCTCCCGGTACCAGGATGAGCACCATGTCAGACGATCTCACCATGCCACTCCCCCGCCGCCTCGCGGACGCCTATGTCGACTCCCTCGTCGAACTCGACCCGATCACGGGCACCTACCTCGGTGTCGCCGAATCCGCCGGCTCCCTGCCGGACTACTCCCCCGCCGGGCAGGAAGCGCTCGCGGCGCTCGCGCGGCGCACGCTGGAGCGGCTGGACGAGGCGGAGAAGCTGCCGGGCGCCGACGACAAGGCGGAACGGCGCTGCGCCCGCCTGCTGCGGGAGCGCCTCACGGCCGAACTCGCCGTGCACGAAGCCGGTGAGCCCCTGCGCGCCGTCAGCAACATCGAGTCGCCCCTGCACTCCATCCGCACGGTGTTCACGCTCATGGCGACGGACACCGAGGACGACTGGTCGGTGCTGGCGCGGCGGCTGCGCGCCGTCCCCGCGTCGGTCGAGGGCTACCGCGCGTCCCTCCAGGAGGGCCTCGCCAGGTCGCTGCACGGCGGGCCGCGGCAGGTCGTGACGGTCATCGGGCAGCTCGACGAGTGGTGCGGCGGCGCGGACGGCCCGAGCTGGTTCGCGGGCCTCGTCGCCGACGGCCCCGAGGCGCTGCGCGCCGAACTGACGGGCGCGGCGGCCGAGGCGACGGGCGCGATCGCCGCGCTGCGGGACTGGCTGCGGGACGTGTACGCGCCCGCGGTCGAGGGCAGCCCCGACGTCGTCGGCCGCGAGCGGTACGCGCTGTGGTCGCGGTACTGGAACGGTGCCGACCTCGACCTGGAGGAGGCGTACGCGTACGGCTGGTCGGAGTTCCACCGGCTCCTCGCCGAGATGACGGCCGAGGCGGCGAAGATCCTGCCGGGCGCCACGCCGTGGGAGGCGCTGAAGCACCTGGACACGGCGGGTGAGGCCGTGGAGGGCGTGGACGAGGTCCGCGCCTGGCTCCAGGCGCTGATGGACGAGGCGATCGACGCGCTGGACGGCACGCACTTCGAGCTGGCCGAGCCGGTGCGGCGCGTCGAGTCGATGATCGCTCCGGCCGGCAGCGCGGCGGCGCCGTACTACACGGGCCCCTCGCTGGACTTCTCCCGGCCGGGCCGCACCTGGCTGCCGACGATGGGCGAGACGCGGTTCCCCGTCTACGACCTCGTGTCGACGTGGTACCACGAGGGCGTGCCGGGGCACCACCTCCAGCTCGCGCAGTGGGCGTACGTGGCGGACCGTCTCTCGCACTACCAGACGACGGTGGGCGGGGTCAGCGCCAACATGGAGGGCTGGGCGCTGTACGCCGAGCGTCTCATGGACGAGCTGGGGTTCCTCAAGAACGCCGAGCAGCGTCTCGGGTACCTGGACTGTCAGATGATGCGGGCGCTGCGGGTGATCGTGGACATCGGCATGCACCTGGAGCTGCGCATCCCGGACGACTCGCCGTTCCACCCCGGGGAGACGTGGACCCCGGAGCTGGCGCAGGAGTTCTTCGATCTGCACTGCGGGCGGCCCGCCGAGTTCGTGGAGAGCGAGCTGGTGCGGTACCTGGGCATGCCCGGGCAGGCGATCGGCTACAAGCTGGGCGAGCGCGCGTGGCTGGCGGGCCGTGCGGCCGCGCGCGAGCGGCACGGCGCCGCGTTCGACCCGAAGAAGTGGCACATGGCGGCGCTGTCGCAGGGATCGCTCGGTCTCGACGACCTGGTGGCCGAACTGTCGGCGCTGTGAGGCGACCGGGCGGGCGGCCGTGCGGGGCCGCCCGCCCCTTCCGGGTCAGCGGGCGAAGCCGCCCTCGGAGTTGATGACCTCGCCGGTGATCCAGGCGGCCTCGTCGGTGGCGAGCCAGGAGATGAGCCGCGCGGGGTCGTCCGTGGTGCCCCAGGTGCCGCCGGGGAAGAGGCCCGCGACGAGGGCGCGGGACTCCTCGTCGGCGTAACCGGTGTCGACCGGGCCGGGGTTGACGGCGTTGACGGTGACACCGGCGGGCGCGAGGGCCGTCGCGAGGGAGCGGACCGACGAGGCGAGCGCCCCCTTGGAGAGGCTGTACGCGATCTCGTGCGGCATGCCGCCGCGCAGGTCCTGGCCGGATGTCATGAGGACGACGCGTCCGCCGGGGATGCCGGTGCCCGCGGCGGCGCGCAGGCGTGCGTAGGCCTGGACGAGCAGGATGGTGGAGCGGGTGTTGGTCTGCCAGTGCGCGTCGAGCATGCCGGCGTCGATGGCGTCGAGGGAGCCGTCCCGCCCGTTCAGCGCGTGGTTGGCGACGAGGATGTCGAGCCGGCCGCCGAGGGCCTGCGCGGCCTCGTCGACGAGCCGGGCCGGTGCCTCGGGGGCGGTGAGGTCGGCCGGGCCGTGGGTGACGCGTGCCCCGTCCGCGAGGAGGCCGCGCAGGTCCGCGGCGAGGGCGTCGGGGCCGTCGGGATCGGCGCCGTAGGTCTGGCGCGCGTCGTGCGGGACGTGGTGGTGGAGGTGGACGCTCGCCCCGAGGGCGACGAGGCGGCGGGCGGTGGCGTAGCCGATGCCCGCGCGGCGGCTGGCCCCGGTGACCAGGGCGGTGCGGCCGAGCAGCGGCAGGGGGTCGCGCCGGTAGGCGGAGAGGTCTTCGTGCACGGCGGGCATGCTCGCACCGTTTTGACGCCGGGTCAGCCGATTATCGGCGCGTCGGTCAGGGGTGGAGCGGTGCCATGCGGTGGCGCACGGCCGACCCGGTGCGAGTCCTCACCACTTCCAGGCGGGCGGGGACGCGTGCCCGCAGGTCCGGTACGTGGCTCACGATGCCGACCGTCCTGTCGTGCTCGCGCAGCCCGTCCAGGACGTCGAGCACGTCGTCGAGGGCCTGTTCGTCGAGGCTGCCGAACCCCTCGTCGATGAAGAGCGTCGACAGCCGCAGGCCGCCCGCCTCGGCCGTCACCACGTCGGCGAGCCCGAGGGCCAGGGCGAGGGAGACGATGAAGGACTCGCCGCCGGAGAGCGTCGCGGTGTCGCGGGCGCGGCCCGTCCAGGCGTCCATGACGTGCAGGCCGAGACCGGAACGCGCGCGGTGCGCGGCGCGGGCGTCGGAGTGGACGAGGGTGTAGCGGCCGGCGGACATGCGGTGCAGGCGTGCGCCGGCGACGGCGGCGACCTGTTCGAGGCGGGCGGCCAGGACATAGGTCTCCAGCCGCATCCGGTAGGCGTTGTCCGGCGAGGTGCCGGCGGCGAGTCCGGCGAGGCGGGCGAGGCGGCCGGCGCGGTTCCGCAGGGGGGCGGCGGCGGCCGTCTCGGCTGCGGCTCGGGCGGACAGGGCGTCCAGTTCGGCGGCGCGGGTGCGGGCGGCCTCCTCGGCGGCCGCGGCCTGCCGCAGCCGGCGGGTGGCGGCCGCGAGGGCGGCCCCGGCGGCTGCGGGGTCGGCGGCCGGCAGGCCGGCCGCTGCCTCGGCCGCCGGGTCGGTGAGGACGGCGGCGACGGCGGACTCCTCGGCGTGCCGGGCGTCGATGCGCTGCTGGAGGTCGCGCTGCCGCTGCGGTGCCAGGCGGGCGCCGGCGGCGGCGTCGGGGGTGCCGAAGCCGGCGCGGTAGGCGGCGTCGGCGACGCGGGCGTCGGCGGCCTTGAGACGGTCGGCGGTCTCCGCGCCCGCGCGCGCCGCGGCGGCAGCGCCGGCGAGCGCGTCGGCGAGGGCGGTGAGCCGTGCGGCGCGGGCGGCGACGGAGGGGGCGTCGGCCCGGGCGCGGGCAACCTCGTCCCGCAGGGCGTCGCGCTCGGCCGTGAGCGCGGCGCGGCGGGAGCGGCGGGCGGCGGCGCGGCGTCCGGTCTCCTCGGCCCGGTCGCGGAGCGCGGTGTGCTCCCGCTCGGCGTCGGCGAGGGCGATGCGGGCGGCGGGAGCCTCGTCGGCGAGGGCGCGGACGGCCTCCAGGTCGGCGTTCAGGGCGGTGACGGTCCGGTCGAGCGCGTCGTACGGCTCGGTCCCCGCCTCGGCCGCGGCGCTCGCGTGCGCCTCGCGCAGTGCGGCGAGGTGGCCTGCGGCGTCGGTGCGGCGTTCCTCCGCGGCCCGGTGGGCGGTTTCGGCGGCCTCTTCCTCGGCGCGGTCCACCTGGTCGGCCGCGGCGCGGGCCGGTGCCGGGTGGTCGGGGGAGCCGCAGACGGCGCAGGGCGCGCCGGGGGTCAGGGCGGCGGCCAGTTCGGCGGCGATGCCGCGCAGGCGGCGTTCGCGGAGGTCGAGCCAGTGGGCGTGCGCGGTGGTGGCGTCCTCGCGGGCGGCCAGCAGCCCGGTCTCCGCGGCGGCGATCCGGCCGGTCAGTTCGTCGCGGCGGTGCGCGGCGGCGAGGCGGCGGCGCGCGGCGGGGAGGCGTTCGGCGACGGCCTCGGCACGGGCGGCTGCGTCCCTGGCCTCGTCGGCGCGGCGGCGCAGCGCCTCCTCGGTGGCGGGCCAGGCGTCGAGGCGGGCGCGCAGACCGTCGAGGAGGCGTCCTTCCGCGCTGTCCTCCTCATCGAGGAGGGCGATGTCGGCGGTGATGCGGTCGGCGCGGTCCTCGGCGTTCCGGGCGGCGGTGAGGGTGCCGACGAGTGCGCGGGTGGCGCGTTCCCGCTCGGCGAGCCGGTCGGCCGGGGCGTCGGCCAGGTCCCGGGGCAGGGCGGCGCGTGCCCGGCGTTCGCCATCGGCGGCCGCGCGGTGCTCGGCGGCTGCGCTCTCGCGCAGGTCGAGGGCGGGGGCCACGGTGTCGGCGGCGCGGGCGCGCTCCAGCGCGCGGCGGTCCGCGTCGTACTCGGGGCGGCGGGCGGCGAGGGCGTCGGCACGGCGGCGGGCGTCGGCGTGGCGGGCCTGGCGGCCTGCGAGGTCGAGGATCGCGGTGTGGTGGCGGCCGGCCTCCTCGTGCGCGGTCTCGGCGGCGGCGAGGGCGAGGCGTGCGACGGTGTGGTGCTCGCGGGCGGCGCAGCGGGCCTGGGCGGCCCAGCCGAGCAGACCGGCGGCGAGGCCGGGGGCGCCGCTGTCGTCGACCGGCACGGCGGGCAGGCCGGTGAGCGGTGCGGCGGCCTGCCCCATGCGGTGGGCGATGGCGAGGAGACGGTCGTCCGCCGCGCGGACCCGGCGGCCGGCGTCCGCGCGGAGATCGGCGAGGTGGGCCTCGGCCGCGGCGAACCTGCGGGTGTCGAACAGGCGGCCGAGGAGGGTGGCGCGGTCCTCGGCGCCGGCGCGCAGGAACCGCGCGAAGTCCCCCTGCGGCAGGAGGACCACCTGGCAGAACTGGTCGCGGTTCATGCCGAGGAGGCCGCCGAGTTCCGCCGCGATCTCCTGGTGCGAGCTGCTGAGTGCCCGCCAGGTGCCGGTGGCGGGGTCGTGCTCCCGCAGGAGGGTGCGGGCGCGGTCGCGGGTGGTGCCCGCGCCGCGCCGTTTGGGGCGCTCCTGCTCGGGGCGCCGCGTGATCTCCAGCCTGCGGTCGCCGAGGGTGAGGTCGAGCACGACCTCGGTGGGCGTGGCGGGGTCCGCGTGGTCGCTGCGCAGGGTGACGGTGCTGCTCTGGCGGGCGCCGGGGACCGAGCCGTACAGGGCGAAGCACACCGCGTCCAGGAGGGACGTCTTGCCGGCGCCGGTGGGTCCGTGGAGGAGGAAGAGGCCGGCGGCGGACAGGCGGTCGAAGTCGACGCGCTGCGTGGTGCCGAACGGTCCGAACGCGGTGACGGTCAGGTGGTGGAGCCTCACCGGGCGGCTCCGCCGGTACGGGCGGCGGCCAGCGCGGCGCGGAGGTCGGCGCGCTCCTCGGCATCCGGCCCGTGGCCGCCCCGGACATGGGCGACGAAGTCCTCGGCGATCCGCTGGTCGTCGCGGCCGCTGACGCGCTCGGCGTAGGAGACGGGTGCGGCCGGGTCGGTGCGCTCGGGGGCGATCACGAGATGCAGGACGTGCGGGAAGCGCGCCGCGAGACGGGCCATCGGCTCGTCCGGGAGGAGCGGGTCGGTCAGGGTGGCCTCGACCCAGGCGTCCTCGTGCGGGGCGAGCCCGGGGTCGGTGAGCAGGGTGTCCAGCCGGCCCCTGATCCGGGCGAGGGGGCGCGGCACGGGGCAGGGGACGCGTTCGGCGTGGACGCGGCCCGTGGCGTCCAGATCGACCAGCCACAGGGACTTGCGGTGGGCGGCCTCCGAGAAGGAGTAGGCGAGCGGCGAGCCCGAGTAGCGCAGGCGGTCGGTGATGACCTGGCAGCCGTGGAGGTGGCCGAGCGCGGTGTAGTCGACGCCGTCGAACACGGCGGCGGGCACGGCCGCCACCCCGCCGACGGCGATGTCGCGTTCGCTGTCCGACGGCTGCCCGCCGGTGACGAAGGCGTGGGCGACGACGACGGACCGCGTCCCCGCGGGGCGTGCGGCGAGGTCGGCCCGCACCCGGTCCATCGCGGCACCGAGGACGGCCGCGTGCGTGCCAGCGGTGACGCCGAACGTGTCGCGCACGAGGGCCGGTTCGAGGTAGGGCAGGCCGTAGAACGCGACGTCGCCGTGCCGGTCGCCGAGGACGACGGGCGTCGCGCAGTGCGCGGGGTCGGTCCTCAGGTGGATCCCGGCGCGCTCCATGAGGCGGGCGCCGACGCCGAGGCGCAGCGGCGAGTCGTGGTTGCCCGCGGTCATGACGGCCGGCACGCCGAGGGCGGCGAGCCGGTGCAGCGTGTCGTCGAAGAGGCGGACGGCCGGCAGCGGCGGGACCGCGCGGTCGTACAGGTCACCCGCGACGACGACGGCGTCGGCCCGCTCGGCGCGGGCCGTCTCGACCAGGTGGTCGAGGAACGCCTCCTGCGCGTCGAGGAGTCCGACACGGTGGAAGCTGCGTCCGAGGTGCCAGTCGGAGGTGTGCAGCAGTCTCACGGTTGGGCTCCCACCTGCGGGTCTTCCTCTTCTCCGCCCCGGAAACCAGCACCACACCGGCACGGGACCTGACGATCGCCACCGTGCACGTTAGTCCCTCCGGCCGACACCCCCGATCCCGGCCGTCATGTGGTCGGCCGCGCGTTCAGAGGACCACGGCGCACAGCAGCACCCTGCCGCCGTCCGGGCTCCACCACTGGTACTGGGTCTGGTCCTGCGCCGATTGCCGGCACTCCGCGCCGGTCGGGTCGGCCGGGGCGGAGTACACGGCCGTGACGTTGTACAGCAGGCTGTACGGCGCGGGGACGCCCTGGTAGCAGTCCGCCCAGCTCATCAGGTTGGCGCTGCCGTCCGCCATGCCGAGGAAGCACTGCCCGACCTCGAAGAGGCGGGTGACGCACAGGGCCACGGTCTCGCCGCCGGAGGAGTACGTGAGGTAGGACCGGCCCGCGTCGACGGGGCAGTCGCCGGCGTCGTCCGTGGTCAGGGTGACCCAGACCGCGACGCCCTCCGCGTCGCAGGACACCGTCTCGGGCACGTCGCTGGACCACGCGGTGTCCGAGACCATCCAGTTGTGGAGGCATTCGCCGGCGCCGACGCTCCGGTACGCCTCCAGCGTCGGGTCGGGCGGCGCGGCCTCCTCGGGTGCCGGGGATTCGGGGGCGGGGGACTCCGTCTCGGGCTCGGGGGTCGGCTCCTCGTCCTCCGCGGGCGCGTCGTCCTCCCAGGATCCGTCGTCCCAGGACTCGTCGTACCCGTCGTCGGTCGCGTCGTCCGTCGTCGGCAGGTCGGTGGCCGGCCGGTCGAACGCCGAGTCCGTCGCGGCCGGGCCGCCGTCGTCGGTGATGGCCTCGCTGATCGCCACGGCGCCGAGGACGAGCGCGGTGGCGGCCAGGACCGCCAGCACGACGCGCTTGCCTCGGACGCCGGACCCGGCACCGGGGCCGCCCGGACCGCGTCCGGGCCCCCGGACCACGGTGAGGGGATCGGGCTCGGGTGCGGACAGGATGTGCGGCGGGACGAGCGGTGGCATCGGCGGCGCGGGCGGCGCTCCGGGACCGGCGGTGTCCTGGTGCGACAGGGGGACGCGCCCGCGGATCTCGGCGCGCTGCCGCTCGGTCAGCCGGTGGACCTCGGCGGGCCAGGGCCGGTCGGTGTCGGCCACGGGGCCGACGAGCTCCAGGAGACGGGCCGGGGCGGGCCGCTCGGCCGGCTCCTTGGCCAGGCACGGTTCGATCAGGGCACGGAGCCGCTCGGGGACGGCGTCGAGGTCGGGGGTCAGGTGCACCACATTGTACAGGGTCTGCGGGATGCCCCGCCCCTCGAAGGGGTTGGTGCCGGTGGAGGCCAGCAGCAGCATGGTGCCGAGGGAGAACATGTCGGTGGCGGAGGTGAGCTTGCGCCCCTCGGCCTGCTCGGGCGACATGAACGCGGGCGTGCCGATGACCATGCCGGTGTGGGTGACCGTCGTG
Organism: Streptomyces sp. RFCAC02; assembly: GCF_004193175.1. Classification (NCBI taxonomy): domain Bacteria; kingdom Bacillati; phylum Actinomycetota; class Actinomycetes; order Kitasatosporales; family Streptomycetaceae; genus Streptomyces; species Streptomyces sp. RFCAC02. Next base: position 5,917,056 of record NZ_SAUH01000001.1, on the reverse strand, counting down.
GTGACCTGCATCCGGCTCGTCGCCCTGCCCTCGACGGCGCGGACGATGCCGAAGTCGAGCACCCGCGGGCCGTCGTCGGCGAGCAGCACGTTCGACGGCGACAGATCGCGGTGCGCCAGGCCGGCCGCGTGGATGTCGCGCAGCGCCGCCGCGAGCCCGGCGGCGAGGCGCAGCACCGTTTCCTCGGGGAGGGAGCCGACCTCGTCGAGCGCCTCGTGCAGCGACGGCCCGTGGACGAACTCGGAGGCCAGCCACGGGACGGCCGTCTCGGTGTCGGCGCCCACCACGGCGGCGGTGCGGGCACTGACGACCCTGCGGGAGGCCGCCACCTCGCGGCGGAAACGCCTGCGGAAGTCGTCGTCCGCCGCGAGGTGGTCGTGCACCCGCTTGATGGCGACCAGCCGGCCGTGCGCGCCGGTGGCCAGCAGCACCCGTCCCATGCCGCCCTCGCCGAGCACGGCACGCGGCCGGTAGGGTCCCAGCTCGCGCGGATCGGAATCCCGCAGATCTTCCACGACCATCCCCTTCCCGGCCGGGCCGCCGTTCGCCCGGGGCGCTCAACGCCCCATTGTCCTCGGGAGGTTGAGGACGCGTGACAGCCGGGTTCGGTTGCACCCCGGCGCATGCCCCGCCCGGGGCCGCGGTCAGGCGGGCGGGCGGTGCGCACCCGGGGTGACCCGGGCGCGCACCGCCTCGACGGCCTCCCACTGTTCGGTGGTGAGGGTCGCCAGGGCGGCGGGGAAGACCCCGTCCTGTTCCTTGAGGATGTGCTCGCGGAGCAGGGCGAGCACCTCGATCAGCCGTCCCGGCCACGCCGGATCCGCGGGAACGCCGTCGCCCGCCGCGCCCAGCACGGCCTCCACCACGCGGTGCTCCTCTTCGAGCGCCGCGATCTTCTCGGGGAAGTCGTCGGCGAGGGCGGGGAACAGGCCGCCCTCCTCCACCCGCGTGTGCGGGCCGAGGACGGCGGCGATCTCCCTGGCCAGCGCGGCCATGCGGGGCACGTCCCCGGCCCCGTGGGCGTCCCGCACGAGGCGGATCGTGTTGACCACCGTCTCGTGCTCCCTGGTCAGCTCGTCGATCGAACTCAGGGCCTGGCAGCCGCAGTACTCACACATCGTCCCTCTCCTCGCTCCCGACGGTCCCCGTCCCGATCCTGTCCCGGCCCGTCACGGTCGGCGCGGCCGGGGCCGCGCGAGCCGGCCGGGACCGCCGACGGCGCTGCGGACCCCCGTCCCCGTGAACGCGAGTGCCGTGAGGGACACGAGCCCCAGCAGCACGAGGCCGAACGCGTACGACCCGTAGGCGCCGTACAGCGAGCCCATCACCAGCGGCGGGACGAATCCGCCGAGGCCGCCGGCCGCGCCGACGATGCCGGTGACCGAGCCCACCTGGTCGGCCGGCGCCAGCAGCGCCACCAGCGCGAAGACCGCCCCGCTGCCGGCGCCGAGCGCGGCGGCCAGGGCGAGGAAGGCGACCGTGCCGGTCGGGGCCAGCGACGGCGTCAGGGACTGGGCGAACGCACCGACGACCGTGACGCCCAGCGAAGCGGTGAGCACGCGCACCGGGCCGATCCGGTCCGAGAGCCAGCCGCCGACGGGACGCATCGCCACCGCCAGGATCACGAACCCGGCCATCCGGTTCGCCGCGTCCGCCTGGGTCAGTCCGTACCCGGTCTTCAGGTAGGTGGGCAGGTAGACGGAGAACGCCACGTAGCCGCCGAAGGCCACCGCGTACAGGCCGGACGCCTGCCAGGTGACGCGGAGCCGGCACGTCCGCGCGAGGCGGCGGGCCAGCGGTTCGGCCGGTACGGCGCGGCCGGGGGCGTCCCGCAGGACGAGGAGGGCGGTGATCGCGTACGCGGCGAGGGCGGCCGACGTGAGCAGGAACGGGGTCGCCATGCCGCCGGCGTCGACGAGGTGGACGGTCGTCAGCGCGCTGATCGCGGTGCCGCCCATGCCCATGCCGAAGACCCCGATGGCCAGGCCGCGCCGCCGCGGCGGGAACCAGGCGTTCACGAACGGCACGCCGACGGCGAAGGCCGTTCCGCCGATGCCCAGGAAGAAGCCGCCCACCAGCAGGGCGGTGAACGACGTGTGCCCGGCCAGGCCCACGTACAGCACCGGCACGACGGTCGCCGCCGAGACCAGCGGGAACATCACGCGCCCGCCGAACCGGTCGGTCAGCGCCCCGGCGGGGATCCGGCCGACGGACCCGACCACCACCGGCACCGCCACCAGCAGGGACTGCTGGAACGAGGACAGCCCGAGGTCGTCCTCGAAGCGCGGGCCGAGCGGGCTGAGCAGCGCCCACGCCCAGAAGTTCACGGCGAATCCGGCCGTGGCCAGCGCCAGCATCAGCCACGCGCGCCCGGACACGGGCGGGGTGTCCGCCGCTGTGTCCTTCTTCTTCCCCGACGGCTGCAGCATGCCGCCTGTCCTTTCGTTCGGGCAGAGGTACGGTCCCGGGATCCCGCCCGGGACGCGGGCGCCGGGCCGGTGACCCGGGCAGCCCGGTTGTCACTGTCCGCGCGCACCCGCGCGCCGCAGGAGGGGCCGAGGGTCCCCCAGCCCGTGTCCGCGGGTCCCCGGCCGGGGGCCGCCGGTCCCGGATGCGGGCGGGGCGGCCGATCGCCGGGAGATGGGGCCGTCCGGCCCTGCTGGTCGGACGGGCGAGGCGAGGAGGATGGGGGAATGGTGCACAACGACGGCTTTCGCTCGCTGGACCGGCAGGAGTGCCTGCGGCTGCTCGCCGAGGTGCCGGTCGGCCGGGTCGTGTACACGCGGCAGGCGCTGCCCGCGGTACTGCCGGTGAACTTCACCCTGGACACCGACGAGGCGGTGCTGCTGCGCACGTCGGCGGGCTCCGACCTCGCGCGGGCCGTCCACGGCGCCGTCGTCGCCTTCGAGGCGGACGAGTTCGACGCCGCGCGCCGGTCCGGCTGGAGCGTGGTGGTCACCGGCCGGGCGACCCTGGTGGCCGACCCGGCCGAGCGCGAACGCCTGCTGCGCACCGGCCCGACCTCCTGGATGCCGGTGCAGGGCGACGTCTTCGTCCGGATCGAGGCGGAGATGGTGACGGGGCGCGAGCTGACGGACGCGCGCGTCGCCGGCTGAGCCCCGCGTCTCAGCCGGTCTCCGGGACGGCGCGCGCACGGGGGGTGCACCCGCCGTCCGGGCCGTAGCCGAAGCGGATCAGCAGTTGCGGGAAGCAGCGGCGGCGTGTTCCCGCGACCGCCTCCCGCAGGTCGTGCCACTCCATCGCCTGGTGCATCGGCGACGTGCGCACACCGTGCCGTGTGGCCACCAGCAGCACCCGTTCGAGCGCCTGGCCCGCGAGCAGCCAGTCCGTCCGCCGGTCCTCCCTCGTCCACAGCAGGGCGACCTGTGGGTGCCGCTCGAAGGGCAGGGCGGGCGGACGGAAGCCACGCACCGGCCCGGTGAAGTCCCGCGTCGGGATCCGTCCGGCCCGGTCGCGGGGGCCGATGGAGGCGAGCGGGACGCCGTAGGGCGCCCGCGGTGCGGCGACCCAGCCGCGGGTCTCGGCGACACGGCGCGGGTGGGCGGTGTTGCGTGCCTCGGCCAGCGCCGTGAGCCGCAGGAGCAGCCGGGTCCCCGCGATGCCGGGGACGTCGAGCCGCGCGCCCTCGGCCCTGGCGGCAGCCGTCATCGCGGACACGATGTGCTCGGGGACCGGCCGGCCGGTGAACGGCATCCGGCTGGTGTGCCGGCGAGCGACGGCCCCGTACAGTCCGCCCAGGGGCGCCCGGCCCTCCGCCGCCGGTGCGAGCCGCACGGTGGCCAGCAGGTCGGGGTCGTCCGCGTCGGGCAGCAGACGGACGAGGGGGTCCCATCCCAGGTGCGCCGCGGCCACGCGGAGGTTGAGGACGGCTGCGCCGACGGAGACGTGCTGGGCGCGCAGATGGGGGTCGGCGAGCGGCAGGTGCCGCGTACGGTCGACGCGTACGTGGACCGTACGGGTGGGGGCGTCCAGGCCGAAGCGCCAGGGCTGGGTGTTGTGGATCGACGGGGCGGCGACGGCCGCGCGCAGCAGGGTCTCCACGGCGCGCGCGTCGGTCTCCGGCGTCTGCATGACGGCTCCTCCTCGGACTGTCGGTGTCGGCCCCGCCCGTGGCCGCCGGTCAGGTGGCCGGGAGCGCCGTGGCGAGGAGCACGACGCCCAGGGAACCCACCAGTGACGCCACGGCCAGGGCGCGGGCGAGTTCACGGCGGCCCCCGGCGGCCGCCCAGCCGTGGGCCGCCGCCAGGAGCATCACGACCGCGAACAGGCCGAGCTTGGCGAACAGGGTGCGTCCGTAGCCGGGTTCGGTGAGCGACGCCCAGGTGACGCCCTTGTGCCGGGCGATGGCCCAGCCCGTGCCGAGCTGGACCGGCAGGAACAGCGCTCCCGTGAGGACGGCGAAGCGCCGCCCGACGTCGCGGGCGAACCGGTCGCGGGTCCCCTCGGCGAGCATGCGGCGGGACAGCGGGAGGACCACGGCGGACAGGGCCAGTTGGCCGCCGACCCACAGCACGGCACCGGTGACGTGCAGGAACCGCACCACCTGCCAGATCCCGATCCCGTCCATCAGCGCACCTCCACCGTGCCGTGCGCGCCCGATCCGGCGTGCCGCAGCGCGTGGTCGACGAAGGAGTAGTGGCCGGCCTCCGGGAACACCGTCTCGACGAAGCCGCCCTGGGCGGGTGCCAGGTCGAGCGACTGGGAGCCGCCCGGGTCCTGGGGCCGCAGCAGATGAGCGCCTTCCTTGTAGACGGTGTCGAACACGGCGCCGACGATGTGGAAGGAGACGCCGTCGTCCGGTCCGGCGGCGATGACCCAGAAGCGGACGCGTTCCCCGGCGCGGGCGTCGAGCGGCGCGTGCGCGTACTGGGCCGCGACGCCGTTGAACGTCCAGGCGTCCGGCGTGCCGGCCGTCATACGGGCGACCTGGTCCTCGCTGCCCGGGGTGCCGAGGTACAGCTCGGACGCGACCAGGACGTACTCGCGGTCCACCTCGGCGAGGTCGGGCGGGTCGATGATCAGGGCGCCGTGCATGCCGTTGGCGATGTGCTGGAGCATGGGCGCGGTGCTGCAGTGGTACAGCCAGGCCCCGGCCCGGTCGGCGCGGAAGCGGTACACGAGCCGCTCCCCCGGCTCCAGGGTGCGCATCGGCCCGTCCGGGGCGAGGGCGCCGGCGTGGAAGTCGATGCCGTGGCCCATCTCCGGGTCGTCGTTGACCAGCGTGACCTCGAAGGTGTCGCCGACCCTGCCGCGCAGCGTGGGGCCGGGAGCGGTGCCGCCGAACGTCCACATCTCCTGTTCCACGCCCGGGGCGACCTCCACCGTCTGGCGGACGGCGTGGAGTTCGACGCGGTGCACGTCCGTGCCGGGTGCCGCAGGCAGTTCGGCGGGGCGCGGCTCCCAGTCCGCCGAGAAGTCGGCGGCGAGGTCGAGGTCCGGGTCGCCCGCGGCGGTGGCGGTGTGGCCGGCGTGGTCCCGCGCGGTGTCGCCGACGACGATGTCCAGGGTCATTCCGGCGGCGCGGTGGCCGGGCACCGTGCACCAGGCCGTGCGGTCGGCGCTGACCGTGCCGATGTCGAGGGTGGCCGACTCGCCGGCGGCGAGCAGCGAGGTGGCGGGGCCGTCCTCGACCTTCAGATCGTGCCGCTGCGCGTCGTCGTTGGTGACGTCGAGGAGCAGGCGGGTGCCCCGGGCGACCTCGACACGGTCCGGTGTGACGCGCATGTTCCCGAGGGACACGGCCACCGTGCGGGTGGTCGTGGCGGCTCCTCCCGCCGTGCCGGCGGCGCTGTCGGCGGTCCCGCCGGTCCCACCGCTCCCGGCCACGAGCACGGCGAGGACCGTCACGACCGCACCCGTGGCGGTGCCGAGCAGCGCCGGCGTGCGCGAGGGCGCGTCCGGCCGGCCGCGGCGCGCCAGCACGGTCACGACGAGGCCGAGGAACGCCGTCGTGGCGACCGCCGCCAGAACCGTCCCGGCGGTGGTGACGGGTCCCGGCAGGGGCAGGGCGAGCAGGACGGCGGCCAGGTTCAGCGCCGCCAGCCGGGGTGCCCAGGCCCGTTCCAGCACGGCCCGCAGCTCGGTCCGCTCGCGCGGGCCGCCGGACAGGACGATCGGCAGCAGGTACGTCAGCGCGCCGACGAGCACCTGCCCGACGAAGCCGATGAGGAACGCCGGAACCAGCCCGTCGGCACCGGGCCGCGCGGCGTCCGGGGTGTGCGTGGCGAGGTGGACGAGGTCGGCCGCGACCGCGGTCACCAGCCAGGCCGTGGACGCGGCCAGCGACCAGGCCGCCGCGGCCGACACGGGCCGGCTGCCGCGCCGCACGGTGACGGCGAGGAGACGTACGGCCGGGCCGGTGCCGGCCGCGTACGCGGTCAGCCCGGCGACGACGGCGGCGCGCTGGGGGCCGCCGGTGCCGGAGGCGAGGCCGGCCACCGCGACCGCGAGGCCGCCGCCGGTCAGGGCCAGGGTCCTGCGGGCCTCCCGCGCCGTGCCGGGGTGCATGCGGACGCCGAGGACGGTGGGCCAGAGCATGAACAGCGTGCCGATGACGGGCAGCGCGATCCAGCCGAGGAGGGCGACGTGGATGTGGGCGAGCCGGAGCCCGGTGTGCAGGCGCGCGGGGGCGGTGCCGGTGGCGATGAGCGTGCCGAGGACCGTGGCCACGACGAGGGCCGCGGCCGCGGCGCGGTAGAACGCGGCGATGGGGGCCAGCCGGCCGCCCAGCGCCCCACGGCCCAGCCGCACCAGCACGGCCAGGTGGGCGGTGGCGGCGGCGACCAGTCCCGCGGCGCCGACACCGGTCAGCACCGGCAGGTCGGCCCACACGCCGATGACGACCCCCGCGACGGCCAGGTTGGCGCCGTGGAGGCGTACGGCGCTCCACCGCCGGCCGGGCAGCCCGGCGCGCAGCATCGCCACGGCGAAGTGCTCGCTCCACACGAGGATGGCGGTGGTGGCGGCGCCCAGCAGGAAGAGGTGGACGGCGAGCCAGCGCGCGACCGGCAGTGTGGCGTGTCCGGTGGCCGCGAGCAGGGCGAGCCCGGCCCAGACGGCGATCAGGACGTGGGCCTGCAGGTGGCGTGCCCGCAGGGCGGACCGTTTGAACCGGCTGGGCGCGGCATCGGCGCCACCGCCCGGCCGGACGGTCCTGAGCTGCCCGCGTCCGTCCGCGCGGGGTTCGTCGCTCACGATGCTCCTCGCCGCGCCGCCCGGTGGCCGGCCAGCAGTCCGGCCAGCTCGCGCCTGTGGGGGAAGGACCCGGGTACGTAGCCGCACCAGGGTTCCTCGGCGTACGGGTCGCCGGTCAGGCCGAAGGCGCGGGACCGGGAGCCGCCGCAGACCCGGCGGAACTCGCAGGCGCCGCACCGGCCGCCCAGCCGGTCGGGGTCCCGCAGCCCGGTGAACAGCCCGGAGGTGCGGTAGATCTCGGTGAGGGGCCGCTCGCGCACGCTGCCGGCGCCGAGCGGGAGGAAGCCGCTCGGGTGCACGGTCCCGGTGTGCGAGACGAAGACGAAGCCGCGGCCCGCGTTGACGTCCAGGGGCGGGCGGCGTGCGCGGCGGGCGCCGTCGGTCAGGCCGAGCGCGGCCGCCCGGTCGCGCAACGCGCGGTACAGCGGGCCGAGTCCGAGGACGGCGACGTGGTCGTCCCCGCGGTCGGCGAGGATGCGGCGCTGCAGGGCGACGCGGCGGAAGTGGTGGGCCTCCGTCGTCTTCGCCGGCACGGTCAGGCCGATGTCGTGGACGAAGTTCAGGACGTCCTCGGTCTCCCCGGCCGTGAGCGCGCCGAGGGCGCTGCCCCGGCCGGTCGGCACGAGGAGGAAGGCGCTCCACAGCATGGCGCCGTGGTCGCGCACCAGGCGGACGATGTCCGGGAGGTCATGCAGATTGTGCCGGGTGACCGTGGTGTTGATCTGCGTCTTCATGCCGAGGGCGCGGGCGGCGTCCCAGGCGTCGAGGGTCCAGCGGTAGACGCCGGGTACACCGCGGAAACCGTCGTGCAGCCCGGGAGTCGATCCGTCGAGGCTGAGCGAGAGGCCGACGGCGCCCGCCCCGTGCACCGCGCGCAACCGCTCGGGGGTGAGGGTCGGTGTGCCGGACGGCGAGACGGCGACGCGCACGCCCGTCCGCGCGCCGTACGCGATCAGCTCCAGCAGGTCGGGGCGCTGGAACGGGTCGCCGCCGGTGATCACGAAGAGGGGTGCCGGGTGTCCGAAGGCGGCGACCTGCCGTATCAGGTCCTCGGCCGCCCGGGTGTCCAGCTCGCGCGGGTCACGGTCGGGGACGGCCTCGGCGCGGCAGTGCAGGCACGCGAGCGGGCAGGCCCGGGTGGCCTCCCAGATCACGATGAACGGCCGCTCCCCCGCGTCCTGCCGCTGCCGCCGCACCACGGGCGCGGCGGGGCCGGCACCGGACCGCCCGCCGTTCACCGGTGTCCCCGGTGGACGCGGACGGACGGGGCGGTCCGGGCGGGACCGGACCGGAGGGCGGCGCGCGGCGTACGCCCGGCCGGCCACGGCCCGGGGCGGGGGAGTGGGTCGGGCCGACACCCGCGGCGGTCGTCCATGCGCAGCCTCCGATTCGATCAGCGCCAGCATGCACTGCGGGGCGGTGGCCGACGGGGCGCCGAGCGGCCCCGCTCCGGGGCCGATGGTCCCCGAACACGGGTGCGCGCCGGAGTCGTTGGGCGCCCGGCTGGGGGCGTTCGGCCCAACGATCGCGCGGGGCGGGCCGCCTAGGTTTCCCGGCATGGAGAACGACGACAACGCACGGCGGCGGGAGCGGCGCGCCGGGCAGGGCTGGCCGCTGGCGGCCCGCCGGCTGCTGACCCGCAGCGCGGTGTCAGCCGACGGACGCGCCGTGTTCGGACAGCACGACGGCAAGTGGGAGGGGTTCTACCGGGACCGCTGGGCGCACGACAAGGTGGTGCGCTCCACCCACGGCGTCAACTGCACCGGTTCCTGCTCGTGGATGGTGTACGTCAAGGACGGCATCATCACGTGGGAGCACCAGGCCACCGACTACCCGTCGATCGGCGCGGACTGCCCCGAGTACGAGCCGCGCGGCTGCCCGCGCGGTGCCTCGTTCTCCTGGTACACCTACTCCCCCAGCCGGGTCAGGTACCCGTATGTGCGGGGCACGCTGCTGACGATGTGGCGCGAGGCCAGGCGCAGGCTCGGCGACCCGGTGGCGGCGTGGGCGGAGATCACGGGCGACCCGGCGAAGGCGCGGGCGTACAAGCGTGCCCGCGGCAAGGGCGGTCTGGTGCGCGCGGACTGGGACGAGGTCGCCGAACTGGTGGCGGCCGCCCATGTGCACACCATCAAGGCGTACGGCCCGGACCGGGTGGCCGGCTTCTCGCCGATCCCGGCGATGTCGATGGCGTCGTTCGCGGCGGGCAGCCGGTTCATGTCGCTGATCGGCGGCACCCTGCTGTCGTTCTACGACTGGTACGCGGACCTGCCGGTCGCCTCCCCGCAGGTCTTCGGCGACCAGACGGACGTCCCGGAGGCCGCGGACTGGTGGAACGCGGGCTACCTGGTGATGTGGGGCTCCAACATCCCCGTCACCCGCACTCCCGACGCGCACTTCCTGACCGAGGCCCGCTACAACGGGACCAAGGTCGTCGCGGTCAGCCCCGACTACGCGGACAACGTGAAGTTCGCCGACGAGTGGCTGGCCCCGCACCCGGGCACCGACGGGGCGCTCGCCATGGCCATGGGGCATGTGATCCTGCGCGAGTTCCTCGTCGACCGGGAGGTGCCGTACTTCCGCGACTACCTGCGGACGTACACGGACGCGCCGTTCCTGGTGACCCTGCGGGAGAGCGGGCACGGGCTCGTGCCCGGCGGTTTCCTCACCGCGGCCGACCTCGGCGGCGACGAGGAGAACGCAGGGGCGAAGACGGTGCTGCTCGACCGGGCGACGGGCGAGCCCGTGGTCCCGAACGGATCGCTGGGCTTCCGCTGGGGGACGACCGGGCAGGGCCGCTGGAATCTGGACCTGGACGGCGTCGAACCCGAGCTGAGCCTCCTCGGTTCGGCCGAGGACACGGTCGAGGTGGCGCTGCCCCGGTTCGACGAGGGGGCCACCGAGGGCGGCTCGGTGATGGTGCGCGGCGTGCCCGTGCGGCGGATCGGCGGCCGGCTCGTCACGACCGTCTTCGATCTGCTGCTCGCCCAGTACGGGGTGGGCCGCCCGGGGCTGCCGGGCCGCTGGCCCGCGGACTACGAGGACGCGGCCGAGCCGTGCACCCCGGCGTGGCAGGAGACGCTCACCTCGGTGCCGGCCGCGCAGGCGGCCCGGATCGCCCGTGAGTTCGCCCGGAACGCGGAGCGGACGCGGGGCCGCTCGATGATCGCGATGGGCGCCGGCACCAACCACTGGTTCCACTCCGACACGATCTACCGGGCGTTCCTCGCGCTGACCACGATGACCGGCTGCCAGGGCGTGAACGGCGGCGGCTGGGCGCACTACGTGGGCCAGGAGAAGGTGCGTCCGCTGACCGGTTTCCAGCACCTCGCGTTCGCCTTCGACTGGCAGCGGCCGACACGCCACATGGCCGGCACGTCCTACTGGTACCTGAACACGGACCAGTGGCGCTACGAGGCGTTCGGTCCCGACGAGCTGGCGTCCCCGCTCGGGAGGGGCCGGTTCAGGGGCAGGGCGTTCGCCGACTGCCTGGCGCAGGCCGTGCGCCTCGGCTGGACGCCGGGCCACCCCGCCTTCGACCGCAACCCGCTGGACCTGGCGGACGAGGCGGCGGCCCGCGGGCGCCCCGTCGCCGAGCACATCGTCGACGAACTGAAGGCCGGCCGGCTGCGGTTCGCCGCCGAGGACCCGGACGCCCCGGCCAACTTCCCGCGGGTGCTGACCGTGTGGCGGGCGAACCTCCTCGGCTCGTCCGGCAAGGGCAACGAGTACTTCCTGCGTCACCTGCTGGGCACGGACGCGGCCGTCCGCTCGGCCGAGACGCCCGAGGACGAGCGGCCCGCCGAGGTCGTGTGGCACGACGAGGCCCCCGAGGGGAAGCTCGACCTGCTGGTGTCACTCGACTTCAGGATGACCTCGACCGGCCTGCTGTCCGACGTGGTCCTGCCGGCCGCGACCTGGTACGAGAAGGACGACCTGTCCAGCACGGACATGCACCCCTTCGTGCACGCCTTCACACCGGCCATCGCACCGCCCTGGCAGGCCCGCACCGACTACGACACCTTCCTCGCGATCGCCGACCGGTTCAGCGAGCTGGCCGCCGGCCACCTGGGGAGGCGGACCGACGTGCTCGCCGTGCCGCTCGCGCACGACACGCCGGACGAGCTGGCCCAGCCCGGCGGGGTCGTGCGCGACTGGAAGGCCGGCGAGTGCGAGCCGGTCCCGGGCCGCACGATGCCGAAGCTGGTCGTCGTGGAACGGGACTACGCGGCCGTCGCGCAGAAGATGCGGGCCGTCGGCCCGCTGCTCGACACGCTCGGCACGACGACGAAGGGCGTCACCGTCCACCCGGACCGCGAGATCGGGGAACTGGGGCGGCGGCTCGGCACCGTGCGCGACGGCGTCGGGGCGGGGCGTCCGTCCCTGGCCACCGCGAGCGACATGTGCGAGGCGATCCTCGCGCTGTCCGGCACCACCAACGGGCGGCTCGCGACCGAGGGGTTCCGCGAACTGGAGCGGCAGACGGGCAGCGCGGGCCTCGTGGAGCTCGCGTCGGAGCGCGAGGCCGAGCGGATCACCTTCGCCGACACCCGTACCCAGCCGCGCCCGGTGATGACGTCGTACGAGTGGTCCGGCTCGGAGACCGGCGGCCGCCGCTACTCGCCGTTCGTGATCAACGTCGAGCACCGCAAGCCCTGGCACACCCTCACCGGCCGGCAGCACTTCTTCATGGAGCACGACTGGATGGCCGAGCTCGGCGAGCAGCTCCCGGTGTACCGGCCGCCGTTGAACGCGCTGCGGCACTACGGCGACGAGCACCTGCACGAGACGGGCCGCGCCGAGGTGACCGTGCGCTATCTGACGCCGCACTCCAAGTGGTCCATCCACTCGGAATACCAGGACAACGCCTACATGCTGGCGCTGTCCCGGGGCGGCCCGGTGATCTGGATGTCCACCGCGGACGCCGAGCGGATCGGCGTCCGGGACAACGAGTGGATCGAGGCGTACAACCGCAACGGCGTGGTGGCGGCGCGGGCGGTGGTCACCCACCGGATGCCCGAGGGAACCGTGTACATGTACCACGCCAAGGACCGCACGGTGAACGTGCCGCGGACCGAGGTCAGCGGCAGGCGCGGCGGCATCCACAACTCGCTGACCCGGCTGCTGCTGAAGCCCACCCATCTGGCCGGCGGTTACGCCCAGTTCACCTACGCCTTCAACTACTACGGCCCGACCGGCAACCAGCGTGACGAGGTCACCGTCATACGCCGCCGCAGCCAGCAAGTGGAGTACTGACATGCGCGTGATGGCACAGATCGCCATGGTGATGAACCTCGACAAGTGCATCGGCTGCCACACCTGTTCGGTCACCTGCAAGCAGACGTGGACGAACCGGACCGGAGTCGAGTACGCCTGGTTCAACAACGTGGAGACCAAGCCGGGCGTCGGCTACCCGCGCCGCTACGAGGACCAGGAGCAGTGGAAGGGCGGCTGGACGCTGGACCGCAGGGGCCGGCTGGTGCTGCGCTCCGGCGGCAGGGTCAGGCGGCTCCTGTCGTTGTTCTCCAACCCGGACCTGCCCGGCGTCGAGGACTACTACGAGCCGGTGACGTACGACTACGACAACCTGGTGAGCGCCCCCGCCGGCCCGGACATGCCGGTGGCCCGCCCCCGTTCCGTCCTCACCGGCAGGCCGGCGTCCATCACCTGGGGCGCCAACTGGGAGGACGGCCTCGGCGGTGCGCCCGAGCACGCGGGCGGCGACCCGAACCTGGGCGGCGCGTGGGCCGAGAAGGTCAGGTTCGAGTTCGAGCAGACCTTCCTCTTCCACCTGCCGAGGCTCTGCGAGCACTGTCTGAACCCGGCCTGCATGTCGGCCTGCCCCTCCGGCGCGATGTACAAGCGCGTCGAGGACGGCATCGTCCTGGTCGACCAGGACCGCTGCCGCGGCTGGCGGATGTGTGTGACGGCCTGCCCGTACAAGAAGGTGTACGTCAACCACGCGACCGGCAAGGCCGAGAAGTGCACCTTCTGCTTCCCGCGCATCGAGGCCGGGCAGCCCACGGTCTGCTCGGAGACGTGCGTCGGCCGGCTCCGGTACCTCGGCCTGGTGCTGTACGACGCCGACAGGGTGGGCGAGGCCGCGGCGACCCCGGACGAGCGCGACCTGCTGGACGCCCAGCGCGACGTCTTCCTCGACCCGCACGACCCGCGGGTGATCGCGGCCGCGCGGGAGGCCGGCATCCCGGAGGACTGGCTGGACGCCGCGCGCCGCTCCCCGGTGTACGCGCTCGTGTCGACGTACAGGGTCGCGCTGCCGCTGCACCCGGAGTACCGCACCCTGCCCATGGTCTGGTACGTGCCGCCGCTCTCCCCCGTCCTGGACGCGGTGAGTGCGGCGGGCGGCGACCAGGACGACCCCGACCACGTGTTCGCCGCCGTCACCCGGCTGCGCATCCCGCTGGAGTACCTGGCGGAGCTGTTCACCGCCGGGGACACCGACGTCGTCGGCGGGGTGCTGATGAAGCTGACCGCGCTGCGCTCTTACATGCGGGAGCGGACCCTGGAGGCGGCCGGCGACGAGACCGCGCTGAAGGCCGTGGGACTGACCGCCCGGGAGGCGGAGGACCTGCACCGCCTGCTGGCGGTGGCGAAGTACCGGGACCGGTACGTCGTCCCGGCGGCGCACCGGGAGGACGCCGCCGCCCTCAGCGCCCTGGAGAACCGCTGCCCGGTGGAGTCCGCCGGTACCGGTGACGGGGCCGGGCGGAAGGTCATGCTCGGCATCCCCGCCCTCCGCCGCCGCACCGCCGGGACCCCGACCGGAGGCCACCTGTGAGCGCCGTCCCCGCCATCGGCGTCACCCCGACCGTCCGCACCCGCCTGCGGGCCGCCGTACGGCGCAGGCCGCGGCTCACGCACGCGGAGCTGCTGGACCGGGAGCTGCTGCTCCGGCTGCTGTCGCTGCTGCTGCAGTACCCGGACGCCGAGCTGACCGCCGCACGGCCCACCCTGATCGCGGCCCCCCGCGCGCTGCGGCCCACGGCTGCCGCCACGGAGCTGGCCGCGTTCACGGACTGGTTCGCCGGCCAGGAGCCGCAGGCCCTGGAGCGGCACTACGTCGAGACGTTCGACCTCCGCCGCAGGAGCAGCCTCTACCTCACGTACTACCTGCACGGGGACACGCGCCGCCGCGGCATGGCTCTCCTCGCGCTCGCGCAGCGCTACCGGGCGGCGGGCTGGGAGATCGGCGGCGGGGAGTTGCCGGACCACCTACCGGTGGTCCTGGAGTTCGCGGCCGTGTCGGGTCCCGGGCCCGGCGAGGCGCCGCTGCGCCAGCACCGGCGCGGCCTCGAACTCATCCACCGCGCGCTGGCCGACGCGGGGTCGCCCTACCGGCACCTGCTGGCCGCGCTGCTCACCCTGCTGCCGCCCGCCACCGCCGCGGACCTGGCGGCCGTGGCCGCACTCGCCGCCGGTGGGCCGCCGGACGAGGCCGTCGGCCCGGCCCCGTACGCCGACGGCGGCCCCGTGCCACCGGGCGCCTTCACTCCCCCGGAGCGCGCCCCGCTCGCGCCCGTTCCCCCGCTCCTCCCACCGACCTCGGACGGTCCTCGATGAACGCTTCAGGAACCGACCTGCTGCTCTGGGTCGCCTGTCCCTACGCCTGCCTGGCCGTGTTCGCCGCCGGACACGTCTGGCGCTACCGGCACGACCAGTTCGGCTGGACGTCGCGCACCAGCCAGCTCCTGGAGCACCGCTGGCTGCGCTGGGGCAGCCCGCTGTTCCACCTGGGCACGTTCATGGTGATCGGGGGGCACGTCGTGGGCCTGGCCGTCCCCGACAGCTGGACGGAGGCCGCCGGCATCAGCGAGCACGCGTACCACACCACGGCCGTGTGGGCGGGTTCTGTCGCGGGCGTGGCCATGATCGCCGGGCTCGGCATGCTGTGCGCCCGCCGGCTGCTGAGCCGCCGGATCCGGCTGGGCACCGACCGCAGCGACAAGGTGCTCTTCCCGCTGCTGTCCGCCACGGTGGTGCTCGGCATCACCGCCACGGCCGCGCACAACGTGTTCGGCGGGGGCTACGACTACCGGGAGACCGTCTCGGTGTGGTTCCGCGGCGTCTTCACGTTCCAGCCGCAGCCCGAGGCGGTCTCCGGGGCGCCGCTGCTGTTCCAGCTCCACGCCCTGACGGCCTGTCTGCTCTTCGCGGCCTGGCCGTTCACCCGTCTCGTGCACGTGTGGAGCGCGCCGGTCGGCTATCTCGTCCGGCCGTACCTCGTCTACCGGCGCCGCGTGTCCGCGCCGCGGCGGTCCGCGGCGGCTGCCGGGCGGGGGCGCCCGGCGCACGGTCCGCGCTCCGGCAGCGCCGCGTGACGGCGGCGGGCGGCGGGGCGCCGGGCCGGCGGACGGGCCTGCTGCTGACGGTGACAGGGCTCGTCGGCTGGCTCGCGTCGTTCCTGCTGGCGGTCGAGGACCGGCGGGTGCTGAACGACCCGGCGCACCGGCCGTCGTGCGACATCGGACCGGTGGTCGGCTGCGGCAGCACCATGGCCGGCGAGCAGGGCAACCTGCTCGGCATCCCCACCATGCTGCTCGGCATCGGCGCCTTCGCCGCCGTCGCCGCCCTCGGTGTCGCCGTCCTCGCCGGTGCCCGCCTGCACCGGCTGGTGTGGCTGGCCCTGCAGGCCGGGGCGTTCGCGGGCGTCGTCCTCGTGCACTGGCTGATCCCGCAGTCGCTGTACGTCCTCGACCGGATCTGTCCCTACTGCGTCGTCGTGTGGATCGTCACGATCGCGCTGTTCTGGTACGTGACCCTGCGGAACCTCGGGCACGGGGTGATCCGGCTGCCCACCGCCGCGCGGCCCGTCCTCGGCCTCGTGCTGGACACGCACTGGATCGTGCTCGCCGCGTGGTACGGCGTCATCGCCGTGCTCGTCCTCACCCGGTTCTGGACGTACTGGAGCGGCCTGGTGTGACCGGCCCGGCGACCGGTCCCCGCACGGAAGAACCCCGGCAGCGCTGTCCTGCTGCCGGGGTTCTCCGCGCGCCCGCGGGAGCGGGCGCCGCTGTGGTCAGCCCTCCGCGTGGGCGAGCCACAGGTCGGGGCCGAAGACCTCGTAGCGGATGCGGCGGGCGGGTACGCCGGCCGCGAGGAGCTGGGTGCGGACGGCGCGCATGAACGGCAGCGAGCCGCACAGGTACACGTCGGCGCCGGCCGGCAGCGCGAGGCCCGTCAGATCCATCCGGCCCGCGTGGACGCCGGGTCCCGAGCCGCCGTCCCGCTCGTACCAGAACTCGGTCCTGGCGTCCGGCAGCTCGCCGGCCAGGCGGAGTGTGTCGGCCCGCAGCGCGTGGTCGGCCGGCGAGCCGTCGGCGTGCAGGACCACGACGGTACGGCCGGAGCCGGAGGCGGCGAGGTGCTCCAGGATGCCCGCCATGGGCGTGCAGCCGATGCCGGCGGAGACGAGCAGCAGCGGCGCGTCGGACGCGTCGAGGACCACGTCGCCGAACGGGGCGGACAGGGTCAGCTCGTCGCCGGCGCGCACGGTGCGGTGCAGGTGGTTCGAGACCTCGCCCTCCGGGGCGTCGGCGAGGCCCGCGACCCGCTTGACGGTGATGCGGCGCAGCGCGCCGCCGGGGGCGTTCGAGAGGCTGTACTGGCGGAGCTGGTGGGTGCCGTCGGGCAGGAGCGCGCGGACGCTGACGTACTGGCCCGCCTTCGCCGCGGGCAGGGGTCCGCCGTCGGCCGGGCGGAGCAGGAAGGACACCACGTCGGCGGTCTCCTCGCGGCGCTCGGCGACCGTCCACTGCCGCCAGGGGCTGCGCGGGTCGACGCCGGCGTCCCGGTAGAGACACGCCTCCCGGGCGATGAGCGCGCCCGCCATCAGCCAGTAGACCTCGTCCCAGGCGGCGGCCACCTCGGGCGTGACCGCGTCGCCGAGGACGTCGCCGATGGCGCGGAAGAGGTACTTGTGCACGACCGTGTACTGGTCCTCCGTGACGCCGAGGGCCGCGTGCTTGTGCGCGATGCGGGACAGCAGCGCGTCGGGGCGGGCGTCGGGGTCGGCGACCAGCGCCTGCGCGAAGGCGGCGATGGAGCCGGCCAGTGCCTTGCGCTGCTCGCCGTTGGCCTGGTTGGCGCGGTTGAACAGGCCGTCGAGCAGGGCCGGGTGCTCGTCGAACATCGTGTCGTAGAAGCGGGCGGTGATCGCGTCGAGAGCGCCCCCCACGGCGGGGAGGGAGGCGCGTATGACGGCGGCGGACTCGTCGGAGAGCATGGGTCACCTCAAGAACAAGGATGGTGGGGTCCGCCTTTCGGGCGGCGCTCATCTCTCGTCTACCAGGCGTTTCGCGCCCCGTGGGGGCGCGCGGGCGGATCGGGGCCGGGCGGCCGCGCAGGTCGGGACGGTCGGGCCGGGGCGCGCGGCGGGACCGGGGCCGTACGGCCCCGTCCACCGGCCCCTTGGTCCCGCCCCCCGGCGGGCCCGCTGCCGGGCGCGGTCAGGGGTGCGGCTCGGCCGTCACCGGTCGCGGACGGGCACCTGCCACACCAGCCGTGTCCCGCCGCCCTCCGGGGTCGACCGCTCCAGGTCGCCGCCGAGCTTCCGTGCCCGCTCCGCCATGTTCGCGAGGCCGCTGCGGCGGCCCCCCGGCGGGATGCCCACACCGTCGTCGGCGACGGTGAGGCGCACGGTCCTGCCGTCCGTCTCCAGCACGACGTCCGCGTGACCGGCCCGGGCGTGCCGCGCGATGTTGGTCAGCGACTCGGACAGGACGGCCACGACGTGGTCGGCGGTCTCCCGCGGCACGTGGGTGTCGAGGAGCCCCTCCATGCGGAGTCCGGGGGCGAGGCCGAGGACCGGCGCCGCCTCGCCGACGACGCGGACGACCCGCGCCCGCAGGCCCGGGGACGCGTCGTCGTCACGGGCGCGCAGGCCGAAGATCGTCGTACGGATGATCTTGATGGTCTCGTCCAGGTCGTCCACGGCCCGCAGCACGCGCTCCTTGGCCCCTGCGTGGTCGATGAACCGGCCCGCGCTCTGGAGGGTCATGCCGGTGGCGAACAGCCGCTGGATCGCGAGGTCGTGCAGATCGCGGGCGATGCGGTCGCGGTCCTCGAGCAGCGCGATCTGCTCGGCGTCCTGCCGCCGCTCGGCCAGTTCCATGGCGACGGCGGCCTGCGCGGCGAAGCCGAGCAGCGGACCGGTCTCCTCCTCGGTGAACGGGCTGCGGCCGGCCGTACGCACCAGCAGCACGACACCCCGTACGCCGTCGCCGCTGCCGATGGGCACGGCAACGGCCGGACCGAGGCCGGAGAAACGGGGCGGGCCGGCCGAGACCCGTCCGTCGCGGGAGATGTCCGGGCTCGTGACGGGGGCGGCGGTGGAGAAGGCGAGGCCGATCAGGCTGTCGTCCACGGGCAGCACGAGACCGCGGTGCGCGTCGGCCTCCTGCCCGATGGCCAGCTCGACGGTGAGCGCGTCGGTCCCCGCCATCGGGACGGCCACCACCGCGAGGGCGGCGCCGGTGATCTCCCGCGACCGCTCGGCGATCGTCCCGAGCACCTCGCCCCGCTCGCTGCCGGACATCAGACTGTGCGTGATCTCCGCGCTCGTGCGCAGCCAGCGCTCGCGCAGCCGGGACTCCTCGTACAGGCGGGCGTTGTCGATCGCCACGCCGGCGGCCACGGCGAGCGTGGACAGGATGGCCTCGTCCTCCTCGTCGAACTCGGCACCGCCCCGCTTCTCGGTCAGGTAGAGGTTCCCGAACACCTGGTCGCGCACCCGGATCGGCACCCCGAGGAAGGTGTGCATCGGCGGGTGGTGGGCGGGGATGCCGAACGACGCCGGGTGCTCGGAGAGCTTGCGCAGCCGCAGGGGCTCCGGGTGCCGGATCAGCTCGCCGAGGATGCCGTGGCCCTCGGGGAACGGCCCGATGCGGGCGATCTCCTCGTCGCTGACACCGACGGTGAGGAAGTCCGACAGGCGCCTGCCGTCCGGGCCGATCACGCCGAGGGCCGCGTACTCGGCGTCGACCAGGGCCGCGGCGGCGTCGAGGATGCGGCGCAGCGCCTGCTCCAGGTCGAGTTCCCGGCCGACGGTGAGCACCGCCTCCAGCAGACTGTGCACCCGGTCGCGGGTGCCGCGTGCCGCGTCGACGCGGGCCTGCAGCTCCTCCAGCAGCTCGTCCAGGCGCAGTTGCGGCAGCCGCACCCTGGCCTCTCCCGACTCCTCGGAGCGTCCCACGGCCGATTCCTCCACGTCTCCCGGCGCCCCGACGGCGGACCGCCTGTCCTCCGCAACGGTAGCGGCACGGGTCGCGGCGGCCCGGGCGCGGTGGCCGGGGGGCGTCAGCGCGCGTCGCCGCGCAGCCGGTCGCGGGCCTCGGTGGCGATGACGGCGGCCTGGATGCGCCGCTGCACACCGAGCTTGGCGAGCAGCCGGGAGATGTGGTTCTTCACCGTCTTCTCCGCCAGGTAGAGGCGCTGGCCGATCTGCCGGTTGGTCAGCCCCTCGCCGATGAGCAGCAGGATCTCCCGCTCCCGTTCGGTCAGGCCGGGCAGCGTGTCCGGCTCCGCCTCCTGCTCCGTGCCGCCCCGCAGCCGCGCCATCAGCCGGGTGGTGGCGCTGGGGTCGAGGAGCGACTGGCCGCGGGCCACGGTGCGTACGGCGGAGACGAGGTCGGACCCCTGGATCTGCTTCAGGACGTAGCCGGCCGCGCCCGCCATGATCGAGTCGAGCAGCGCCTCCTCGTCGTCGAACGAGGTCAGCATGAGGCAGGCCACCTCCGGCAGGCGTGACCGCAGTTCCCGGCAGACGCTCACACCGTCGCCGTCGGACAGGCGGACGTCGAGCACGGCGACGTCGGGGCGCAGGGCGGGGACGCGCACGAGTGCCTGCTCGGCGGTGGCGGCCTCGCCGACCACCTCGATGTCCGGCTCGTCGTTCAGGAGGTCGTGGACCCCGCGCCGCACCACCTCGTGGTCGTCGAGGAGGAAGACCCGGATCGGGGTGTCGGGGCCGGCCTGCTCGCGGTCCGCCATCGGTCGCTCCTTGCGGTGTGTGCTGTGTCCACCGCAATGATGTCGCGGGGCCGGGCCGGTCGGCCAGGGCCGACCGGCCCTGTTCCCCCGGACCGTCACCCCCGTCCTGTGCCGTCCGACACCAGCAGTTTCCCGGTCACGAGCAGGGCCGCTCCCGTGCCGGCCAGCAGGGAGCCGAGGCCCATGGCGAGCGTCGTCACGTGCCATGCCTGGTAGGCGGACATCAGCGAGGCACGCAGCGATTCCCCCATGAACGCGGTCTGGCGCAGCCTGGTCAGGCTCTCGTCGTCTCCTCCGCCGGCCTGGAGTTCGTCGGTGATCTCCGCGTAGGAGCGGCCGTCGGTGATGTGGATGAGGTGGTCCTTGATCAGTTCGGCGTAGGCGTGGGCCTCCGGTCCCGTCGCGACCCGCCGGCCGGCGTGCCCGGCGAGGCCGGGGGGCAGGTCGCGGACGGGGAACGTGATCCGCTGGGCGGCCAGCTCGCCGCGGATCTCCCGCCGGCCGCCGCGCCCCCGCCACAGCATGACGGGGCCGGCCACGGACAGGGCCGCTCCGACGAGGCCCACGAGGGTGCCGGCCGTGCGATGCGCACCGCGCATGGTGTGTCTTCCTTCCGGTCAGTGGCGGCTGAACCGCAGCCGCCAGTCCTGCGGGCCGCGCTCCAGGCGGGCGACGGTGAACCGGCCGGGGCTGCGCCGCTCGATATGCGCGAGCAGGGCCAGCGGGTCGTGCGGGGCGATCAGTTCCAGGGCGCCGCCGGGGCGCACCGTGTCGAGCGCGCCGATGACCGTGGCGTGCCGCTTGGCGCGCGGGACCGTGCGGACGTCCAGTTCGGGTACGGGCTCGTCCCGGGCGCCGCAGGTGCACGCTCCGCAGCACGCCTCGTCCTCCTCCGGGCTCCCGTCGTCCTCCGGCCGGGCGGAGCCGTAGCCGGGCAGTGCTCTGCGCAGCTCGGCGACGAGCCCGGCCAGGGAGACGTCGGGCGCGGCGGCGAGCAGCGGCAGGACGAGGTCGTTCTCCTTCTCGGTGTGCGCGTCGAGGAGCACCTGCAGCGCGCGGGCCTCCGCCGCGGCGCGGGCCGGGGTCGCGGCGTCGCGCAGGGAGCCGACGAGTCCGGTGAGGCGGTGGCGCTCGGCGACCAGGCCCTCGACGAGCAGCCGGGCGCCCGCCCGGCCGCGGGCGGCGGCGTGGAGCGTGACCTCCTCGGCGGCGGTGTGCGGCAGGAGTACGCGCTCGCAGAAGTCCACGAGGCCGGCGTGCATGTCCGGTACGGCGCCGGGGGCGCGGTCGGCCGCGGTGATCAGCAGCGCGACGCGTCCGGCGAGTTCGCCGGCCAGCCGGGTGCGGTAGGTCCTGGCGGCGTCCAGTGCCGCCGCCTCGCCCGGGTCCGTGGCGAGGGTGAGGGAGTTCATGGCGGTGTCTCCGGGGGTTCGGGCGGCGCGGGGGCGGTGACCGGCCGGGGGGACGCGCACCGGCCCGCCGTTCCCCGGTGCGAGAAGACGTGGGAGGCGGGCCGCATGTGCCGCGTCTCCCGGTCGGTCACCACCGACGAGTCTCGTGGCGGCGCCGCCGGCCGCGCGCGGGCCGGGCGGGCCGTTCACCGTGCCCGCAGGTCCCGGTGGCGGAGCGTGGGCCGGGGCCGCACGGCCGCCGGTGGATGCCCTCCCGGGGGTGCCCCCGGCCGGCCGCCGCCCGGACCGCGCGCACCCGGTGACCCTTCGGTGACGGAATGATGACGCGCCGGGTTGCGGCGCGCCCGCGCGGCCGCCACGGTGGATGGAGCGCCCGGTACGCGCGCGGTGGTGCGCCGCACCCCGGGGCGGCGGGTCCGGGCGGGGGCCGGGGAGGTAGGAATAGGCGGGAGGAGCACCCTGTTGTCCGGGTAGTTCATTCTTCAACAACTTCGGAGCGCGACACCATGACCGGCATGCAGTTCGGCATCTTCACCGTGGGCGACGTCACCCCCGACCCCACCACCGGCCGCACCCCGACCGAGCGCGAGCGCATCAAGGCCATGACGGCCATCGCCCTGAAGGCCGAGGAGGTCGGCCTCGACGTCTTCGCGACCGGCGAGCACCACAACCCGCCGTTCGTCCCCTCCTCCCCCACCACCATGCTCGGCTGGATCGCCGCGCGCACCGAACGGCTCCTGCTGTCCACCGCGACCACCCTCATCACCACGAGCGACCCGGTGAAGATCGCCGAGGACTTCGCGATGCTCCAGCACCTGGCGGACGGCCGCACGGACGTCATGCTCGGCCGCGGCAACACCGGCCCCGTCTACCCCTGGTTCGGTCAGGACATCCGCCAGGGCATCCCGCTCGCCATCGAGAACTACGCGCTGCTGCACAAGCTGTGGCGCGAGGACGTCGTCGACTGGGAGGGCCGCTTCCGCACCCCCCTCCAGGGCTTCACGTCCACGCCCCGCCCGATGGACGACGTGCCCCCGTTCGTCTGGCACGGCTCCATCCGCTCCCCCGAGATCGCCGAGCAGGCGGCGTACTACGGGGACGGCTTCTTCTCGAACCACATCTTCTGGCCCAAGGAGCACACGCAGCGGATGATCGCGCTCTACCGGCGCCGCTTCGCCCACTACGGCCACGGGACCGAGGAGCAGGCCATCGTCGGCCTCGGCGGCCAGGTCTTCATGCGCCGCAACTCGCAGGACGCGGTGCGGGAGTTCCGCCCCTACTTCGACAACGCCCCCGTCTACGGCCACGGCCCGTCGCTGGAGGAGTTCACCGCCCAGACGCCGCTCACCGTCGGCAGCCCGCAGCAGGTCGTCGAACGCACCCTGGGCTTCCGCGAGTACGTCGGCGACTACCAGCGGCAGCTCTTCCTCATGGACCACGCCGGCCTGCCGCTGAAGACGGTCCTGGAGCAGCTCGACATCCTCGGCGAGGAGGTGGTCCCGGTGCTGCGCAAGGAGTTCGCGATCGGCCGGCCCGACACGGTGCCGGACGCGCCCACGCACGCCGCCCGCGTCGCCGCGCGGACCGCGGGCGAGGACACGGCGCGTGAGGGGCGGGCCGCGGAATGAGACTCGCCGTCGTCACCGCAGGGCTGAGCGTCCCCTCGTCATCCCGGCTGCTCGCCGACCGGCTCGCCACGGCCACGGCCGAGCGCACCGGCGCGGAGGTGACCGTCGTGGAGCTGCGCGAGCTGGCGGGCAGCATCGCCCACAACCTGACCGCGCACTTCCCCGACCCGCGGCTGGCCGCCGTCATCGACGAGGTCACCGGCGCCGACGGCCTGATCGCCGTGACACCGGTGTTCTCGGCCTCCTACAGCGGCCTGTTCAAGTCGTTCTTCGACGTCCTGGAGCCCGACGCGCTCACCGGCAAGCCCGTACTGATGGGCGCCACCGGCGGCACCCCGCGCCACTCCCTCGTGCTGGAGCACGCCATGCGTCCCCTGTTCTCCTACCTGCGGGCCGTCACCGTCCCGACCGGCGTCTACGCCGCCTCGCAGGACTGGGGCACGGCGGGCGACGGCGGCGGGAGGGAACTGCACGCCCGCGTCGAGCGCGCGGCCGGTGAACTGGCGGCGCTGATGACCGGCCCGGCGGGCAGGGCCGTCGCGCCCGTCACCGAGCCGGAGGAGGAACGGGTGGCGGACGCCGAGGAGCCGCTCGTGCCGTTCGCGCAGCAGCTCGCGCAGCTCGGCATCGAACCGCCGCCCGGACACCGGGAGGGGTGACACGCGTCAGGCCGGCGCCGTCCACGTCTCGCCGCCCAGGTCGAGACGCGCGGCGCCGGCCGTCGCGCCGGCGAGCCAGGCGCGGAACGCCTCGGTCCGGTCGGCCGGCAGCGCCACGCCGATGGTGACCTCGGCGCCGTAGTCCACGCCGCGTACGGCGTACCCGCCCGCGCGCAGCTCGTTCTCCAGGCGGCCGGCCCGCTCGTGGCCGACCGTGACGGACGCGAGCCTGAGCCGGTGGCGGGTGACCGTGCCGGCCGCGTCCAGGGCCGCGCCGACGGCGCCGCCGTACGCCCGGATCAGGCCGCCCGCCCCGAGCTTGGTGCCGCCGAACCACCGGGTGACCACCGCGATCGTGAACCGCACCTCCCGGCGCAGCAGCATCTGCAGCATCGGCAGCCCCGCCGTGCCGCCCGGTTCGCCGTCGTCGCTGCTGCGCTGCACGGACGCGTCGGCGCCGAGGACGTACGCCCAGCAGGTGTGGGACGCGGTCGGGTGGGCGGCGCGTGCCCGGGCGACGAAGGCGCCGGCGGCCTCCTCGTCGCCGACCGGCGCGAGGGCGCACAGGAACCGCGAGCGGTTCACCTCCGTCTCGTGGAAGCTCTCACCCGCCACCGTCCTGTACCCGTCCGCCACCCGCCCAGCCTATGCGGGGCGGAGGCGGGCAGGGGAACACCGGGGCCACCGTGCTCGTTGTGCAGGGCGTGTATGGGGACAACGAAACCGTCCGCCGCATCCTCACCGAGGCGGGCGACACCTGGGCCGTCGTGGGCCTGTCGGACAATCCGGCGCGGGCCGCGCACGGCGTCGCCGCCGTGCTGCAGCGTTTCGGCAAACGGATCGTGCCGGTGCACCCGAAGGCGGAGACGGTGCACGGGGAGCGGGGGTACGCGTCCCTCGCCGACATCCCGTTCCCGGTCGACGTGGTCGACGTCTTCGTGAACAGCGCCCTGGCCGGCGCAGTCGCTGACGAGGCCGTCGCCGCGGGGGCGAAGGCCGTGTGGTTCCAGCTCGGCGTGGTCGACGAGACCGCCTACGCACGCACCCGGGCCGCCGGCCTCGACATGGTGATGGACCGCTGCCTGGCGATCGAGATCAGGAGCCTCGGGCTGGTCTGACCCCGTCGCGGCACACGGGCGTCCGCGGCGTCCGCCGTACGATGGGTCCCCGGCCGGACGGCGGAGGGAAGCGGGATCATGACGGGCGCTGCGCGGACCGACGGGCGGCTGGAGCGCGGACGGGCCACCCGCCGCCTCGTCCTCGGCCGCACCATGGCGATCGCGTCCGTCGAAGGACTCGACGGGCTGTCGATCGGCCGGGTCGCCGGTGAGCTCGGCATGAGCAAGAGCGGCGTCTTCGCGCTCTTCGGCTCCAAGGAGGAGCTGCAGCTCGCGACGATCAGGGCCGCGCGGGCCGTGTTCGTCCAGCACGTCGCGCTGCCGGCGCAGGAGACGCCGGCCGGGCTGGCGCGCGTGTGGCGGCTGTGCCGCGCCTACCTGGACTACTCGAAGGCGCGTGTCTTCCCCGGCGGCTGCTTCTTCGCGGCGGCCGCGGCCGAGTTCGGCGCCCGCGGCGGACCGGTGCGGGACGCCGTCGCCGACGCCCGCGCCGAGTGGGTGGGTCACGTGCGGGAGCTGCTGGAGGAGGCGTGCCGGCTGGACGAGTCCCTGCCCGGCACGGACGTCCCGCAGGTCGCCTTCGAGCTGATGGCCCTCCTGGAGCTGGCCAACGCCGACTCGGCGCTCCACGGGGACGACAGCGGGTACGGGCGCGCGGCGGCCGCGGTGCTGGCGCGGCTGCGGTCCGTGGCACGCGACCCGGCGGTGCTCGACGGCGCGGTCTGATGCCCGCCGGCCGCGGGCGGGCCGTTCAGGCGGTGAGGCCGTGCGCCGTGCCGCCGTCCCCGTGGCACGCGGCGTCGTCGGCGGCCGCGAAGGCGACGACGGCGGCTGTCACGTCCGGGTCGGTGAGGATGCGGCGGTGTCCGAGACCCCGGGTGGTGAGCAGGTCCGCGTGGTCGCCGTGGGCGGCGGCGAGACGCTCGGCGGCCGCGTAGGGCACCATGTCGTCGTCCCGGTCGTGGACGATCAGCACGGGCGGGGTGATCGCCGCGGGGTCGTGCACGGGTGAACAGTGGTTCCACACGTCGGGCTCGCCCGCGAACAGCCCCTCCTCCAGGCGGCGGCGCAGGACGGGCCTGACGCGCTCGCCGAGGCCGGCCAGCGCGCAGAAGCTGTCGAACACGTCGCCGAGGCGTGCCGGGGCGGCGATGGTGGCCAGCCGCCGGGTCGTCAGGACGTCCCGGACGGCGAGATACGCGCCGAGGCCGCCGACCGAGTGTCCGACGACGGCGGTGAACCGGCCGTGGCGCCGCTGGAGTTCCGCCGCCATCTCCCGGTACTCCAGGGCCGACGTACCCCGTCCCGCCGCCTCGCCGTGGCCGGGCGCGTCGAAGGCGACCGGGCTCAGACCGCGCTCGATCAGGGCGCCCGCGAGGACGTGGAAGCGGGAGGCGCGCGAGCGCCAGCCGTGCATGAGCAGCACGGGCCGCTCGCCGTCGCCCCAGTGGTAGGCGACGGCGGTCTTCCCGCGCACCGGCAGCGGTGTGCGGATGGCGCGGCGCATGAGCGGCTCCTCGTCCGGGCGCAGGGAGCTGCGCGCGGTCGGGTCGCTGAAGCGGGGGGCCGCGAGCCGCGCGGCCACGGCCGGTGAGAGGTGCCCGGTGAGGGCGAGGGCGGAGCGGGCGAGACGTTCGGCGAGACGGTCGGCACGAGGCATGGCACGGTCTCCTTCGTTCGGCGGGGGCGCACAGCGGGGCATGCTCCGGACGCAATATATCAGCACGATCGTTCGTACAGTTTCATGGGCGGTGCCCGGCCCCGGCCGGCGGGCCCGGGCGTGGGGTGTCAGGGGGTGACGCGGTCCTCGGCGTCGCGGCGGACGAGGGCGGCGTACCGGCCGCCGAGGGCGAGCAGTTCGTCGTGCGTGCCCCGCTCGGCGATCCGTCCGCCGTCGAGGACCACGATCTGGTCGGCGTCCCGCACCGTGGAGAGGCGGTGGGCGATCGTGAGCGTCGTGCGCCCGGCGGAGAGGGCGTCGATGGCGTGCTGGACGGCCAGTTCCGTACGGGTGTCCAGTGCGCTGGTCGCCTCGTCCAGGACCAGGACGGGCGGGTCCCGCAGGATCGTCCGCGCGAGGGCGAGGCGCTGCTTCTCACCGCCGGAGAACCGGTAGCCCCGCTCGCCGACGACCGTGTCGTACCCGTCGGGGAGGGAGGCGATGTGGTCGTGGATCTGCGCGGCGCGGGCGGCCGCCTCGATCTCGGCGTCGCTCGCGTCGGGGCGGGCGAAGCGGAGGTTCTCGGCGACGGTGGCGTGGAAGAGGTAGGTCTCCTGCGAGACGACACCCACCGCGCGGGCCACCGAGGCGAAATCGAGGTCGCGCACGTCGACGCCGTCGAGGGTGACCCGGCCCGCCGTCACGTCGTACAGCCGCGGCACCAGGTAGCCGAGGGTGCTCTTGCCCGCGCCCGTGGCACCGACGACGGCGAGCGACGAGCCCGCCGGGACGGTGAGCCGGATGTCCCGCAGCGTGGCCGGACCGGCCGGGGCGTAGGCGAACGACACGTCCTCGAACCGGATCTCCCCGCGCACCCGGCGCAGCCGCACCGGATCGGGGCGCTCGGTGATGTCCACCGGCAGGTCGAGGTACTCGAAGATCCGCTGGAACAGCGCCAGCGACGCCTGGATGTCCACCCCGGTCGACAGGAGCGAGACGGCGGGCCGCAGCAGCCCCTGCTGGAGCCCCACGAAGGCGACGAGCGTGCCGATCGACGGCGGGGTGCCGCCCAGTTCGAGGAGGGCACCGGCTGACCAGTACAGCAGTGCGGGGATGGCCGCCATGATCATGCCGATTGTGGCCATCCGCCAGCGGCCCGCCATGCTGGCGCGCACCTCCAGGCGCACGAGCCGCTCCGACTCGCCGGAGAACTCACTGGTCAGCGCGTCGGCGCGGCCCATCGTGCGGCCGAGCAGGATGCCGCTCACGGACAGCGACTCGGTCACCATCGCCGCCATGACCGCCATCTGCTTCTGGCGCTGCGTCGTGATGCGTTTGCGCTCCCGGCCGACGCGGCGGGCGATCCAGACGAAGAACGGCAGCAGCGCCAGGGACAGGAGGGTCAGCCGCCAGTCCAGCGCCAGCATCGCGACGACGGTCGCGACGACGGAGGTGAGGTTCGAGACGAGGGAGGTCGCGGTCGACGTCACCGTGGCCTGCATGCCACCGATGTCGTTCGCGATGCGCGACTGCACCTCGCCGGTCCGGGTGCGGGTGAAGAACGCCAGCGGCATCTGCTGGAGTTTCCCGTATACGGCGGTCCGCAGGTCGTGCATGACCTGCTGGCCGACGGTGGTCGAGACCAGGGTCTGGAGGACGCCGAAGACGCTGCTGGTGACGGCGGCGGCGATCATGCCGAGCGCGAGGAGCCCCAGCAGACCGGTGCGGCGCTCCGGCAGGGCGGTGTCGATGATCTCGCGGAGCAGGAACGGCGAGGCGACGGCGACCAGGGACGAGGCCGCGACCAGGGCGGCGACGGTGGCGAGACGGCCGCGGTAGGGACGGAAGAGGGCGAGGATGCGGCGGACCTCGTGCGGCCGGTCGGGCCGGGACGGCCGGGCCGGTCCGCCCTCGGCGGGGGCTGGCCGGGTCATGGTGTCGTGCGGCAATGGGCTCCTTCGTTCACGGAGACGGCGCTTCGGCGCCGACAGCCCTCCAGCCTACGACGCCGGGCACCCCGCCGGTCAGGAGCCGTCGCGCGGATCGGTGAGCGTGCGCGGGGCGTACGCGATGTCCTCGAAGCGCACGGACAGCCCCTCACCGGTGGGCGACTGGGCGAGGAAACCGACGTGTGCGGGCTCCGCGCCCAGGGAGAAGTAGCGCACCAGGTGCCAGAAGGCCCCGTCGGTGGAGGCGTGGAAGGCGTACGCGGTGCCGATCCGCGAGACGCGCAGCCAGGCGTCGCCGCTCTCGACGGGGAAGGCGTTGGCGTCGTCGGAGACGCCGCGCGTGACGACGGTGACGACCGTGGGCCGGCCCTGCGGGGACAGTTCGAGGCAGAGCTTCGCCCAGGAGTCCGGACCCGCGTGCAGGAGGAGGGCACCGGCGTCGTACGTGGTGGACAGGCCGGCGCGGACGCGTGCGGCGAGCGTGAAGTCGCCCTCCAGGGCGGTGAGGAGCGCGGGCGCGTTCGCGAACCGGTCGGGGCCGCCGGGGTCGGCGAACAGGTCGGTGCGCGGCCCGGCCGCCACGGTGATGGCGTCCTCGGCCGTCACCTGCACCTCGGCCGGGCGGCCGAAGCGGCTGAGCGGCGCGGGGAGGCCCGGCAGGGCCAGCGGTGCGTCCATGGGGCGGTGTCCCTTCCCGTTCGGCCCGGGCGGGGCCGGGGTGGCTGATGGATCGGACCTTAGCGGGCGGGCGATCGCGGCCGGAAGGGGGGACGCCGTGGTCGGCGCGGGCCGCGCCGAGGCCGGCCCGGTGGGAGAGGGCGTCGCTCCCGGGCCGGGCCGGCCGCCGTCACTCACGTGACGGTTGAGGGCGGGTGCGCGAGGAGGCCGTAGCCCGCTCCCCGCGCACCCGCTGTCCTGACGACCGGCGCGCATGGGCGTGCGCGCCGGTGCTCAGCGCAGCCAGGGGTAGCGCTGAACGACGGGCAGGCGCGCCCAGGCGCCGCCGAGACCCCATACACGGCCGGCGGAGCAGACGCCGACGACGACCATGACGGTGGCGTAGACGACGTGCTGGTCGATCAGGGGATTGGTCGACATGCTGGGTGTGCCGTCCGAGAGGTGCTGTGCCGGCGGGAACTCGCCGAGCCACAGGAAGAGCATCATCAGCGGTCCCGCGACGGCCGTGACGCGCAGGCCGATGCCGGCGACGAGGGCGAGGCCGACGCCGAGGAGACCGCCCATGTAGAGCAGGTCGATCAGGGTGTTGCCGGCCCAGCCGTGGTACGTCGACTCCATCGGGCCGACCGACACGTGCGAGAGGTACCCGCTCGCGGGCGACGCCCCCTCCAGCCAGGACCGCTCGGTCGGGGTCGAGTAGCTGAGGCCGAACAGCTTGTCGAGGAAGGCCCACACGAAGATCGCGCCGGTGACGATGCGCAGCGCCGCGAGCGTCTTCAGGCCCGCGGTGCTCAGCGTGTGCCCGGACGGGGCCGGTGCCGGAGCCGCCCTGGTGGTGCCGGCGACGGTGGGATGGTGCTGGACTGCCATGGTTTCCGCTCCTTCGGTCGTGGGGGGTTCTCACCGCTGGGCAGAGGGGGCGGGCTCAGTGCCCCAGACCAGTTCACCGCCGTCGTAGAGCGTGATGTACCCGGCGCGGGCGGGGGTCTGGCCGATGCCCTGGTAGGACCAGTCGTCGGCGGGGTCCCAGCCGGGGCCGCCGTCGATGCGGAACTGGACCTCGGCGCGGTGCTGCGACTGGCCACCGGGGTAGATGAGCTTCCCGGAGCAGTCGAGTTCGGCGTAGTACAGGTCGCCGCCGGCGTGGTGGATGCCCGCCACCGGGTCGGGGCACTCGCTGTAGTGCGAGACCACGGTCAGGTCGGCGGGGTCGGTGCCCTCGTCGAGGGTGAACCAGTAGCGGAACGTCGCGTCCGTCAGGGCACGGGCGGGGAACGCCGACTGGTTGCGCACGGTCGCCTTGATCTCGGTGAACGTGCTGCCCGTCGCGTTGAGCGAGCCCTCCACGTACATCTCGGCGTCGTCGGGCTCCTCGACCGGCGGGAAGTCGGCGAGCGCGGTGCCGCCGTACCGCGCGGCCATGACGGCCAGCGCTCCGGAGAAGCCCGCGTTGTAGTCGGTGGCGACCTCGTTGGACACGTAGTCCTGGCGGCTGTCGGTGTACTGGTCGTTCGCCGACGAGGGTCCGCCGACGAGCGCGCCGTACAGGACGTGGCGTGTCTCGACCGGGTTGGTGAGCTGGTCGGTCCACGAGCCGTGGGCGGTGCGGTGGTGCGGGTTCTGCGGGGGGTTCTCGCCGAAGCCCACCACGTAGCTGGAGCCGCGCGGGTTGTCACCGAGGGCGTAGTCGATCTGGTCCTCGCCGAATGCGCGGTAGCGGGCGGCCCGGGTGCTGTCCGTGGCGTCGAGCCAGTCGGAGTACACCAGCGCGACGAACGCCGTGTTGGCCGCGTAGCGGAGAGATCCCCAGGTGTCCAGGAACGCCTGGCCCCCGGGTGAGTACCGCACGCTCTGGCCGTTCACGCCCGTGGTCCAGAAGTCGAGCCAGCGGTTCGCGTCCTCGATGTAGCGCGCGTCGCCGGTCTCCATCGCGAGCAGGGCGTAGGCGCCATAGGCCTTGTTGTCCCAGGCGATGGTCCAGCGGTAGCTGCGGGTGGTGGACTGCGGCTCGTTCGCCAGCAGGTCGTACTCGGATTCGGCCTTGTCGAGGTAGGCGGGGTCGCCGGTGGCCTTGTAGAGCCAGTACGCGCCCCACACCAGTTCGTCCTGGTAGCCGGACCACGAGCGGTAGAAGTTGCCTGCCGGGACGCAGTCGGAGTAGACGCCGCGGTACGTGTCGGCGAACTCGTACAGCTCCTCAGCGTGCTGGACGAGGGTCGCGGCATAGGCGGGGTCGTCCTCGGCGAACAGCAGGGAGGACGATGCCATGGCGGCGGCCGTCTCGCCCGCAACGTCGGAGCCGGGGCAGGAGGTGTCGACGCGGTAGGCGGGCCGCTCCATCTGCATCACCTCGGCGGGACCCCACCAGCGGTGGTCCTCGTCGCCGTCGCCGACCTGGGCGTACAGGACGTTCGGCTCGGGGTGGGCACGGATGAAGTAGTCGTTGACCCAGCGGAGATTGTCCTTCAGCTCGTCGAGCTGGTCCGACTGCTCGTACCCGTCGCCGGCGGCGAGACCGCCCCAGGCGAGGAGGGTCGCGGAGGCGGCCATCGGGAGGCCGAACTTGACGTGGTCACCCGCGTCGTACCAGCCGCCGGTGAGGTCGAGACCGACGTCGGCGCCGTCGTCGAGGGCGGAGTCGCCGCGCCAGCTCACGGGGTTGTCGTCGGGGAGATCGCCGGACCGCTGGGCCTGGTAGAAGAACATCGACTTCTGCAGTGCCTCGGCGTAGTTGAACGCCGGCTCGGCCGCCGCCTCCTGCTGGACCGCCCCGCTCGCCGCCCTGGCGGTGGCGCCGCCGGTGGCGAGCGGCACCAGGAGGGCGGCGGCGAGCGAGGCGGCGGCGCATCCCGCCAGGGCGGTGCGGGTGCGGCGGCGGCCGGACCCGGCGGCGGGGACGCCGGGTCCTGGCGTGGTCTGGGGTCTTCTCCGGGGTGACATGTGCGGCCCTTCTCCATGCGGCGGGGGGTGCGGAACCGCCGCCGGGTGGTGGCCGCCGCACACCCGGGCGGGCATGCGGCGGCCAGGGGTTGGGAGCGCTCCCACCCGGCGGCGGCCGTCAGCGGGGTCCGGCGGATCGGCCGGCCGGACCTGGTGCGGTGGCACACGTTCTGGAAGAGGAGGAGGACGCGGGCGGACGAGAGGGCCGCCCCGCGCCCGGGAGGGCGTGCGCGCCCGTCCCGGATGACATCGCGACCCGTCGACGCGTCACCCGGGACGGGCCGCCGTCCATCGCTGCTCGTCCCCGGCAACGGCGGACGGACGGTACCCGCTGCCCGCCGGACACCCCTCCCGCGAGGGGTCCGGAGCGGCTTGCACCACGGCGGGCGCGGGATCCCGGCTCAGACGACGGAGCCGGAGGCCGGGCGCCGGGTCACCGGTCCGCCCCCCGGCTGCGCCGGCTGAACGCGCTGCGCCGGTTGGCTTCCCGGATCGACTGCGGGAGCAGCGGCCGGCGGTCCTTGCCGCTCGGCTCGTCGGGCTCCGCGGACGGGGCGGCGGACGACGGGTCGGGGAGGGCGGCGACGGTCTCGCCGCCGGCTGACGGGCCGGCGCGCCAGGCGGGCTGACGCGTGGCCGGTATGCCGTTGGGGGGTGGCATGATGCGGCCCTTCTCGATGCTGCGGGCTGTACGGCACGAGAGAACCGCCGGGTGCGAGCCACACCCGCGCGACCGATGGGAGCGCTCCCACCCGGCGGTAGTGAACCTCATAGTGGGGACAGCCTCCGTCGCCGTCAACACCTTGCGCGTTCCCTTTTTCAATTGACCCGGCCGGAAGGGGACTCCCCCGTCCGTGGCGGGTTGCATCCCGTGAACGGGCGGACGGCCGCAGCGGGTCGAACACGCCGGCCGGGACCCTCACGGCTTCGACCGTTGAAGCATCGCCGCCGGAGTCGGCCCGGACTCCGGAACCTCGCTCCCGCACCGGGACCCGGCCGGCGGATCGTGTCGCGGACCCACGGCACGGACAGGCGCACCGCGGATCGGCTCGCGATCCCACCCCGCGGCTGCGCGCACGCTCCGGCAACGCAGCGAAGCGCCGCGGCCGGAATCGCCGGACAGGCAGGGCTCACCGTCGGCTCCCGGACACCCGGAACCGCCGGCACTTCGACGCGTCCGCACTCCGGCCGATCGGCCCCGCGCCCACCCCAGCGCACGGCTCACCCGGGCGACGCCCGGAGCGCATCACTTGTGGCTCGCCGCCTCATGCGCCACCGGCAACCCGCCAGTTCCTGCCGCGGAGCGACGGCAGGACGGGCGGCAGATCGCAGCGCGACCCGATGCAGGGAAACGGGCAGTGCACGGCTCGCCCCTCGACGCCCGAAGTCGAGCCAACCGCCCGAGAAACCGTGCTCAGGTCACCAGCCCCCGCACAGGCGCATGCCGGAGCGCCCCGCGCATGACTCCTACCCGGATGGACAGTGCCCTTCCTGCCCCAGCAGGTGAACCGGCGACGTGCCCACCGACCGAACATCCGGAGTCCGTCCGGCGGATCCTGGCGCGGCTCGCGACGTCGGACGCGGTGCAGCGCATGGCGTCGGATCGCAGCCCATGCCCGTCGCACTCGCACGGCACGGCAACGCGGCGGGGCGCGACAGCCGGCGCCGCGGGACAGACGGGACCGACCGGGCCGGCCCGCGGCCGTTCGCGGCCGCCCGCGCCGCTACCCTGTCGTGGGCCGCCGCACCGCGTTCCGAGCACCCTCACTGCCGAGCACGCTCTCTCTCCGGCACCATCGCCTGCCCGCCCGGCGCATCCGAAACGGGCGCACACGGCCAACAGGACGCCCTTGATTCGCCCCCTGCGCCCCCGAGCTTCCGGACGTTCCACGCGCTCGCCGGCTCCGATCGGCGCCGATGTTCTCACCGGCACCCCGGAGCCGGCCCCGTCCGCCCCGGGGCCGTCCGATCACCGTCTCCCACAAGCGGATGGACTGATTCCCCCCCACATGCCGACCCCGCGCTCCGGGCACAGTGCCGGTTCCGTCCATGGCCGGACGCATCGCGCCGCAGGAGCAGGCTCACCGAGGGCCGCCTCCGGCGACGCCATGGCCGGAATCCGCCCCTCGCCCTGTCACGCCCGACCTTGCTCCCGGCGCCGCGTTGCGCAGCCGAATGCCGCTGAAGCCGAGCGTGGAGGTGACGACCGCGTCCCAGAACTCCCACAGGTTGTCGAGGACACGCAGTTGGATCCCCGCCTCCTCGTGGAGCGCCAGGAGGTCACCGACCCGCTCCGGCGGTCCGAGCGGCTCGACGGTCTCCGTCGCCACCCATGCGTGCACCGGCTCGCCGAACGGCCGGAACCGGTCCGCCGGCAACCGGTACGCGTACAGCCGCACGTCCGCCATGCGCCGCAGCCACCGGTACTCGACGGCGTGCACACGCCGGCCCCCGCCTGGCCCGAGGACGCGGAGCCGGTCCTCCTCCGTCGTGCCGGGGACCGTCCACGCCAGGGCGCGGGGGCACTGGCGCGGGAACCAGTAGTCCGGCGCCCGCTCCCCGTCCACCGCCCAGACGTACGGTTCGGACTGCCGGGCGGTCGCCGCGACATGCGGGCGGAAGACGGGAATGGCGGGGTCCTCCGAGAAGTGGAGGACCTCCTGCGGGCCAGGACGCATCCGGCCCTTCTAGCACAGCGGCTCCCCCGTGCACCCGTCCGGCACCCGCCGTTTCCGGCCACCCCCGAGCGACTCGGCACACCATATGATCTTCACGTCACAGCGACACAAAACTCGCGAGCGCGGGCGTCCGGATTCCGGTACCGCAAGGGAAAAACCCGTTGATTTTCGGCTCCCGGCCCCACGAACCTTGCGAGGTTGTCCAGCACCACCTACTCCCCTTCTGGGACACCATGCACCTTCGTGATCTCCCGTACGCCGACCCCGGAGACCCTGACGTACGGTCCGGCTTCCGCTTTCTCGTCTGGCTCTTCCGGTGCCAGCTCGGCGGCCAGGCCAAGGCCCTGCTGTGGGGCACCCTCCATCTGGGCTCGATCGCCGCACTGCCGGTGACCATGGGCCTCGCCATCGACGCCGTGGTGGACAGCTCGGGCGGTCGGCTGGCCACCACCGGGCTCCTCATGCTCGGCATCACCGTCGTCATGACCATCGCCGACACCATGCTGCACCGGTCGGCGGTCACGAACTGGATCACCGCCGCCGCCCGTGTGCAGCAGCTGCTGGCCCGCCGCGCCGCCGAACTGGGCGGGCTCCTGACCCGCCGGGTCGCCGCCGGCGAGGTCGTCAAGGTGTCCACCGGGGACGTGGAGAAGATCGGCTGGTTCGTCGAGTCGTTCTCCCGGTTCGCGGCCGCCGTGGTCGTCACCGCCGGCGTCTGCACGGGGCTCGTCCTCTTCGAGCCGGGGATCGGCCTCCTCGTGACCGCCGGGGTGGCCCTCGTCGTGCTCAGCGTGTGGCCCCTGCTGCCCGCGGCGGCCCGGCGCGCCGACGCCGAGCGCGCCAAGTCCGGGCGCGCCACGGAACTGGCCTCCGACACGGTCGCGGGGCTCCGCGTCCTGCGCGGCATCGGCGGCGAGGAGCTGTTCCTCGAGCGGTACCGGCACGCCTCCCAGGAAGTGCGCGGCGCCTCGGTGCGCAATGCCCGTATGTGGTCGCTGATCGACGCTCTCCAGGTCGTGATGCCGGGACTGCTGCTCATCGCGGTCGTCTGGCAGGGCGCGAGGCTCGCGCAGGACGGCCGGCTCGGGGCCGGGGAGCTGGTCACGGTGTACGCGGCCGTGAGTTTCCTGATGTTCCCGCTGCGGCTCTTCCAGGAGGCCGCGATGGCCTTCACGTTCTCCCGGCCGTCCGCACGGCGTGCCGTGCGGGTGCTCGCGCTGCGGCGTGAGCGTGCCGCCGGCTCGCCGACGGCCGCACAGGCCGGACCGCCGGCCGGTGACCTGTGGGACCCGGCCACGGGGCTGCGGGCCGCCCGGGGCCGGCTGACCGCCGTGGTCTGCGGCGACCCGGACTTCGCCGAGCGGCTCGCCGCACGGCTCGGCGGACACGCTCCCGACGGCCCGGGCGAACCCTCCGTCCGGCTCGGTGATGTGCCGCTGGACGACCTCCCGCTCGCCACCGCGCGCACCGCGGTCGTCGTGCAGGACAAGGACCCGGTCCTGCTGTCCGGGACCCTGCACGAGCTGCTGGATGTCCCCTCTTCCGGCCGGATCACCATGGACGACGCGCTGCGGACCGCCCAGTGCCAGGACGTGCTGGCCACCCTGGCGCAGGCCGCTCCGGAGGGCAGCCGGGACCCGATGCGCGCGCGGATCACCGAACGCGGCCGCTCCCTCTCGGGCGGACAGCGCCAGCGCCTGGCCCTGGCCAGATCGCTGGTGACCGACGCCGAGGTGCTGGTGCTGGACGAACCGACCTCGGCGGTGGACGCCCACACCGAGTCACGGATCGCCGAAGGACTCGGCGGCCTGCGGACCGGGCGCACCACCGTGGTGTTCACGTCGAGCCCGCTGCTGCTCGACCACGCGGACGATGTCGTCTTCCTGCTCGACGGCAAGGTCACCGCGAGCGGCCCGCACCGCGACCTGCTGCGGACCGAACCGGCGTACCGCGCCACCGTCACCCGGGAGCCCGACCCAGGGGCCGACGACGGCACCGACCCGCTCGACCGTCCCACCGCATTCGCCGAGGAGTCCGCATGATCGGCGTCGAGCCGCCCGCCCACGACCCGTCGTCGACAGAGCACACGACCACCCTTCCCGTGGCCGGCCGGGACACCGTCCGGGCCTATGTCCGTGAGCTGCTGCGCCGCCACCGCCGGGCGTTCATCGCCCTGATGGCGGTCAACTCGATCGCCGTCATCGCGTCGATGATCGGGCCTTACCTGCTGGGGCGGGTGGTGCAGGACCTCGCCGACGGCGCGCGGGAACTGCACCTCGGCCGGACGATCGCGCTCTTCGCCGTGGCACTCGCCATCCAGGCGTTCTTCGTGCGGCTGGTGCGGCTGCGGGGCGCGGTCCTCGGCGAGCGCATGCTCGCCGACCTGCGGGAGGACTTCCTCGTCCGCGCCGTGGGGCTGCCGCCCGGCGTCCTGGAGCGCGCGGGAACCGGCGACCTCCTCGCCCGGATCAACACGGACGTCGACCGGCTGTCGAAAGCGATGCGCGAGGCCGTGCCGCAGATGTCCATCGCCGTGGTCTGGGCGGGGCTGCTGCTCGCCGGCATCCTGCTCACCGCGCCCGCGCTCGGCGCCGGCATCGTGGTGGCCGTACCGCTGCTCGTCGTCGTGTGCGTGTGGTACTTCCGGCGCGCGCCCGCCGGCTACCGGGCGGAGGCCGCGGGCTACGCCGCGGTGGCCGCCGCCCTCGCCGAGACAGTCGACGCCGGCCGGACCGTGGAGACCCACCGGCTGGAGTCCGAGCGGGTCGCCCTGTCGGACCGCCGTGTGGCCCAGTGGGCCGGGTGGGAGCGCTACACCATGTGGCTGCGCACCATCCTCATTCCGACGATCAACGTCTACCACGCCATGATCCTGGCGGGTGTGCTGCTGCTCGGCGGGACGTTCGTCCTCCAGGACTGGATGACGGTCGGCCAGCTCACGACCGGTGCGACCCTCGCCCAGATGCTCGTGGAACCGGTCGGCATGATCCTGCGCTGGCTGGACGAACTCCAGGTCGCGCAGGTTTCGCTGGCCAGGCTGGTGGGAGTGCGCGAGGTGGAGAGCGAGGCGGGCGACGCGTCGGAGACTCCCGACGGCCGGGACATCGCGGTCGAGCGGGTCCGCTTCGGCTACCTCGCCGACCGTGACGTGCTGCACGACGTGTCGCTGCGCATACGGCCCGGGACCCGGCTGGCGCTGGTGGGGCCTTCCGGTGCCGGGAAGTCCACCCTCGGCCGGCTGCTGGCCGGCATCTACGCCCCGCGGCGCGGTGCGGTGACGCTCGGCGGAGCGCGGCTGTCCCGTATGCCGGCGGAACGGGTCAGGGAGCAGGTGGCGCTCGTCAACCAGGAGCATCACGTGTTCGTCGGTCCGCTGCGGGACAACCTGCAGCTCGCCAGGACGGCGGCGACGGACGCGGAGCTGTGGGCGGCCCTCGAGGCGGTGGACGCCGCCGGGTGGGTGCGCTCCCTCCCGGGCGGCCTCGACTGCGAGGTGGGGTCCGGCGCGGTGACCGTGACACCGGCGCAGGCCCAGCAGATCGCGCTGGCGCGGCTGGTCCTGAGCGACCCGCACACGCTCGTCCTGGACGAGGCGACGTCGCTGCTCGATCCGCGTGCCGCCCGGCAGCTGGAGCGGTCGCTCGGCCGGGTGCTGGAGGGCCGCACGGTGATTGCTATCGCCCACCGGCTGCACACGGCGCACGACGCCGACCTGATCGCCGTGGTCGAGGGCGGCCGGATCAGCGAACTGGGCAATCACGACGAGCTGGTGGCCGCGGACGGCGCCTACGCGGCGCTGTGGCGCTCCTGGCACGGCTGACCGGTCCGCCGTGCCGACGCGCGGCACGGCACGGGGCGCGCTCGCCGGCTCGGGCCGGCGGGCCGTCCCGTACCCGGGCACGGTGCGTGGTCCGGTCAGAAGGTGAGGAGGGTCGCTCCGATGCCGCCGGCCGCTCCGATCACCATGAACGCCGGCATGAGGACCTTGTTCTCGACCCAGGCGCCGGCCCTGAAGCGCATGAACTGGGGCGTGCCCACCGGGTACCAGCGCTTGCCGGCTATCGGCAGGGGCCACAGGACGGGGCAGCCGGAGATCGTGAGGGCGTCCCCCAGCGTGTGCACGATGGCGCCGAGGGCGATCGGGAGGCCGAGCCACAGGTAGGGCTCCTGATGGAACAGCCAGGTCGATCCGTTGCCCGGCTCGTCGAGGACGTCGGCGATCAGCCAGGCGCTGGTGGCCCCCAGGAGCCAGACCAGGACGTCGCTGGAGACCCGGGCCGCACGCCAGAAGAGCCCCTCGACGGCGAGCACCATGTGCACGAAGAGCGTGAAGAGGACGGCCCAGCGGCCCCAGAGGCCGGCCGCGGCCGAGAAGGCCGCGCCGCACAGGAGCGCCCAGATCCAGGTGTGGGTCAGTGTGCGGTGGCCACTGCTGCGTTTCCGTTCGCCCTTGGCGCGCGTCGTGTTGTAGACGAATTCCGCGATCTTGTCGACGATGCCGGCCAGGGCTTTCGACAGGGGTCCGAAGGCGCGGGATATCGTCGCCGACTTGTGGTCCAGGTCGGGGGCGAGGGCCGCGCCCGCGCAGATCAGGGCGCCCGACAGCAGGACCGGCCAGGGCATCGGGTGGTCCGCCCAGGCGGCGCCGGCTCCGGCGAGAAGCCAGGCCATCGCCCCTGACAGTGAGTGTGCCGGTCCCATCATGGTCTGGCCCCGCCCCTTCGTCGTGCCCGGACGCGCGGGGTCGTCCCGGCTCCGGCGAAACCGTGTCGGCCGCACAGCGTAGCGGCTGGTGATCTTCGCCCGGCCGTCCGGTTCCCCCTCGGAGGACGGATGCGGGCAGTATGGAGCGGTGACCCTTATCGATCAGATGCCGACGCAAGCCGATCCCGATGCTCTCTACGAGGCGTTCTCGTCGTGGACGAGTCAGCGCGGAATCACGCTGTACCCCGCCCAGGAGGAGGCGCTGATCGAGGTCGTCTCGGGGGCGAACGTCATCCTGTCCACCCCGACGGGGTCCGGCAAGTCCCTGGTGGCCGCGGGGGCGCACTTCGCCGCGCTGGCACGGGACGAGGTCACGTTCTACACGGCGCCGATCAAGGCGCTGGTGTCGGAGAAGTTCTTCGACCTGTGCAAGATCTTCGGGACCGAGAACGTCGGCATGCTCACCGGCGACGCGTCGGTGAACGCGGACGCCCCGGTCATCTGCTGCACCGCCGAGGTGCTGGCGTCGATCGCGCTGCGGGACGGCGCGGACGCGGACGTCGGCCAGGTGGTGATGGACGAGTTCCACTTCTACGCGGAGCCGGACCGTGGCTGGGCCTGGCAGATCCCGCTGCTCGAACTGCCGCAGGCGCAGTTCGTGCTCATGTCGGCGACCCTCGGGGACGTCTCGCGTTTCGAGGACGACCTGACGCGGCGGACCGGTCGGCCGACCGCCGTCGTCCGGTCGGCGACGCGGCCGGTCCCGCTCAGCTACGAGTACCGGACGACGGGGCTCACGGAGACGCTGACCGAGCTGCTGGAGACTCACCAGGCGCCCGTGTACATCGTGCACTTCACGCAGGCGCAGGCGGTGGAGCGGGCGCAGGCGCTGATGAGCATCAACATGTGCACGCGTGAGGAGAAGGACCGGATCGCCGCCCTCATCGGCAACTTCCGCTTCACCACCAAGTTCGGCCGGAATCTGTCGCGGTACGTGCGGCACGGTATCGGTGTGCACCACGCGGGGATGCTGCCGAAGTACCGCAGGCTGGTGGAGAAACTCGCCCAGGCCGGCCTGCTCAAGGTCATCTGCGGCACGGACACCCTCGGTGTGGGCGTGAACGTGCCGATCCGCACCGTCCTGTTCACCGCGCTGACGAAGTACGACGGCAGCAGGGTCCGGGTGCTGCGGGCGCGGGAGTTCCACCAGATCGCGGGCCGCGCCGGGCGGGCCGGTTTCGACACGGCCGGCCTGGTCGTGGCGCAGGCGCCGGACCATGTGGTGGAGAACGAGAAGGCGCTCGCCAAGGCGGGGGACGATCCGAAGAAGCGCCGCAAGGTGGTCAGGAAAAAGCCGCCGGAGGGGTTCGTCAACTGGAGCGAGGACACGTTCACCCGGCTGATCGCCGCCGAACCCGAGCCGCTGACCTCCCGGTTCCGGGTGACGCACGCGATGCTGCTCGCGGTGATCGCGAGGCCGGGGAACGCTTTCGACGCCATGCGGCGGCTCCTGGAGGACAACCACGAGCCGCGCAGGCAGCAGTTGCGGCACATCCGGCGGGCGATCGCCATCTACCGGTCGCTGCTGGACGGGGGGATCGTGGAGCGTCTGCCGGAGCCCGACGCCCAGGGCCGGATCGTACGGCTGACGGTGGATCTCCAGGCCGACTTCGCCCTCAACCAGCCGCTGTCGACCTTCGCCCTCGCGGCCTTCGAGCTCCTGGACCCGGAGTCCGACACGTACGCGCTGGACATGCTGTCGGTGGTCGAGTCGACGCTGGACGACCCGCGGCAGATTCTCGCCGCCCAGCAGAACAAGGCGCGCGGCACCGCCGTGGCGGAGATGAAGGCCGAGGGAGTGGAGTACGAGGAGCGGATGGAGCGGCTGATGGACATCAGCCACCCCAAGCCGCTGGAGGAGCTGCTGTTCCACGCGTACGGGGTGTACCGGAAGAGCCACCCGTGGGTCGGTGATCATTCGCTGTCCCCCAAATCGGTGGTGCGGGACATGTTCGAGCGGGCCATGACGTTCTCCGAGTTCGTTTCGCACTACGAGCTGGCGCGGACGGAGGGCATCGTGCTGCGGTATCTGGCCGGCGCCTACAAGACGTTGGAGCACACGGTGCCGGAGGACCTGAAGTCGGAGGACTTCCAGGACATCGCGGCCTGGCTCGGCGAGCTGGTCCGCCAGGTGGACTCCAGCCTCCTCGACGAGTGGGAGCAGCTCGCCAATCCCGGGGAGGAGGACGCCGAGGAGGCGCGGGAGCGGGCCGACCAGGTGAAGCCCGTCACCGCGAACGCCCGGGCCTTCCGTGTGCTCGTGCGCAACGCGCTGTTCCGCAGGGTGGAGCTGGCCGCCCTGGACCGCACCGGTGAACTGGGCGAGCTGGACGGCGAGTCCGGCTGGGACGCCGCCGCGTGGGAGAGCGCGATGGAGGGCTACTGGGCGGAGTACGACGAGCTGGGCACGGGTCCGGACGCCCGGGGGCCGCGGCTCCTGTCGATCGATGAGCGTCCGCAGGACGGTCTGTGGCGGGTGCGGCAGACCTTCCAGGATCCGGCCGGCGACCACGACTGGGGGATCTCCGCCGAGGTCGACCTGACCGCTTCGGACGCGGAAGGCCGCGCCGTCATCAGGGTGATGGACGTCGGGCAGTCGTGAGCGCGGTCCGGTCGGCGCGTGCGGCGGGGTCGCGGGCCTCGGCGAGCGCGATGGCGAGCCTCTCTCGGTGGTGCCGCTCCTCGTCCGGGCCGGTGGTCGTCAGCAGCGCGCCGACGGCGAAGAGGAAACCGGGTGTCTCCTCGGGCACCGGGCCGGTTCCGGGGCCGTGACAGGAGCGGGCGAGCGGCGGCAGCAGCCGGTGCAGGCGCAGGCGCTCGCGTGGATCGGGGACGGCGGTGGACAGGGCCGACGGCGCGAGTACGGCCGCGTGCACGGCGGCGCGCCGCCACGCGTCGGGCGCCTGCCCGGCGAGCTGGGCAGTGCGGCGGGAGCGCCAGTGGAGCGGCCGCCAGTCGTGGCCCCTGCGGAGGGCACGGCGCAGGCTGTCGGGCGCGCGGCCCCGGAGCAGGCCGGGGTTCCGCTCGGCGAAGGCGCGCAGTTCGGCTGCCGGATAGCGCCAGGCGATGACGCGGTGCCGGGTGACGTGGAAGTCGAGGGGCCGGAAGCAGCCGCCCCGTGCCAGCCGGGTGAACCGGGCCGGGCTGACGGCCAGGAGGTCGGCTGCTCCGGTGGCCCCGACCAGGCGCGTGGCCCGACGCAGGGCCGGGGTGAAACCGCCGCCCGCGCGGAGCCTGCCGATCTCGGCGCGTGGGATCCGCGGCTCCCACGAGGTGGTGCACGCGACGGCACGGACGAGGCCGAGCCGCACGGCCGCCTCCACCTCGGCCGGACTCGCCCCCAGCTCACCGGCGGCGTGGCGGAGGCCGACGGCGGATGCGGAGGCGGCGTCCTCGGGGTCGCCGGGCGTGCTGCGGGGGTGGACGGGTGCGTACTGAAGAGACATGGGGATGATCCTCCCGAGTCGGTCGATCACTCTCGGTGATCACCGTACACGCGAGAGTCACGCTCCGCAATACTCTGAGGCTCTTTCACTCCGGAGAGTGACCGCGACGGCTCGGTGCCGCCGCCGTCAGGTGGCGTCCCTGACCGCCAGCCCCATGTGCTCGCCCACCTTGCTGACGAGAAGCGTCATCTCGTAGCCCACCTGCCCGATGTCGGCGTCGCCGCCGGCCAGGACGCACAGGCAACTGCCGTCCCCCGCTGCCGTGACGAACAGCACGCCGTCGTCGAACTCGATCATCGTCTGCCGGACATCGCCGCACCGGAAGTGCTCCCCCACCCCCCGGGCGAGGGAGTGCAGCCCCGACGCGACGGCCGCAAGATGCTCCGCGCTGCTGCGCTTCAGGCCCCGACTGGCGGAGGTGACCAGGCCGTCGCTGGACAGCAGCAGCGCGTGCCGCACGTGCGGCAGACGCTGGGCCAGATCGTCAAGCAGCCAGTCAAGCGTGGTACTCAGTGCCATCCCCAGCTCCCCCTTCTCGTGAGACGACTGCTGTGTCAGCCTTCCCCAGGAAGTCGGCCCGGGCAACCATCCGGTCGCTACCGGCATGCGGTTCACGACAGGTCGTTCCCCGCTCGTCACATTCACCATTTCGAGTGACAGCGCGCCCAGCGCCCCGGAGCCTCCCGGTACGCGTTCCCGGGCCTGCGCGCCATGGGGTACCCTCGGCGTCCGCTTCAGCACTAGTCAAATTTGAGGACCCGTCACGCCGTGACCGCGAGCCCGCTGCCCACCCCCCTCGTCACCGCCCTCACCGCCTGTTCGGCCGTCTTCCTCCCCGCCGACCCGCCCCGCGACGCGCGCATCGCCTTCTGGCGGCCGGACGGGACCCCGCCCGCGCCCGAGGGAGCCGTCCCGGACGCCGCGACGACGGCGGAGTCCGGGACCGTCCGCGTCGTCCTGCGCACCGACGACGGGACGACGGCCGCCGTCACCGTGCCCGCGCTCCTCCTACCCGTCGCCGACGCCCTCCCCGTCCTCACCCGTGCCCGCGCCGCCGGCACCGGCACGGCGGCTGCCTACTGGGGCTCCGCCGCCCTCACCGCCCTCCAACTCGCCGCCCGCGGCCGCCTCCTGCCCGGCCTCAGCGCCTCCGACCACGACGCGTGGCGTCTGGGGCCTCTCACCACCGCCGATCAGGACCGGCTCCGCGACCTGGCCGCCGCCATGCCACCCCACGCCCACGCCGCCCCGCTCCCCGGGGCCACCGGGCAGGACGGCTCCGCGCCACCCCTGCTCCTCCCCCACCCGATGCCCCTCCTGCGCTCCTTTCTCGACGCCGTCGCCGACACCCTGCCGCGCACCCCCGCCGCCGCGATCGCCGCGGGCGGCAGCGCGTTCACCGGCCGTCCCGCCCACCGCCTCCCCGCCCGCCGGAAGTGGGCCGCCGACATCGCGACCGGCC
This sequence comes from Streptomyces sp. RFCAC02, assembly GCF_004193175.1. Taxonomy (NCBI): domain Bacteria; kingdom Bacillati; phylum Actinomycetota; class Actinomycetes; order Kitasatosporales; family Streptomycetaceae; genus Streptomyces; species Streptomyces sp. RFCAC02. Next base: position 5,872,439 of record NZ_SAUH01000001.1, on the reverse strand, counting down.
ACGACGCGGGCGTCCGGCTCTCCCTGCGCATCGAGGCCCTCGCCGGATCCGCGCGCCGGGACGGCGACGACCCGCCGCCTCCCCGGCTCCGCGCGGTCCTCCAGGTCCACAGCCTCGCGGACCCCGCGCTGCTCGCTGACGCCGCCGACGTATGGGCAGGCACCGCGACGGCCCTCGGCCCCCGCGCCCGCACCGACACCCTCCTCGCCCTGCGCCGGGCGGCCGCCGCCTGGGAACCGCTCACCCCGCTCCTCACCGCCGCCGTGCCCGACGCGCTCGATCTCGACGACGAGGACGCCGGCGCCCTGCTCGGCACGACGGCCTCCCGTGCCCTGGCGGCCGCCGGCATCGAGGTCCACTGGCCCCGCTCGATGGCCGCCGCCCTGACCAGCCACGCCGTGGTCGGACCGGACGACGGCGACGGCGGTCCGGCCGGCGGCACCCCCCGGTCAGCCGCTCCGGGCCTGCTCGCCCCGGACGCCCTGCTCTCGTTCTCCTGGCGCTTCGCCGTCGGCGACACCCCCCTCACCCGCGAGGAGCTGGACCGCCTGGCCGAGGCCGGCCGCCCCGTCGTCCGTCTCCGCGACCGGTGGGTGCTCATCGCCCCGGACGACGTGCGCCGCGCCCTCGCCAGGCAAGACCGCAAGGTCACGGTGCTCGACGCGCTCGCCGCGTCCCTGACCGGCAGCGCCGACGACGGCGCGGGCGGACAGATCGAGGTACGGCCCACCGGCCGTCTCGCCGCCCTGCGCGATCTCCTCTCCGACCCCGAACAGTCCGGCGCCGACGACCTCGCCCCACCCCCCGGCCTCGACGCCACCCTGCGCGGCTACCAGAAACGCGGCCTCGCCTGGCTGCGCCGCATGACGTCCCTCGGCCTCGGCGCCTGCCTCGCCGACGACATGGGGCTCGGCAAGACCGTCACACTGATCGCCCTCCACCTCGCCCGGCAGACGGAAGCGGCGACCGCGGGACCCTCCCTCGTGGTGTGCCCCGCTTCCCTCCTCGGCACATGGCAGCGCGAACTGGCCGCCTTCGCCCCCGGCACACCCGTACGCCGCCACCACGGGACGGCCCGCGACCTCGACGCGCTGCGCCCCGGCGAGGTCGTGCTCACGACCTACGGGACGCTCCGCAGGGACGCCGCGCTCCTCGCCGGCGCCACCGACTGGTCGCTTGTGATCGCCGACGAGGCGCAACACGTGAAGAATCCGTTCTCCTCGACGGCACGGCAGCTCATGACCGTCCCGGCGCGCGCCCGCGTCGCGCTCACCGGCACCCCCGTGGAGAACAACCTCACCGACCTGTGGGCCGTCCTCGACTGGACCACCCCGGGGCTGCTCGGTCCCCTGCCGGTCTTCCGCTCCCGGTACGCCGACGCCGTCGAGGACGGCGACCCCGCCGCCGCCGAGCGGCTCGCCCGCCTGGTGCGGCCCTTCCTGCTGCGGCGCCGGAAGTCCGACCCCGGCATCGTCCCCGAACTGCCGCCGAAGACCGAGACCGACCACGGCACGGCCCTCACGCCGGAACAGGCCGGGCTCTACGAGGCGGTGGTCCGCGAGGGGCTCGCCGAGGTCTCCGGCGCGGACGGCATCGCGCGGCGCGGGCTCGTCGTCAGACTGCTGACGTCGCTGAAACAGATCTGCAACCACCCGGCGCAATACCTCCGTGAGGAGTCCCCGCGCCTCGCCGGACGCTCCGGGAAGCTGGAGCTGTTCGACGAGCTCATCGACACGATCATGGCGGGGGACGCGAGCGTCCTCGTGTTCACGCAGTACGTGCGCATGGCGCGGCTCCTGCAGAGGCACCTCGCCGAACGCGGCATCGACGCGCCTCTCCTGCACGGCGGTACGCCCGTTCCCCGGCGCGAGGAGATGGTGCGGCGTTTCTCGGCCGGCGAGGCTCGCGTCTTCCTGCTGTCGCTCAAGGCAGCGGGCACCGGCCTCACCCTGACCCGCGCCGAGCACGTCATCCACTACGACCGCTGGTGGAACCCCGCCGTCGAGGCCCAGGCCACCGACCGCGTGCACCGCATCGGGCAGCAGCGGCCCGTCCAGGTGCACCGGCTCATCGCCGAGGGCACCGTCGAGGACCGCATCGCCGCGCTGCTGGCCCGCAAGCAGGCCCTGGCCGATGCCGTACTCGGCCCGGCGGGGGCGGCCGCGCTGACCGGCCTCTCGGACGCCGAACTGGCCGAACTCGTCGCCCTGGACCGCACAGTGACCTCGACACCGACGACAGCAACGATGCCCGTGGAGAGTGATGCGCGCAGTGGACAGTGATGACATCGGTGGCCACGACGACGCCGAACGGGTGCTCGCCGCCCTGCCACCCGCGCCCGGCCGCGGCTTCGCGGCCACCTGGTGGGGGCGCGGCTGGCTCAAGGCTTTGGAGGACACCGCGCTCGACAATGCCGGTCTGGCACGCGGACGCCGGCTCGCGCGCGCCGGAGCGGTCGGCGCGGTCTCCCTGCGCCCCGGGCGCCTGACGGCCGTGGTGCGCGACGCGGACGGCGTGCGCTACCGGGCCGATGTCCTGCTGCGCGTCCTGACGGGCGCCGAGTGGGACCGTCTGCTGGACACAGCCGCCCGCGAGGCCGGTCACCTCGCCGCGCTGCTGGACCACGAGATGCCCCGGCACCTGGCGGCGGACGCCGCGGCGGCCGGCGTGGATCTGCTGCCTGTCATCGGCGATCTGGAACCCGCCTGCGAGTGCGGGGAGTGGGCACACTGCGCCCATACCGCAGCACTGGCGTACCAGGTGGCCCGCCTCCTCGACACCGATCCGTTCCTCCTGCTGCTCCTGCGGGGGCGCCAGGAGCGAAGGCTGATCGACGCGCTGCAACGACGCGCCGCGCTCCACGCCCCCGCGCCGGCGCGCACGCCCCCGCGTCCCGACCCGTATCCGCCCGTGCCCGCTGACGAGGCGTACGCCCGTGCCGCGGATCTTCCGCCCCTCCCGGAACCGCCGGGGACCGTCACGGGACCGGTGGAGGTCCCCGATCTCGGACCCGAACCGGTGCGCCCGCCGGACGAGCCGGACGGCGACACCACCGCCGTGCCGGGCCTGCGGGCACTGGAGTTCCTGATCGCCGACACGGCCGTGCGCGCCCGGCGGCTCCTGGCCGAGTCATTGCGCCCCGGGCACGCCGCCACGTCTCCGCCGGCGTCCCTGACACTGTGGCAGGACGCTGTCCGCATGGCCGCGGGACGACCGCCCGAACCCGTCGCGGCCAGGCTCGCGGAACACTCCGGGCGGCCCCGCGCCGAGTTCGAGGCAGCCGTCGCCGCCTGGCCGCTGAGCGGCACCGGTAGTGGAGCCGCGCAGGAGGACGGAACGTGAGCGGCCGCCCTGCCCCCGCCGTACAGGACGGTGAGGAGAGGGCGGCCGTAGGGCAGGGGCGTCAGGCGAGGGACTCCAGCACCGGGTAATACCCTCCGGCGTGGCCCTCGGCGTTGGGGTGATAAGAGTCGCCGATGGGGAGGGTGACGCTGTGGATCCACTCGTCGCCCGAACAGATCTCGTGCCCCGAGAAGGCGGGACGCACGTCGCCGTAGGTGAAGCCGTGGTCGGCGGCGCGCTTGGAGATCACTGAACTCAGGTTGTCCGAAGCGCCGTTGATCGCGGCCCGCGACTGCTCGCTGATGCCGAGGAGGCAGCTTCCGTTGAGCTTGTACATGCGCGGGTAGCCCAGGACGACGACCTCCGCGTTGGGTGCCGCCTCGGCGATCGCGTCGTAGACGGTGTCCAGTTCGCCCGGGAGGGTGTCGGCGATGTAGGCGTTCGCGGTGTCGATGGCTTCCAGGCAGGCGCTCGTGCCCTGGAGGACGCACGCCTGCATGGTGTCGCCGAAACCGGCGTCGTTGCCGCCGATGCTGATGCTGACCAGCGTGGTGTCCGCGTCGAGGGGGCCGAGCTGGTCGGCGATGACGTCGTCGGTACGAGCGCCGGAGCAGGCGGCGAAGTCGAAGGAGTCGGGGTCGTTGGCCTCGGCCCACAGGGACGGGTAGGCGTTGTCGCTGCGGCGGCAGTCGCCGGAGGCGGCGTCGTAGGAACCGGCGCCGTTGCCCGAAGAGTAGGAGTCGCCGAGGGCCACGTAGGCGGTCGCCGCGGCCGGGGCGGGAGCCGCCGCGGCGGCCGTGGGGGCGAGCGCGGCGGCGCCGAGCGCGAGGGCCGCGGCGGCGGCACCCGTCACAAGACGGCGGAGGGGCATGGAACCTCCCAGGGAAGGTCGTGCGGGGGGACGGTGGTGCATGAGCGCCTTACCCTCCCGAAGTTGTGCCCATGCCAAGGGGGTTGCGCGGGTCGCGCGGACACATCAGCGGGCGGGGCGGCGTCCGACACCCCGGTGAACGACCGGACCCGCCGAAGGTGACGCCGGGGGTTGTCGAAAGAGCCGCACGGATCTAGCGTGATCGAACAACAAGGCACAGACATCAACATCCTGGCGGGACGGTGGCGGCCGTCCGCCGGTGCCCGAGGAGTCGCATGCACACCCCTTCAGCGGACGACCGGCTTCCCTACCACGAGGACCCGTCCCCAGGGACCGGCACGCTGCCCCCGCGCGCGTGGTGGGCCGAATCGGATGCCGCCCGGCTCTCGCTGAACGGCAGGTGGTCCTTCCGCCTGACCGGGCACGCGGGCGGCACGGGCGAGGACTTCGTCCGGGACGACGCCGACATCGCCGGGTGGGACGAGATCACGGTGCCCGGCCACTGGGTGCTCCAGGGCCACGGAGCGCCCGCGTACACCAATGTCACCTACCCGTTCCCCGTCGATCCGCCCCGCGTCCCCACCGACAATCCGACGGGTGATCACCGGCGGGTGTTCGATCTGCCGGCGGACTGGCCCGCGGACGGCGAGACCCTGCTGCGCTTCGAAGGCGTCGACTCCTGCGCCCGCGTCTGGCTCAACGGCACCGAACTCGGCACCTTCCAGGGCAGCCGCCTCCCCCACGAATTCGCCATCACCCACCTCCTGCGCCCCACCGGCAACACCCTCGCCGTCCGCGTCCACCAATGGTCCGCCGGCAGCTACCTCGAAGACCAGGACATGTGGTGGATGCCCGGCATCTTCCGCGACGTCACCCTCCACCACCGCCCCCACCACTCCCCCACCGACTACTTCACCCACGCCACCTACGACCACACCACCGGCCACGGCACCCTCCGCATCGACACCGACCAACCCGGCCGCATCACCATCCCCGAACTCGACATCGACATCCCCACCGGCCACACCACCCGCATCCCCGTCCAACCCTGGACCGCCGAAACCCCCCACCTCTACACCGGCCACCTCACCACCCCCGGCGAAACCATCCCCCTGCGCATCGGCTTCCGCACCATCACCATCGACAACGGAACCCTCAAGATCAACGGCCGCCGCATCCTCTTCCGCGGCGTCAACCGCCACGAATTCCACCCCGACACCGGCCGCACCCTCACCCCCGACACCATGCGCCACGACATCCTGCTCATGAAGCAGCACAACATCAACGCCGTCCGCACCAGCCACTACCCACCCCACCCCGCCTTCCTCGACCTCTGCGACGAACTCGGCCTCTACGTCATCGACGAGGCCGACCTCGAAACCCACGGCTTCACCGCCTTCGAGGGCTGGCGCGGCAATCCGGTGGCCGACGACCGCTGGACCCCCGCCCTCGTGGAACGCGCCCGCCGCATGGTCGAACGCGACAAGAACCGCCCCTCCGTCGTCATCTGGTCCCTCGGCAACGAATGCGGCACAGGCCCCGGCCTCACCGCCATGGCCGCCTGGATCCGCGAACGCGACCCCTCCCGCCCCATCCACTACGAGAACGACCCCACCTACCCCGACAGCGACATCTACTCCCGCATGTACGCCCCGCACGCCGAAGTCGACGCCATCGGCCGCCACGAGGAAGAACCCCTCGACGACCCCGAACTCGACGCCCACCGCCGCTCCCTCCCCTTCATCCAGTGCGAATACGCGCACGCCATGGGCAACGGCCCCGGCGGCCTCGCCGACTACCAACGCCTGTTCGAAACCCACGAACGCTGCCAGGGCGGCTTCGTCTGGGAATGGATCGACCACGGCCTCACCAAGCACACCCCCGACGGCCGCACCTACCACGCCTACGGCGGCGACTTCGGCGAGCCGATCCACGACGGCAACTTCGTCTGCGACGGCCTCCTCTTCCCCGACCGCACCCCGTCCCCCGGACTGATCGAGTACAAGAAGGTCATCGAGCCCGTCCGCATCGTCCCGGACCCGGCCGCCAGCACCGTCCGCGTCACCAACCTGCACGACTTCGCGGACACCTCACACCTCGCTTTCACCTGGCGGCGCGAGGACGACGGTGCGCCGGTCGCGGACGGGCCGCTGCCCGTCCCGGTGCTCGCGCCTGGCGAGTCGGCCGACGTCGCGCTGCCCGCCCCGGTGACCGGCGGCGGGCAGGACGCGGAAGCGGTGTGGACCGTGACGGCCGCCCTGGCCGCCGACGCCCCGTGGGCGCCCGCCGGTCACACCGTCGCCTGGGGACAGGCGAACGTCCCCGCCGCCGCCCCGGCGCCGGCCCGCCCGGTCCACGCACCGGCACGGGAGGCGGACGGTATCCGTCTCGGCCCCGGCGTCTTCGACCCACGCACCGGCGCGCTGCTGTCCGTCGGCGGCCTGACGCTGCACGAGGGGCCGCGCGTCGACCTCTTCCGCGCCCCCACCGACAACGACCTGGGCGCACCCTGGGTCGAGGAGGTCCGCGCGGGCATCGCCTGGCGTCAGCTCGGCCTCAACCGGCTGACGCACCGCGTCGACGCCGTCGCGGAGGAAGGGGACGGCCTCACCGTCCGCACCCGCGTCGCCCCGGCCGGCACCGATCTCGGGTTCGCCGCCGACTACCGCTGGAGCGCGGCCGGCGACGAACTGCACCTCACCGTGACCCTGGCGCCCGAACAAGGGGTGTGGCCGTGCCCGCTGCCGAGAGTCGGTGTGCGGTTCGGCCTGCCCGCGGCGTACGGAGCGGCCTCCTGGTACGGCGGCGGCCCGGGCGAGGCGTACCCGGACACGCGTGCCGCGTCCGTGCTCGGCCGCTACGCGATGACCGTGGACGCCCTGCAGACGCCGTACGTCCGGCCGCAGGAGAACGGCGCCCGCACCGACGTCCGCTGGGCCGAACTGCGCGCCGACGACGGCACGGGCGTGCGCGTCGCCGCGGCTCCCGACCCGTTCTGGTTCACGGCGCGCCGCTGGACCAGCGAGCAGCTCGACGCCGCCGAGCACACGGTCGACCTGGAGCCCGGCGACACCGTCTGGGTGAATGTCGACCACGCGCTGCACGGCATCGGCAGCCAGTCCTGCGGACCGGGGCCGCTGCCCGCGTACGTGCTGACGGTGGCGCCGGTGACGTTCTCGTTCCGCTTCCTCGCCCTCCACGGCGGCGTCCCGGCCGCCTGAGCCCGCGCCTCCCGCGTCAGAGTTCCTTGCGCAGTCCCGCCAGGACCGCCTCGGTGCGGCGCGGGGGCGCGGCCTGCGCGCACACCCGGTCCAGCGCTTCGCGGAAGGCGGAGACCTCCCCCGGCGTCTCGTGGAACGTGCCGCCGGTGACCGTCTCGCTGCAGGCCACGTCCGGCAGTTCGGCCACGGGGAACCGGAACAGGTGGAACGGCCCGTACATCCCCGGGTGCGCCCCGGCCGCGAACGGCATGATCTGGAGCCGCACCGAGGGCTGCCCCACGGCCTCGACCAGGCGGGCCAGCTGGGCGCGGAGCACGGCGCGCGGCGCGACGGGCCGGCGCAGGACCGTCTCCTCGGCCACGAGCCACACCTGCGGCGGATGCGGGCCGGTCAGCACGTCCTGCCGCGCGAGCCGCAGGGCCACGAGCCGTTCGAGACGCGCGGCCGGAACCTGCGGATGCGCGGCGCGCAGCACGGCGGCGGCGTAGGCCTCCGTCTGCAGCAGCGCGGGCACGCAGTACGGCTCGTACGCGCGGATCTGGCTGGCCTCGCTCTCCAGGCTCAGGAACGTCCCGAGCCAGTCCGGCAGCACGTCGCGGTAGCCGTGCCACCAGCCGGGCCGGTTGGCCTCCCGGACGAGCGCGAGGAAGGCGTCGATGTCCTCCTGCGCGGTGACGCCGTAGCTGCGCAGGAGCTTCTCGACGTACGGGATCTTCAGTCCGACCTGGGCCTTCTCGATGCGGCGGACCGTTCCGTGGGTGACGTCGAGCGCGATGGCCGCCTCGTCGAAGGAGACTCCGGCCGCCTCCCGCAGATCGCGCAGCCGCTTGCCGAGAACGACCCGGAGCACGGTCGCCCCGCCGCCCACCCGTCCGCCCGTCACGCCGGTTCCTCCCCCGTGCCGGCCCCCTGCCGGCGACCGGGCCGAGTCTGCCATGCCGTGTCCGGACGGGACAGACTGCGAACAGCAGTTCTGGAATTCGCAGGATGACTCTTGCCGGAATGCGACGGGCGGGACCACAGTAGGGGGCGTGGCTTCCTCCCCGCGCACTCCCTCCCTCGAACGGCGCGAGAGCGCCGCCCGTCCCGACGGGGTCCTGCGGTTCCGCCTGCCGGCCCTCGACACCTCGGCCGCCGAGGCGCGGCGGCGTGTGCGACGGCAACTCGCCGTGTGGGGCGTCCCGGAGGAGACCTCGGACAACGCGCAGCTCGTCGTGTCCGAGCTGGTGACCAACGCGCTGCGGCACACCGGCAGCGCCTCGATCGGGTGCGAGGTCGGGCTCCGCGGCGCGCTGGTGCGTGTGGCCGTGTCGGCGGCGGGGCGGGGACCCGGCCGGGTCCCGGGTGCTGCGGGATCGGACGAGGAGTCGGGACGCGGCCTGCTGCTCGTGTGCTCCCTCGCGGCGATGTGGGGCGTGCGCCCCCTGGACGCGGGCCGGGCGCACGAGGTGTGGGCCGAGCTGTCACCGGAGGGTCCAACGGTCTGACGCGCCGGGCGTGTTCGGGTCGGCCGCCCGGGGTCCTGTTGTGCGGGGGCGTGGCACGATCGATCCGCACACACTCCCCCACGTCCGATCACGAACCGTCGGCGATCACCGCCGCACCCACCACGGGAGGCCCGTCCGCCATGACGTCGCACGCCTTCGCGCCGGCCCCGCACCGGCTCTGGTACCCGCGCCCCGCCCGCGCCTGGCTGGAGGCCCTGCCGGTGGGCAACGGCCGGCTCGGCGCGATGGTGCACGGCGGCGTGGCCGCCGAGGAACTCCAGCTCAACGAGGACACCGTCTGGGCAGGCGGCCCTCACCGGTACGACAATCCGCGCGCGGCGGAGTCGCTGTCCGAGGTCCGCCGGCGGGTGTTCGACGGGGAGTGGGACGAGGCGGCGGCGCTCGTCGACCGGGACCTGATGGGAATCCCGGTCCGCCAGGCGCCGTATCAGACGGTCGGCGCGCTGCGGCTGACGTTCCCCCTCCGGGAACCCGTCGGCGGCTACCGGCGGGAGCTTGATCTCGCGCGGGCGGTGCACACCGTCGCGTTCACCCACGCCGGCGTACGCCATCAGCGCGAGGTGTTCGCCAGCGCGCCGGACCAGGCGATCGTGGTGCGGCTGACGGCCGACGCCCCGGGCGCGGTCTCGTTCACGGCCGCCCTGGACGGACCGCTGGCCGAGCGCACCGCCTCCCCGGCGGCGGACACCATCGCCCTGCACGGACGGGGCGGCGACATGGGGGACGTGCCGGGTCAGGTCCGGTTCACGGCGCTGGTCCGTGCCGTGTGCGAGGGCGGCGGAGCGGACGTGCGCTCGGCGGACGGCGTTCTCACCGTGACGGGCGCCGACGCCGTGACGCTGCTGATCACCGCGGGCACGAGTCACGTCGACTGGCGCGACGGCGCGAGCGGCGACCCCGGGGCGCGGGCCGGCGGCGACCTCGGCCGCGCCGCCGGACGTCCGTACGCGGATCTCCTGCGGCGCCACACCGAGGACTTCGGCGCGCTGTTCGGCCGGGCCGATCTGGAGATACCCGCGACCGCCGCGGCAGCCCTGCCGACCGACGAACGCGTGGCGGCCTTCGCCGACGGCGGCGACCCGCAGCTCGCCGCGCTCTGCTTCCAGTACGGCCGCTACCTGCTGATCTCCTGCTCACGGCCCGGCACGCAGCCGGCGAATCTCCAGGGGCTGTGGAACGACCTCACCGACCCGCCGTGGGGCTGCAAGTACACGATCAACATCAACACGGAGATGAACTACTGGCCCGCCGGCCCGGCCAATCTCCTGGACTGCCTGGAGCCGCTCTTCGCGCTGCTCGCCGACCTCCGCGTCTCGGGCGCGCGGACGGCCCGCGACATGTACGGCGCCGGCGGCTGGGTGGCGCATCACAACACCGACCTGTGGCGCGGGACGGCGCCGGTGGACGGGGCGTTCTGGGGGATGTGGCCCACGGGCGGCGCGTGGCTGGCCCTCGCGGTGTGGGAGCACCACCTCTTCACCGGGGACACGGACGCGCTGCGGGCGCGGTACCCGGTCCTCGCCGACGCCGCGCGCTTCTTCCTCGACGCGCTGGTCACCGATCCGCGGACCGGACACCTCGTGACGTGCCCGTCCCTCTCCCCCGAGAACGCGCACCACCCGGGGGACGGCGGCTCGCTGGCCGCGGGACCCGCCATGGACGGCCAGATCCTGCGCGACCTGTTCGCCGCGGTGGACGCCGCGGCGGGCGTGCTGGGCGTGGACGACGAGCTGCGGACGCGGGTGCGCGCGGCGGCGGACCGGCTTCCCCCGATCCGCGTGGGCGCCGTCGGCCAGATCCAGGAGTGGCAGGACGACTGGGACGCGGACGCTCCCGAGCAGGACCACCGGCACGTGTCGCACCTGTACGCCCTGCATCCGGGCGCGCGGATCACGCGGGCGACGCCCGAGCTGTTCGCCGCCGCGCGCACGACACTGGAGCGCCGCGGGGACGCGGGCACCGGCTGGTCACTGGGCTGGAAGATCAACTTCTGGGCGCGCCTCGGCGAGGGGGACCGGTCGTACAGCCTGCTGTCGCGCCAGCTCACGCCCGAGCGCACCGCGCCGAACCTGTTCGACCTGCATCCGCCGTTCCAGATCGACGGGAATTTCGGCGCGACGGCGGGCATCACGGAGTGGCTGCTCCAGAGCCACGCCGGTGAGCTGCACCTGCTGCCCGCGCTGCCCGGCGCGATCCCGGAGGGCCGGGTCCGCGGCCTGCTGGCCCGCGGCGGGTTCGAGGTGGACGCGGCCTGGTCGGGCGGTGCGCTGACGCGGGCGCGGATCGTCTCCCGGCTGGGCCGGCCGCTGCGCGTCCGGGCGGCCGCCGATCTGACGGTCGAGGGACCGGAGGGGACGGTGGCGGGGATCACGCGCCCCGAGGCCGGGGTGCTCTCCTGCCGGACCCGCCCGGGCGGCGTGTACGTCCTGCGGCCGGACCGGACGGGGTGAGGATGACCCAACGGGGAACCAAGGAAGCACCAAGGGAGTTTCAAGAAAGGAAGCTCGTGACTTTACTATCTGATTAATCGCGCGTCGCCTCGTCCAGGGTGCGCGCCGACTGCCCTCGGAGGACCGGAGGAACCGTGGACGTGTCGTTGACCATGTGGGTGCTGACGGTGGTGGCGCTGAGCGCCTTCATCGCGGTCGACTTCTTCTTCGGGCGAAAGCCCCACGAGGTCTCCCTGCGGGAGGCGGGCACCTGGACGATCGTGTGGATCGTCCTGGCCTGCCTCTTCGGCCTCGGACTGCTCGTGTTCGCGGGCGGCCAGCCGTCGGGCGAGTTCTTCGCCGGCTATGTCACCGAGAAGTCGCTGAGCGTCGACAACCTCTTCGTCTTCGTGCTCATCATGGCGAAGTTCTCGGTGCCGACCCAGTACCAGGCGCGCGTCCTGATGGTGGGCGTCCTGATCGCCCTGGTGCTGCGGGCGTGCTTCATCGCCGCCGGCGCCGCGCTGATCTCGACGTTCTCGTGGGTCTTCTACCTCTTCGGCGCCTTCCTCGTGTGGACCGCCTGGAAGCTGATCCAGGAGGCCCGCGCCGACGAGGAGGACGAGGAGTTCGAGGAGAACCGCTTCCTCAAGATGGTCGAGCGGCGCTTCCCCGCCACCGACCAGTACCACGGCACGCGGATGACCATCCGGGAGAACGGGCGCCGCCTCATGACGCCCATGCTGATCGTCATGCTCGCCATCGGCAGCACCGACATCCTCTTCGCGCTCGACTCGATCCCCGCGATCTTCGGTCTCACCGAGGACCCGTACATCGTCTTCACGGCCAACGCGTTCGCCCTCATGGGCCTGCGCCAGCTCTACTTCCTCATCGGGGGCCTGCTGCGCAAGCTGGTGCACCTCTCCTACGGCCTGTCGATCATCCTCGGCTTCATCGGCGTCAAGCTCTTCCTGCACGCCCTGCACGAGTCGGGCGTGCACGTGCCCGAGATCAGCACCGCCCTCTCGCTGGGCGTAATCTGCGCCGTCCTCGCCGTGACGACCGTGACCAGCCTGTACGCCACGCGCGGCGAGCGGGCGCGGGAGCACACCGACAGCTCCGTGTGACCTCGCGCACGGCTGCGGGAACCGGCGGGCGGAGCACCGCGTTCTCTCTGTGACAGAAGTCCGCGCGGCGGCGGAGGGGAGGAGCCCATGAACGGCACACCGGCGGGAGGGGACGACCCGCGGCGTGACGAGTGGGACGGCAGCGGGGACGACCCCTGGGACGGGCTCGTGCTCGACGAGGGGTTCGTGCGCGGCGCGGAGGTCAAGGAGCCCTCCGCCCGCACGCGGATGCTCACCGAGCGGTGGCGGAAGGAGGCGCCCGCCCCGCAGCCGTGGCGCTCCGACACCCCGCCCGCCGGCTGGGTGCACGACCCGGGCAAGGGCCGAAGACGCCGCTGGTTCCGCAGGAAGGGCCGGGACGGCGAGGGCTGAGGTGAAACGCACCTCCCGCGACATCCGCACGGCCAACCGCCACCGGATCCTGCGGCAGGTCATCGCCGAATCCCCCGTGTCCCGTCCGCGTCTCGCGCGCGGCAGCGGCCTCTCCCTGGCGACGGTCGCCACCCTCGTCGGGGAACTGCTCGACCTCGGCCTGCTGGTGGAGGCCGGCCACGAGGACTCCGGCGGCGGCCGGCCGCGCGGCCTGGTCGCCGTGAACCCGCGCGGCGGCGCACTGGTCGGGGTCGACCTCACCGACACCCACGTGCACGTCGAGGTGGTCGACACCGCGCTGCGCGTCCTCGCCCGCGCGAGAGCGCCGTACCGTCCCGCCGGCCGCGCCCCGGCCGAGGCGGCGCGGGAGGTCGCCCGGGTCATGCGCGCCGCGGTGGCCCGCGCGGGCCGGGTCCGCGTGCTGGGCGCGGGCATCGGCGTCCCCGGCTCCGTGGAGCGGGACGGCGGCGTCCTCGTCCACGCACCCGCCTGGGGATGGCACCACGTCCCCCTGCTCGCCCTGCTGCGCGAGCACGTCCCGTACCGGCTCTACCTCGACAGCCCGCTGCGGACCTGCGTCGTCGCTGAGCTGTGGTGGGGCGCCGCGCGTGAGGTGGACGACGCCGTGGTCGTCAGTCTCGGCACGTGCGTCGGTGCCGGGCTCGCGCTCGGCGGCACGCCCTACCGGGGCGCCGGGGGTGGGGCAGGCGAGTGGGGGCACACGACGCTCGTCCCGGAGGGCCGCCCCTGCCGGTGCGGCCGCCTGGGCTGCGTCGAGGCGTACGCCGGGGCGTCCGGCATCGTGCGGAGCCTGCGGGAGAGGGCGCCCGACAGCGCGCCGGTCCGGGCCGGTGACCCGGCCTCGGCCCTCGGGGCGCTCGCCGAGGCGTGCGCCGCCGGGGACCCGTGGGCGCGGCATGTCGTGGCGCACACCGCCGGCCTCCTCGGCAGCGCCATCACGGACCTGGTGAACCTCCTCGACCCCGGCCTCGTCGTCCTCACCGGCTGGGTGTCCCGCGCCCTCGGCACGGCGCTTCTCGACCCGGTGAGGGAAACCGTCGCCCGGTACGCGCTCCCCCGTGCCGGACCGGGCGGCACCGGGGTCGTCCTCAGCCGTGTCCCGGCCAACCCGGTGAGTCTCGGCGCCGCCGCGCTCGCCCTGGAGGGCCTGCTCGGCGGAGTACCGGCGGTCGCCTCCGCCCGCGCCGTATCCGCCGCGCACTCCGCCCGCTAGGGTGACGCGGGATCCGCGAGAGGAGACCCATGTCCGTCCCGGAGCACGTCCCGCCGCACGCCATCGACACCGGTGAGCCGCCCGGGCCGGGCGCCGGCGCACCCCTGCTGCTGGTGCACGGCTGGGGCAGCGACGCCGAGGACTGGTTGCCTCTCCTCCCCCGCCTCGCACCGCGTCACCGTGTCATCGCGGTCGACCTCCCCGGACACGGGCGGACGCCGGATCGCCCCGACCGCTGCTCGCCGCCCGCGCTGGCGGACGAACTGGCCGGCCTGCTGCGCCGCCTCGGCACGGGAGCGGTCGTGGCGGTCGGCCATTCGCTGGGCGGCCAGGTGGCCACCGCGCTGGGTGTGGGCCACCCGGAGCTGGTGCGTTCCGTCGTCACCGTCGCGACGTCCTTCGGCGGCGACCCCTCGCTGGCGCAGCGCATGGCGGCCGAACAGGAGGCGCTGCTCCGCGAGGGCGCGCCCTGGGCCGTGCGCTGGGTCGGCCGCGCGTTCAACGACCGCAGTCCGGCCGCCGTCCGCGCACGCCACGAGGCACTGATCGCTACGGTCGATCCGCTGGTGCTCCACCGCTACCGGCACGTCACCTACCTCGCGCCCGGCTCGCTCGGGCTCCGCCCGGCAGCCGACGCGTACCTGCGCCGCCGTACCCGGCCGACCCTCGCCGTGCACACGTCCGCCGAGGCCGCCGCCCTGGACCGGGAGACCCGTACGCACCCGGACTCGCGGACCGTGCTGTGGGAGGGCATCGGCCACTACGCGCACGAGGAGCGCCCGGACGATCTCGCCGGCCTCCTGCTGGAGTGGTGCGCCGGACCCGGCGGCCGGACACCCGGCGACGCCCGCTGAGACCGACGGCTCCGGTCCCCTTCCCGCGCGGGGAGGGGACCGGAGCCGTGGCCCGGCGACGGCGTCAGCCGCGAGCGCCCAGCAGGTGGTCCATGGCGAGCTGGTCCAGCGCCTCGAACGCCATCCCGCGTGCGGCGGCGGCCTCCGGGTCGAAGTCCTCGAACGCGCTGCGGTCCGCCAGCAGCGCCTCCGGCGTCTCGCCCTCGGCCAGCGTCGGCGTGGCCAGCTCGTCCAGACGGGCCGCGGCCAGCGCCTCCTGGACGGCGGGGTCCGCGCGGAAGGCGGCGGCGCGCTCCTTCAAAATCAGGTAGTTGCGCATGCAGCCGGCGGCCGAGGCCCACACGCCGTCGAAGTCCTCGGTGCGCGGGGGCTTGAAGTCGAAGTGGCGCGGCCCCTCGTAGCCGGCGCTCTCCAGCAGGTCCACCAGCCAGAACGCGGACCGCAGGTCGCCCGCGCCGAACCGCAGGTCCTGGTCGTACTTGATGCCGCTCTGGCCGTTCAGGTCGATGTGGAACAGCTTGCCGGCCCACAGCGCCTGGGCGATGCCGTGGGGGAAGTTGAGCCCGGCCATCTGCTCGTGGCCGACCTCCGGGTTCACGCCGAACATCTCCGGGCGCTCCAGCCTCTCGATGAAGGCCAGGGCGTGGCCGACGGTCGGCAGGAGGATGTCGCCGCGCGGCTCGTTCGGCTTGGGCTCCAGCGCGAAGCGCAGGTCGTAGCCCTTCGAGACGACGTACTCGGCCAGCAGGTCGAACGCCTCCTTGAAACGGTCGAGCGCCGCCCGCACGTCCTTGGCCGCGCCGCTCTCGGCGCCCTCGCGGCCGCCCCACGCCACGTACGTCTCGGCGCCCAGCTCGGCGGCCAGGTCGATGTTGCGCATGGTCTTGCGCAGGGCGTAGCGCCGGACGTCGCGGTCGTTGGCCGTGAAGCCGCCGTCCTTGAACACCGGGTGGGTGAACAGGTTCGTCGTGGCCATGGGCACGACGAGGCCGGTGGCGTCCAGGGCCTGGCGGAAGCGCTTGATGTGGCCCTCGCGCTCGGACTGCGAGGCGCCGAACGGGATCAGGTCGTCGTCGTGGAAGGTGACGCCCCACGCGCCCAGCTCGGCGAGGCGGGTGACGGACTCGGCCGGGTCGAGGGCCGGGCGGGTCGCGTCCCCGAAGGGGTCACGGCCCTGCCAGCCGACGGTCCACAGACCGAAGCTGAACTTGTCGGCGGGAGTGGGCTGGTATGACATGCGGTTTCCTCGGCTCCCCAGTGCGTGAGTGTGCGGCCTATTTCGTCAGGGCCGTTTACAAATTAGTATGCGTAAGCCCGCCGCGGAACCCCCCGTGCCCCCGGCCTTCGAGAGGACGCTCACATGGCCGTACCAGACGGTCCCCTTGTCATCGGCGTGGACAGCTCCACGCAGTCCACCAAGGTGCTGGTGGTCGACGCCGCCACCGGCCGGGTCGTCGCGCGCGGCTCGGCGCCGAACGTCGTCACCCCGGAGCGTGACAGCGACCCCGAGCAGTGGTGGCAGGCCCTGACCGCTGCGGTCGAGCAGTGCGGTCCCGCGGCCGCGCAGGCCGCCGCCGTCGCGGTGGCCGGGCAGCAGCACGGCCTGGTCACCCTGGACGCGGACGGCCGTCCCGTCCGCAACGCCCTGTTGTGGAACGACACCCGCTCCGCGCCCCAGCGCGACCGGCTCCTCGCCGACCTCGGCGGCCCCGCGGCCTGGGCGGAGCGCACCGGCAGCGTGCCGGCCGCCTCGTTCACGGTCACGAAGTGGGCCTGGCTGCGCGAGAACGAACCGGAGGCCGCGGCCGCCACCCGCGCGGTGCGGCTGCCCCACGACTACCTCACGGGCCGGCTCACCGGCCAGGAGGTCACCGGCGGCACCACCGACCGCGGCGACGCGTCCGGCAGCGGCTGGTGGTCGTCGGCCGCCCAGGACTACGACGCGGAGATCCTCGGCCACGTCGGCCTCGACCCGGCGCTGCTCCCCCGCGTCGTCCCCGCCGGCGAGGCCGCGGGCACCGTCCGCCCCGGCCTGCCGCTGCCGCCCGGCATCCCGGTGGCCGCCGGCACGGGCGACAACATGGCGGGCGCGCTCGGTCTCGGCCTCACCCCCGGCGCGCCCGTCCTCAGCCTCGGCACCTCGGGCACCGTATACGCCGTCTCCCGCCGGCGCCCCGCCGATCCCAGCGGAATCGTGGCCGGCTTCGCCGACGCCGGCGACGCCTGGCTGCCGCTCGCCTGCACCCTGAACTGCACGCTGGCCGTCGACCGCTTCGCCGCCCTCCTGGGCCGCGACCGGGAGGCCGTGGAGGCGGGCGGCGAGGTCACCGTCCTGCCGTTCCTCGACGGCGAACGCACCCCCGACCTGCCGTACGCCACCGGTCTGCTCCACGGCCTGACCCACGCGACGACCGGCGGGCAGATCCTCCAGGCCGCCTACGACGGCGCCGTTTTCGCACTCCTCCAGGCACTCGACCTGGTGCTGGACGACGACGCCGCCCCCGACGCCCCGATCCTGCTCATCGGCGGCGGCGCACGCGGCACCGCATGGCGCGACACGGTCCGCCGCCTCTCGGGGCGCCCCGTCCGCATCCCGCGCGCCGACGAACTGGTCGCCCTCGGCGCCGCGGCCCAGGCGGCCGGTCTGCTGCTGGGACACGACGCGGCGGCCGTCGCCCGCGGCTGGGACACCGCCGCCGGCACCGACCTCCCCGCCGTCGAACGGGACGACGCCGCCCGCGAACGCCTGGCCGCCGCCCTCACGGACGCCGGCGCGCTCCTGCGGCGCCGCTGACAAGGGCGCGCACGGTGACCATCCCGAGATCCGCCCCCAAGGCGCAGGCCGAGATGCGGCAGCACAACCTGGCGCGCGTCCTGCACACCGTGGCCGCGGCGGGGCCGCTGTCCCGTGCCGACGTGGCGGCCCGCATCGGCCTCACCCGGGCAGCGGTCTCCACCCTCGTCGACGAGCTGCTGCGGGGCGGCCTGCTGCAGGAACGCGGCCCCGGCAGGTCCGGCACGGTCGGGCGGCCCGGCACACAGCTCCTCGCGTCCGACCGGGGGCCGTGCGGCATCGGTGCCGAGATCGGCGTCGACCACCTGGCCGTCTGCGTCATGGACCTGCGCGGCACCGTCCGCGTGCGCGCCGACCACGAGGCGCGCAACCAGGGCAGCGACCCGGCGGCCGTCCTCGCCACGCTCGGCGGCATGCTGCGCGGCGCGGTGGAGCGGGCGGCCCGCGCGGACCTGCGTCCGGCCGGCCTCGCCGTCGCCGTCCCCGGCCTGGTGCTCAGGGACACCGCGACCGTGCTGCGCGCCCCCAACCTCGGCTGGCACGACAGCGACCTGGCCGACCTGCTGCCGCCCGGGCTCGGCCCCCTCACCGTGGAGAACGAGGCCAGCCTCGGCGCGCTCGCCGAGCTGTGGTCCGGCCCCCCGATACCGGACCGGGACAGCTTCATCCACGTCTCGGCCGAGATCGGCATCGGCGCCGCCGTCGTCGTCGACGGCGAGCTCCTGCGCGGCGCCCACGGCTTCGCCGGCGAACTCGGCCACGTACCGGTCCGCCCCGACGGCCCGCCGTGCACCTGCGGCGGGCGCGGCTGCCTGGAGGTGTACGCCGGGGAGGACGCCGTCCTGCGGGCGGCGGGCATCGAGCCGGGTCCCGGCGTCCGGATGGCCGCCCTGACGGCCCGCTGCGAGGCCGGTGACCGGATCGCGCTGCGGGCCGTGACCCGCGCGGGCACCGCCCTCGGCATCGCCCTGTCCGGCGCCGTCAACCTGCTCGATCCGCGCCGCGTCGTCATCGGCGGCAGCCTCGCCCGGCTCGCGCCCTGGCTCCTGCCGCCGGTCGGGCGCGAACTGACCCGCCGCACCGCCGTCGCCGCGGGCGGGCGCACGACTCCGGTCCCGGTCACCGCGTCGCCCCTCGGCCCCGACGGCCCCCTCATCGGCGCCGCGCGCTCCGCCGTACAGGCCGCCCTGGACGCGCCCGGCACCCTGCTCGCGGGCTGACGGTCCGGCCGCGCCGCCGGGCGCCACCCCACAGGTCGGGCCAATGACGGAACGCCACGCCCCCTTGGCAGCAGGTGTGCCGGGCCGTCAGCATGGGCCGATCGGCCGTCACGCCCCCGGGAGTCCCCATGCCCCAGCGCTCCGGTTCCGTCCCGTCCAGCCGCCCGTCCCGCCGCGCCCTGCTGCGCGGTGGCGCGGCCGCCGCAGCGGCAGGCACCGCTCTGGCCGTGGCGGCCGGGCACGCGCTGGCCGGCCAGCGCGGTGGCCGCGCCGACGGCGGGGCGGAGGCGCCCGTCGGCACCCTGGACTACCCGTGGTCGGAGTGGGTCCCCGCCTCCCCCTCCAACTACACGGTGGCGAACCGGCCCGCGGCCTACCCCATCGAGTACGTCGTGATCCACGTCGCGCAGGAGACGTTCGCCGACACGCTCGCGATCTTCTCCGACCCGTCCGCCGAGGTGTCGTCGCACTACGTCGTCGCCTCGGACGACGGCCGGGTCGCGCAGTGCGTGGAGGAGAAGAACATCGCCTGGCACGCGGGCAACTGGTCGTACAACACCCGCAGCGTCGGCATCGAGCACGAGGGCTGGGTGGACGAGCCGCGGTGGTTCACGGACGCCCTGTACGAGGGTTCCGCACGCCTGACGGCCCATCTGTGCTCGACCTACGGCATCCCCGTGACGCGGGCACACATCATCGGCCACAACGAGGTCCCCGGCGCGACGCACACGGACCCCGGTCCGCTGTGGGACTGGGACCGGTACATCGCCCTCGTGCAGGCAGCCGACCCCTCGTGACCGGCCCGGCGCGGCACATGCGCCCCCGGCCTCCGCGACACGCGGGCGGAGCGCTTTTCATCACATCGGGCTAATAATCACCCATCCGGCCCCGCAGCGCGCCGGCGGCCCGCAGCATCTCCCCCGTGAAGAACTGGCAGCGCATGCGCCGCACCGGCGCCCGGGCCGTGTGCGCGCTCCTCCTCGCCGCCGGTGCCGGCGGGGCGGGCGCGGTCGCCCACGACGGCGACGGCGACGGGCGGGGCGGTGAGCACCGGCACGGCCGGGGAGCGTGGGTCTGCACCTGCGAGGTCGTGGCCGCCGCGTGGGACGGCGGGGCGTACGTCGCCGTCACGCCCGCGCACGCCCACTGCCCGCCGTGGGGGCACTGGCCATGGCCACCGCAGCCCTGGCCGCCCGAACCGTGCCCGCCGCCCGAGCCCTCGCCCACCCCGACGCCCTCCCCCACCCCTTCGCCCACCCCGTCACCGACTCCCGAGCCGACGCCGTCGCCATCACCGACACCCCCGGCCGAGCCGTCACCGGAGCCCGTCCCCGCGCCGCCCGCTCCCGAGCCGACGCCCACCCCGCCGGCGCCCGCGCCGGAACCGGAGCCGGAGCCGAGCGAGCCGCCGCCCGCCCCGCCCGAACCCGAGCCGAGCGAACCGCCGCCCACCGAACCGGCACTGCCGCTCACCGCCGGGCTCGCCGCCCCGCCACCGCGCGAGACCCCCGACACCGGGGGATCCCTCGTCAGCCGCACGCTCCTGGTCGTCGCCCCGGCCGTGCTCGCGGCAGCCACCCTGCGCCCCCGCGCCCGCGGCGGCGCGCCCTCGTCCCGTTCCCGTGCCCACTAGGAGACCGCGGTGTCCGACTGGCTCGCCCTGACCGTCATCATCGTCGCGACGTGCGGCGTCGTCCTGTTCGCCGTCGTCCTGCGCCAGCGCAGGGCCGGCGCCGACGACGACCCCTCGCAGACCCCCGACGTCATCGAGTACATGACGATGATGCTGGGCGTCGTCTACGCCATCGTCCTCGGCCTCGCCATCGCGGGCGTGTGGGAGGCCCGCGGCGAGGCCGAGGAGTGGGTCCGTCAGGAGGCCCAGGCCCTCCACGAGATGGACGAGCGCGCCGACGTCTTCCCCCCGGACGTGCGCGACGCCATCCGCGCCGACATCCACGCGTACGTCTCCCACGCCACCGGCGAGGAGTGGACCGTGCTGCGCGACGAGGGCTCGCTCACCGAGGAGGGCGACCGCCTGCTCGACGCGCTGCGTGCGACCGTCACCGGTCGCGAGCCGGAGACGGTCCGCGAGGTCGAGTCGTACCAGGGCCTGGTGGACCAGGCGGCGGCCGTGGACGAGGCGCGGGCCGGCCGGCTGTCGAGTGCCGAGCCGACGATGCCGGTCGAGGTCTGGATCGGCCTCCTCACCGGCGCGGTGGTCGTCGTCGGGATGATCTTCGCGCTGCAGATCCAGCGGTCGGCGCGGGAGCTCGCGCTCGCGGGGCTGTTCAGCGCGATGATCGCGTTCCTGCTGTTCCTCGTGTGGCACTTCGACGCGCCGTACGCCCGGGCCATCTCGGACGCGACCGAACCGTTCGCCGCCTTCTTCCCCGGCATCGCGGGGTCGTCCTGACGCCCTGGCGGAGTGTCAGCGCGCGGCGGTGAGGCCCGCCGCGCGCGCGACACGGCGCACGGTGTCCAGGCGGTCGCGCGGCTCGAAGGCGGAGAGCGTGAGGAGGATCTCGTCGGCCCCCGTGCGGCCGGCGAGACCGGCGAGGACCCCGGCCATCCGCCGCTCGTCGCCGCGGAGGGCGCCCGCCCGCGCCTCCTCGTAGTACCGGCGCTCCCGGTCGGTCATGGCGCGGGCGAGGATCTCGCCGGGCGGCTCCAGCGGCGGAAACACTCCGAGCGTCCGCGACCGCGCCGTGGCCCACGCCTCGGGCACCTGCCGCAGCGCCGCCTCCTCGTCGCTCGCGGCGACGGCGGCGTTCACCGCGACGACGACGTAGGGCCGCTCGCCGTGGGCACCGGGCACGAAGGCGGCCCGGTAGCGGTCGATCGCCGCGAGCGTCCGGCTCTCGTCGGCCATCCGCGCGATCACGAGCGGCAGCCCCCGTGCCGCCGCGATGTCCGCGCCCGAGCCCGTGGCCAGGACGAACGGCGGCACCCGCAGCCCTTCGGCGGGCAGCGCGCGCACGGATCCGCCGCCCGTGAAGTACCCGAGCAGTTCGTCGATCAGCTCCCCGAACCGCTCGGCCTCCTCCCTGCCCGCCCCGAGGGCGTCGCGCACGGCGCCGACGAAGCCGACCGACCGGCCGAGGCCCATGTCGATCCGGCCGGGGAAGAGGGACTCCAGCACGCCGAACTGTTCCGCCACGACGAGCGGTCGGTGGTTCGGCAGCATCACGCCGCCCGTCCCCACCCGGATGCGCCCCGTGGCCGACGCGACGGCCGCCGCGAGCACGGTCGGCGCGGACCCGGCGATGCCCGGCACACCATGGTGCTCGGCCACCCAGAACCGGTGCAGCCCGAGGGCCTCCACCTCCCGCGCCAGGGCGACGGTCTCCCGCAGCACGCCGGCCGGCGTGCTGCCCCGCCGGATCAGGGCACGGTCGAGGACCGACCAGCGCACCGACCGCAGGACACCGGCGACTTCTCCGTCTTCTCCGCTCACGTCCGGGCCAACAAGGCCGCCTCCCGGGAATTCCCGGTGTCGTCCCATTCACACACCCGGTCGCACCAGCGGGTGAGCAGGACCCGGTCGTGCCCCACGGCGAGCAGGGCGGCCCCGTGCTCGGCCCGGTACTCCTCCACGAGGGCGACGAGCGCGGCCGTCGTCGAGGCGTCCAGCATGGCGGTCATCTCGTCGCAGATCAGCAGCCTGGGGCGGAGCAGCAGGGCACGGGCGAGGCACGCGCGCTGGAGCTGCCCGTCGCTGACCTCGTGCGGGCGGCGGCGCAGCAGGTCGCCGCCGAGCCCGACCGCCTCGGCGAGGCTTGCCGCGCGGCCGGCCAGCTCCCGGTGCCGGCCGGTGGCCCGCGCCGGTTCGGCGATCAGGTCGCCCAGGGAAAGCCGGGGATCGGCGGCGAGCCGCGGCTGCTGGAAGACGACACCGACGGCCGTGCGCAGGCGGCGTGGGGCGCGGTGGCGGAAGCCGGTCACCGTCTCGCCGCCGAGCCGGACCGTCCCGGCCGTCGGGCGGTGCAGGAGGGCGGCGACCCGCGCCAGGGTCGACTTGCCGCAGCCGCTCGGGCCGAGCAGCCCGACGGCCTCCCCGTCCGCCACGGTCAGCGACCGGTCGCTGACCACGGGGACGCCACGGTCGTAGCCGGCGGTGATGCCGGTCAGCTCAAGCATCGGCGGACTCCTGGACGTGGTGGCAGGCGACGCCGTCCGCGAGCGGCGGCAGGTCCGCGCACGCGGCGTCCGCGCGGGGGCAGCGTGCGGCGAACGCGCAGCCGGCGGGCAGGGCGTCGAGTTCGGGCGGCAGGCCGGGGATGGGGGTGAAGCCCCGCTCCGGCAGTGCGTCGAGCAGGCCCGCGGCGTACGGGTGGCGCGGCCCGGGGGCGCCGAAGAACGCGGGGGCGGACGCGAGTTCGACGATGCGGCCGGCGTACATCACGGCCACGCGGTCGGCGATCCGTTCGGCCGCCGCGAGGTCGTGCGTGATGACGAGGAGGCCGCGGCCCTCGTCCGCGTGCCGGCGCAGGGCGGCGACGGTGTGCGCGACGAGGTCGCGGTCGAGTCCGGTGGTCGGCTCGTCGGCGATGAGCAGCGGGGCATCCCCGACGAGGGCGAGGGCCGTGGCCGCGCGCTGGGCGAGCCCGCCCGACAGTTCGTGCGGGTGGCGGTCGAGGTGGTCGGCGGGGAACTTGGCACGCTCGGCGGCGCGCGCCACCGCGCCGGGCAGCTCGGCCCGGGACGCGCCGGTGAGTTCCCGCACGGTCTCGGTCAGGTGCGAGCGCACGGTGCGGACGGGGGTGAGGTGGGCGGCCGGGCTCTGCGGGACGAGCCCGATGCGCCGGCCGCGCACCGCCTTGGCGAGGGTCCGCTCGCCGGCCGTGAGCAGGTCGGTCTCCGGCTCACCGGCCCGCGTGCCCGCCAGGACGGCGCTGCCGCGGAGCTGGGCGTTGGCCGGCAGGAGCCCGAGGAGGGCGCCCGTGAGGACGGACTTGCCGCAGCCGCTCTCGCCGACGAGCGCGAGGCACTCCCCCGCCGCGAGGTCGAAGGAGACGTCCTGGACGGCGGTGATGTGGCGGCCGCGCGGCATGCGGAAGCGGACGGACAGGCCGCGTACGGACAGCAGGGGGGTCACAGGACCAGCTCCGATCGGCGGCGCGGGTTGATCCGTTCGCGCCACGCGCCGGCCAGCCCGGCGATGGCGAGTGTCGGTATGACGATGAACAGGCCGGGGAAGAGCGTCGGCCACCAGTCGCCCGCGGCGAGCGCGCCCCGGGCACTGTTGATCATCGTGCCGAGGCTGGCCTGGTGCGCGGGGATGCCGAGGCCGAGGAACGACAGCGACGACTCGTGCCACAGGGCGTGCGGCACCATGAGGACGGCCGCCAGCCCGGCCTGCGGGAGCACGGCGGGCAGCAGGTGCCGCAGGACGACGCGCCGGCGGCCGGCGCCGCCGGAGATGGCGGCGTCGATGTACGGGCGCGACCGCAGCGACAACACCTCAGCGCGGACGATGCGTGCCGTGGACACCCAGTGCGTGAGCCCCACCGACGCGACGACGGGCCAGATACCGGGCCTGAACATGGCGACGATGAAGATGCCCATCAGCAGGTGCGGCACAGCGGTGAAGGTGTCGACCAGACGCATCAGGAACCGGTCCGTACGCCCGCCGACCGCACCGGCGACGCACCCGATGAGGATGCCGAGGACGGCCGCGACGAGGGCCGCGACCAGGCCCACGAGGAGGGAGACCCGCAGCCCGTAGACGCTGCGCAGCAGCAGGTCGCGGCCCACGTCGTCGGTACCGAAGAGGTGCTCGCCCGACGGCGGCAGGAGGCGGGCCGTGAGGTCGACGGCCTGCTGGTCGACGGGGAAGAGCAGCGGTACGAGCACGACGGCGGCCACGGCGGCCGCCACCAGGACGGCGGAGACCGTGACCCGCACGGTCCGGGTCCCGCGCCGCGCCGCGGTCGGTGTGTGCCAGGGGGCTTCGGTGGTGATGGCCATGGGATTCACATCTCGTCGTGGCTGACGCGGGGGTCCGCGAGGCCGTAGAGCAGGTCCGCCAGCAGGTTGCCGGCGAGGACGGCGAGGGCGGAGAGCACGGTGAGCGACGCCAGCAGCGGGAAGTCGGCGGACGTGGCGGCCCGCACGATGGCCAAGGCGATACCGGGCCAGCTGAAGACGGTCTCCACCAGCAGGGCGCCCGTGATGAGTTCCGGCACACGGGTGCCGACCAGGGTCAGCACGGGCAGCAGGCCGGAGCGGAGGGCGTGCCCGAGGAGGACGGTCCGTTCGCTCAGCCCGCGGGACCGCGCGCCCCGCACCGGGTCCTCGCGCATGGCGTCCGACACGCCCTGGCGGACGTACAGGATGAACCACGGCAGTTGCGAGACGGACAGGACGGCTGCGGGCAGCACGAGGTGGCTCAGGACACCGCCCGCCGTGACGGTGTCGCTGCCGGCGTCGGTGAGGCCGCCCGCCGGCAGGACGTCGAGCCGCAGGGCGAACAGCCACATCGCGAGCAGCGCGAGCCAGAACGCGGGCGCCGCCTGCAGGGCGTACGCGAGCGAGCTGACCACCCGGTCGAGCATGCGGCCGGGGCGGCGGGCGGCGGCCACCCCGAGCGCGGTGCCGAGCAGCACCGACACGACGAACGCCACGGAGCACAGCAGCGCCGACCAGCCGATGCGCTCGCCGATGACCTGGGCGACGGGCTGCCGCAGGGACAGCGAGTCGCCCAGGTCTCCGGTGACGGCGGACCTGAACCAGGCCCACCACTGCTCGGCGAAGCTGCCGTCCGCGCCGAGGTTCTCCCGCAGGGCGTCCAGCGTCTCCTGCGAGGCGCCGACGCCGCCGTCCCCCACGTACTGCCGTACGGGGTCGAACGGCGACGCCGCCGCCACGGCGAACATGCCGAGCGTCACCAGGACGAGCACCGGCACGGCCGCCAGCAGGCGGCGGCCGGCCAGCCGTGCCATGGCCGCCCAGGGCAGGCGGCCGGCGGTCATCCGCGGACCTGCCAGTCCTCGACGTTCCACCACGGGCCGTGCCCGAGGCCGTGGTCGTGGGGCTCCGGCTGGGTCGTCACACCGTCCCAGCGGTCGGCCATGACGTACACGTGGTCGATGTGGGTGAGGAAGGTGTAGCCGGGGTCGTCCACGAGCGCGTGCTGCACCGTGTCGTACGCCTCGGCGCGGGCGTCCTGGTCGGCGGTGCGGCGGGCCAGGTCGAGCTGCTCGTCCACGGCGGGGTTGTCGTAGTGGCCCATGTTGTTCCAGCCGTCGCCGGCGAGGCTCGAGTGGAGCAGGCCGTACAGCTCGAAGTCCGGGTCGCCCGGGTTGCCGCCGCCGGAGAGGACGGCGTCCTCGGCGAGGTGGTCGTCGATGACCTCCCACGAGGCCGACTCCACCGTGATGTCGACGCCGATCTCCTTGGCGTCCGTGGCGTAGGCGAGGGCGTGGTCCTGGCGCAGCCGGTCGCCGGCCGGGTACCAGAGCGTGAACTCGGCGCGCTGCCCGTCCTTGGCGCGGACGCCGTCGTCGCCCTCGGTCCAGCCGGCCTCGTCGAGGATGGCGCGCGCGGCGTCGGGGTCGTAGGCACGCTCGGTGCCCTCGGTGAACCAGGGGCTGGTGGTCGGCACCGGTCCGTAGGCGGGCCGTCCCGCGCCCTGGAGGATGCTGTCGACCATGAGTTCGCGGTTCACGGCGACGTCGAGGGCGCGGCGGACGGCGTTGTCCCCGGTGACGGGGTTGCCGGTGGGGAGGGTGACGGCGCGGAAGTCGGCGCTCTGCGCGGCGAGCGTCGTCATGCCGTCCTCGTCCGCGAACGTGTCGGCGAGGGCGGGCGGCAGCACGGCGGCGTCGAGGTCGCCGGAGCGCAGCCGTGTCGCGCGTACGTCGTCGTCGGGGACGATCGCCATGGTGAGGCGCTCGACCTCGGGGGCGCCGTCCCAGTAGTCGGGGTTGGCGCGCAGGCTGATGCGCTCGCCGGGTGTCCAGCCGGTGACGACGTACGGGCCGGTGCCGACGGGCTCGGTGTTGTAGGGGCCGGTGTTCACGTCCTGGCCGCCCGCGGCGTCGGCGGACGCGATGGGGAGGACGGTGCGCTCGGCGAACGGCGTGTAGGGGTAGGCGAGGTCGAAGACGACGGTGTGCTCGTCCTCGGCGTGGACGCCGTCGAGGGCGTCGAGCTCGTCCTTGTAGGGGTTGTTGGTGCCCTCGTCGAGGATCGTCTCGTAGGTGAAGACGACGTCGTCGGCCGTGAAAGGCGTGCCGTCGCTGAACTCCACGTCCTCGCGCAGCCGGTACGTGTAGGTGAGGCCGTCGTCGCTGACCTCGGGGAGTTCGGTCGCGAGAGCGGGCTGGAGCGCGAGGTCCTGGTCGTGGCGCAGGAGGCCGTCGAAGATCTTGGAGTTGCCGTCCTTGCCGTAACCGAGGAGCGGGCTGAGGGTTTCGGGCTCGTTGGCTATGCCGATGACCAGCGAGTCCTGGCCGGCGGAACCTTCGTCGTCCCCGTCGGACGGGGCGGAGCAGGCGGCGGCTGCGAGCAGCGCGGTCGCGGTGGCGAGCGCGGTCCGGAGCGTCCTGACCGTCATGGATACCTCTACTGTAGGCCGAACGTTATTGCGAATCGCTCGCAATTAAACAGTAAAGGCTTCGTATCGGACACCCCGCCCCGGTGACGGGGGCGTTCCCGGGAGCTGTACGCCCCGCGAACGCCCCGCCCGCCTCACGCGCCCGCGTGGCCCCGCAGCCCGCGCGCCGCGAGCCAGTCGAGCTGCTCGCGCGCCTGCGAGGCCCGGCCGCCCGAGTGGTCCCCGAACTGCCAGACGGTGATCGCCTTCTCGCCCGCGTACCGGTTGTACGCCGCGTACACGGTGGACGGCGGGCACACCGGGTCCATCAGCGCGACGCTGAACAGCGCCGGCGCGCTCGCGCGGGCGGCGAAGTGCTGGCCGTCGAAGTAGTTCAGCGTGCGGAACAGGCGGTCGGGGTCGTCCCGCTTGTGCCAGCCGAGATAGCGCACCAGCTCCACGTACGGGCCGTCCGACGCCGTGTCGGCGCCGCGCCGGTAGTGGCACAGGAACGGCACGTCGATCAGCGCGCCGGCCACCGCGTCCCCGACGAGCCCGGCCGTCGCCAGCGCGAGCCCGCCGCCCTGGCTCCCGCCGGACACGACGATCCGCGACGCGTCGACGGCCGGGTGCTCGCGCAGCACGTCCACGGCCCGCACGCAGTCCGCCATGACACGCCGGTAGTAGTGGTCGCCGGGGCTCTCTATGCCCTGCGTCATCAGGCCCTCGACCCACTGGGACGTCGGCCGCCCGTCGGGGTCGGGCGTGTCGTGGCCCTGCGCGCGGGTGTCCACGACGAAGTGGGCGTAGCCGGCGCTGGCCCACAGCAGGTGCTCGTGCGGCAGGCCGCGGCCGCAGGAGTAGCCGAGGTAGGTGATGACGGCGGGGAGCGGCTGCGTGGCGCCGCGCGGCAGGACGAGCCAGCCGGCTATCGGGTGCCCGCCCCAGCCGGGGAACCGCACGTCGTACACGTCGACCGTCACCAGCGGGGTGTCCGTCACGGGGAGGAACACGGCCGGCGCGCCGTCGGCGGCGCGCGCCGCGGCGAGGGTCCCCGTCCAGAACTCCTCGAAGTCGTCCGGCGCGGCCACGTCGGGACGGTAGTCCCGCAGGTCCTCGAGGGGCATGTCGGTCAGCGGCATACGTTCCGCCCTTTCGTTGAAGTGCCGCCGGAAAGCTACGTCGCCGCCGCGCGGCCGGTCAACGCCTGTTCAGCGGGCTGCGCGCCCCGCCCGGTGGTACGGATGGGGCATGGACTGGATCGCCTCCCCCGACGCGTGGCTCAGCCGGCTCGTCCTCCAGCGCGGCCTGGCCGTCATCTACCTGATGGCGTTCCTCTCGACGGCGCGCGAGTTCACGGTGCTGGCGGGCGAGCACGGCCTGACACCGGCGCCGGCCCTGGCGCGCCGGGTCCCGTTCCGCAGGGCGCCGAGCCTGTTCCGCGTGGTGCGGTACACGGACCGCTCACTGCTGGTCGTGGCCTGGACGGGCGCCGCCTTCTCACTGGCCCTCGCGGCCGGGCTGGGGGACGTCGTACCGCTCTGGACGTCGATGCTGCTGTGGGCCGTGCCGTGGGCGCTGTACCTGTCCATCGTGAACATCGGCGGCATCTGGTACGCGTTCGGCTGGGAGTCACTGCTGCTGGAGGCGGGGTTCCTCGCGATCTTCCTCGGCAACGACACGATCGCGCCGCCGACGTTCGGCCTCTACCTGATGATCTGGCTGGCGTTCCGCGTCGAACTGGGCGCCGGCCTGATCAAGTGGCGCGGCGACCACTGCTGGCGGAGGCTGACGTGCCTCTCGTACCACCACGAGACGCAGCCGATGCCAGGACCGCTGAGCTGGTTCTTCCACCGGCTGCCCGGGCCGCTGCACCGCGTGGAGGCGGCGGCGAACCACGTGAGCCAGCTCCTCGTCCCGTTCGGCCTGCTGCTCCCCCAGCCGATCGCGTCGTGGGCGGCGGTCGTGGTCGTCGTGACACAGCTCTGGCTCGTCCTCTCGGGGAACTTCGCGTGGCTCAACTGGGCAACGATGCTGCTGGCCGTCGCGGCCATCCACCCGGCGCGCCTGCCGCTCCTCCCCGACCCGCCTCCCGCGCGGCCTGACGCACCGGTGTGGTTCACCGTCGTGCTGTGGGCGGTGACGGCGCTGGTGGCCGTCCTGAGCTACTGGCCGGTCCGCAACATGCTCTCGTCCCGCCAGTCGATGAACCGCGCGTACAACGGCCTGCACCTGGTCAACACCTACGGGGCCTTCGGCTCGGTCACGCGCGTACGGCACGAGATCGTCCTGGAAGGCACCCGCGACCCGGACCCGGGCGAGGGCGCGCGCTGGGAGGCGTACGAGTTCCACGGCAAGCCGGGGGATGTACGGCGGCTGCCGCGGCAGTTCGCCCCGTTCCACCTGCGCCTGGACTGGCTGATGTGGTTCGCGGCGCTGACCCCGTCACTGCCGCGCGCGTGGATGGGCGACCTGATCCAGCGCCTCCTGGCGGGCGACCGGGCGACACTGCGCCTGCTGCGGAAGAACCCGTTCCCGGACACACCGCCGGCGTACATCCGCGCCAGGGTGTACCGCTACCGCTACTCGACGTGGCGGGAACTGCGGACGACACGCGCATGGTGGCAGCGCACGGCACTCGACGACCAGATCCCCCCGACCCCTGCGACCAGCGGCTGAGCGAGCACCCCCACGAATGCGGTATGGTTCTGCTGCGCGAACGGCAAGGGGCCGAACCCCCGAGCCGGACAAGCACCGGGACGTGGCGCAGTTTGGTAGCGCACTTGACTGGGGGTCAAGGGGTCGTGGGTTCAAATCCCGCCGTCCCGACGGGTAACGAGCAGGTGAGAAGCCCTCTCCGCAAGGAGGGGGCTTCTTTTATTGGGTCCAGTGACGCTTCTGGGTCCCATCTGGGTCCTGGGGTCAGGCCCGGGTCCGCAGCAGCGCGTCGAGGACCGGGACCGGAGACGACGGGTGCATCGCGCGCCGGGCGTCGAGTGACGCCTCCCACAGCTCAGTGAGACCGCGCACGAGCGCGCCCCTCATCGAGTCCGTCACGTGCGCGTAGTCGGCCGACACCGACGTGTCGATGTGCCCCATCCGCTCGTCCATCAGCACCTTCGGTGTGCCGATCTCCTCCATCACCGTCCGGTGGCCGTGCCGCAGCCCGTGGCGCGTCAGCCCATGCCGGATCGGCGTCCAGCACGCGGTGGCCGCGCCTCGGCTCCACGACCGCGCGCCGGCACACCGGGCCACGGTTCCCCCAGGACCGGCACGAGGCGCCGCGGCTGCGGCGCCTTCGGCGGGTACCAGCCCGTCGCCGTCGGCGTGAAGATCCACGTCGCGAAGCCACTGCGGCGCCAGTGGGCAGCCCGCTCGTTGCCCTGCCCGCTGCGGACTTACCCGAGCTTCGCGGCGGCCCGCAGTTCTGACCTGGCCTTGCAGGCCCCGGTGAACCCCGCCGTCCGACACACCGGCCGCATCCCGCAAGACCTGGAAGTCGTCGACGGTGCTGCGGATGTCCTCCGCGAAGGCCCGAGGCGAGGGCCGCCGCCGAGACGTCGGAGCAGACGGTGTCTCGCCCTGATGAGACCAGGGCCGAGGGCGGGGCTGATCCAGCGACGCACTGGTGACGCGAGCAAGAACGCAGCGGCCTCCGGAACCGTTGCGCGGCGGGGGACCAGACGGGGACCAGGGATTGTGCGCGCCAGTGAACGACCTGCCTTTGATCGAACGGCGCATCGTGCGGGACCTCTGTCCTGGTGAGGGAAAAGGGTGGACTCGATGGACTGGGGGTCAAAAAGTCGTGGGGTCGAATCCCGCCGTCCCGACGGTGCGACAGGCGCCCTGACAGGGACAGGAGTCCCAGGGGCGCCTTTTCGCTGCCCGACGGCTGCCACTCACCGATCCTCGGTGACGCGCGCCAAGTCGCCCGGGGCGAGGCTCCAGTGACTTCGACCCGGCGCGTCGACTCTCGTGGTGGTTCCGGGTGAGACTGCTTGCGTAGCTTCGCGGTGTTCGGGCGGCAGGCGTTGCCCTCGTAATCGCGGCCGTGACAGGTGGTCGGTGTGGACCAGCAGTAGCAGGGCTGCGTGTTCCGGTGTGCAGCCCTGCTGAGGCGGAGCGCGGGTCATGAGCCGCAGCAGCCGCCCGGAGAGGGTTCGTGGTCCACAGCGGCATGGGTGCCGAGGCCGAGTTGGATCAGTTGCGGTGCCGGAGCGCAGCATCCGCCCGCCGAGTCCTGGTCGAAGAGCCCGGCGCCGCCGCACACCCCCGTCTCGGGAAGGGTGAGTTCGACACGCTGGGCGGCTTCCGTGTCCCCGGCGAGGGCGGCGGCGATGGAGCGGACCTGTTCGTAGCCGGTCATGGCGAGGAAGGTGGGGGCGCGGCCGTAGGACTTCATCCCGGCCAGGAAGAGGCCCTTCTCGGGATGGGAGAGTTCGGCTGCGCCGTGAGGGTAGACGGTGCCGCAGGAGTGGGCGTTGGGGTCGATCAGGGGCGCCAGCCGCACGGGCGCGGAAAGGCGTTCGTCCAGGCCGAGGCGGACCTCGGACAGGAAGGTCAGGTCGGGGCGCAGGCCGGTGAGCACGATGATGTGGTCGACGGGCTCGGTGCGGCGGCCGTCGTCGGCGACCAGCAGCAACTGATCGCCGTCGTGCTCGACGGTGGTGGTGCGGAATCCGGTGATGGCATCGGCGTGGCCGTCGTCGATGGCGGCTTTGGCGGCCAGGCCGAGGGCGCCGCGGGCAGGGAGCTGGTCTGCGGTGCCGCCGCCGAAGGTGGAGCCGGAGATGCCCCGGCGCAGTACCCACACCGCGTGCGTGCCCGGGTCGGTCTCGGCGAGGCCGGCCAGGCCGGCGAGGGTGGTGAAGGCGGAGGCGCCGGTGCCGACCACAGCGGTGCGCCGGCCGGCGAATGTGGCGCGGACGTGCGCGTCCGTCAGGTCGGGGACGCGGTAGGTGATCCTGCCCTGCTCGGACAGGGCGCGCTCGCCGGCGGCGGGGTAGCCGTCGGCGCCCAGGGGGTTGGGGGTCGCGTAGGTGCCGGAAGCATCGATGACGGCGCGGACCGTGATCCGCTCTTCGGCGCCGTCGGCCGTGATGAGGTGCACGGTGAAGGGCTGGGTGTCGCGGCCGGAGTCGACCACGCGGTCCCGTCCGGCGCGGGCCACCCCGGTGACGGTGGCGCCCCAGCGGACACGGTCGCCGAGGGCGTCGGCCAGGGGCTGGAGGTAGTCGTCGGCCCACTGCGCGCCGGTCGGGCAGACGGTCGGGTCGGGGCGTACCCAGCCGGTGGCGGCAAGCAGCTTCTCGGCGGCGGGATCGACCAGCTCGGCCCAGGTGGAGAACAGCCGCACGTGTCCCCATTCGCGCACTGCCGCGCCGGCACGCGTGCCGCGTTCCAGGACCAGGGGTTGGATGCCGCGCCCGGTCAGGTGGGCGGCGGCGGCAAGCCCGATGGGGCCTGCCCCGATGACGACGACGGGCAGATGGGCGGACTGCGGCATGATGAGCGCTCTCTCACTGTTTTGACGTCTGTCGATATCCGGAGGTTGCCACGCGATATCGACAGGTGTCAACATAGAGGCATGTCGAAGCAGAAGAGGGTGGAACTCCCGGTACTCGAACCGGAAGCCGGGATGGCTCCGTGCTGCCCGCCGCTGACGGCCGGGGAGCTGTCGGCGCAGGATGCCGAGAAGATGGCCGTGATGTTCAAGGCGCTGTCCGACCCGGTGCGGCTGCGCCTGTTCTCGAAGGTCGCCTCCCACCCGGGCGGCGAGGCGTGCGTGTGCGACATCCAGGACGTCGGCGTCTCCCAGCCCACCGTCTCCCACCACCTGAAGAAGCTGCGGGAGGCCGGGCTGCTGACCTCCGAGCGCCGCGGCACCTGGGTCTACTACGCCGTGGCGCCCTCGGTGGTGGCCGCGATGTCCGCCATGCTCGACCTGCGCACCACCGCCTGACCCCGGCCTTCGCGGTGGCGGCGACCCGGCTGAGGCGCAGTCGACGAAACGGCCATCGCGGCCTACACCATGGTTTCCCGCTTCCTCGTGGCGCTGGCGGTCTGAAGCACCTGTCGCACGGCGCGTCGCACACGGCGCTCCATCGAACAGGCGGCCGACCGGGTGCCTCCAGGTGCGCTTGGGCAAGTGGTGCTCGGCCAGGGGCAAGGCGGCACGGCTCTATACGCTGGGCCAGAGCAGTCGAGGAGTGACCGGTGAGTGAGCACGAAGTCGCGCCCGGCAGGGCGTCGAGCGCGTCGCCGGCGGTTGGCCGGGCGCTGGACATGCTGGTGTACATGGCCGCGCGTCCGGGGCTGGTGCAGGCCGCTACGCTCGCCCGTGACCTGGGCATCCCGCGCTCCTCGGCGTACCACATCCTCACCGTGCTGGCCGACCGGGGCTTCGTCACCTACGTGCCCGCGGAACAGGCGTACGGGCTGGGTGTCACGTCGTTCGAGGTGGGCTCCGCCTATCTGCGCCACGAACCGCTGGAGCGGCTCGCCCGACCTCTGCTGCGCACCCTCGCGAACCGCCTGGGGCAGACGACGCACCTGGGCATCCTGCACGGGGCGGAGACGGTCTACCTGCTCAAGGAACGCCCGCCCGCCGGCCGGAAGGGCGACGTGGACATCGCCCTGGTCACCGACATCGGTGTCCGTCTGCCGGCGCACCTCACGGCCAACGGCCCCGCCATCCTCGCCCACACGTCCGAGGCGCAGGTGCGGGCACTCTTCCCCCGGCCGGGCGACCTGACCACCCGCACCGGCAAGGGGCCGCGCACGCTGAGGGGGCTCCTCGACGAGCTGGCCGGGGAGCGTGCGCGCGGCTGGTCGCAGGAGGACGAGCTGGTGACCCGGGGGTTCCGTTCGGTGGGAGCGGCGGCGTTCGACCACCATGAGCGGCCCATCGCCGCCATCAGCACCACATGGCGCCGCCACCACGGCCGGCACGACGCCGACGAGGTGTGCGAAGCCCTGCGGCACGCGGCGGCCCGTCTCACCGCGGCCGTCTCGGGCCACGTGCCCGGACCGGGGTGAGCACTCCGGGGCCGCGCAACGGGACTCGGGTGGGATCGCCGCACCGCGAAAGCACGAGGTGTCTCGGATACGAGAAACAGCACGGTCGACGCTGGAGGAGCGTCCAGCATCGGCGTGTCATGGGAGGGCAACCACTCGATCCCCGTGTAAGGACCGCACATGAGCAGAGTTCCCCCCGACACGCCCGGCACCGTCCGCGCTCCCCGCGGCACCGAACTGAACTGCCTCGGGTGGCAGCAGGAAGGCGCCCTGCGGATGCTCATGAACAACCTCGACCCCGAGGTCGCCGAGCATCCCGAGGACCTCGTCGTGTACGGCGGCACCGGCAAGGCGGCCCGCAACCGTGCGTCGTACGACGCCATCGTCCGTACGCTGAAGACGCTGAAGGACGACGAGACGCTGCTGGTGCAGTCCGGCAAGCCGGTGGGCGTGATGCGGACCAACGAGTGGGCTCCGCGCGTGCTGCTGGCCAATTCCAACCTCGTCGGCGACTGGGCGAACTGGGAGGAGTTCCGGTCGCTGGAGGCCCGCGGGCTGATGATGTACGGCCAGATGACGGCCGGTTCGTGGATCTACATCGGCAGTCAGGGCATCCTCCAGGGCACCTACGAGACGTTCGGCGCCGTCGCCCGCAAGAAGTTCGGCGGCAGCCTGGCCGGCACCATCACCCTCACCGCCGGTCTCGGCGGCATGGGCGGCGCCCAGCCGCTCGCCGTCACCATGAACGACGGCGTGGCCATCTGCGTGGACGTCGACCCCACCCGCATCGAGCGCCGCATCGCCCACCGCTACCTGGACGTCGCGGCGGACGGCCCCGACCACGCCCTGCGGCTCGCCGTGGAGGCGCGCGACGCCCGCACGCCCCTCTCCATCGGCCTGTGCGGCAACGCCGCCGAGGTCTTCCCCGAGCTGCTGGAGCGGGGCGCGCCCATCGACATCGTCACCGACCAGACGAGCGCGCACGACCCGCTGTCCTACCTGCCCGTCGGGACGAGCCTCGCGGAGTGGTACGAGCAGGCCCGTACGGACCCCGCCGGCTTCACCGAGCGTTCCCGCGCCTCCATGGCCCGGCAGGTCGAGGCGATGGTCGGCTTCCTCGACGGCGGCGCCGAGGTCTTCGACTACGGCAACTCGATCCGTGACGAGGCCCGCAAGGCCGGCTACGAGCGGGCGTTCGACTTCCCCGGCTTCGTGCCGGCCCACATCCGGCCGCTGTTCGAGGAGGGCCTCGGCCCGTTCCGGTGGGCCGCCCTGTCCGGGGACCCGAAGGACATCGAGGCCACCGACAAGGCCATCATGGAGCTGTTCCCCGAGAACGAGCACCTGCACCGCTGGCTGAAAATGGCTGGTGAGCGGGTGGCGTTCGAGGGCCTGCCCGCCCGCATCTGCTGGCTCGGCTACGGCGAGCGTCACCGTGCCGGTCTGCGCTTCAACGAGATGGTCGCCTCCGGCGAGTTGTCCGCCCCGGTCGCCATCGGCCGCGACCACCTCGACTCCGGCTCGGTGGCCTCGCCCTACCGGGAGACCGAGGCGATGCTCGACGGTTCCGACGCCGTCGCCGACTGGCCGCTGCTCAACGCCCTGGTCAACACGTCCTCCGGTGCCTCGTGGGTCTCCATCCACCACGGCGGCGGTGTGGGCATGGGCCGCTCCATCCACGCCGGCCAGGTCTGCATCGCCGACGGCACCGAACTCGCCGCCCGCAAGCTGGAACGCGTCCTGACCAACGACCCCGGCATGGGCGTCATCCGGCACGTCGACGCCGGGTACGAGCACGCCGCGGCGGTCGCCAGGGAGCGCGGTGTACGCGTCCCGATGACCGAAGGCGGCGCCGCGTGAACTCCGTCCCGTCCGTGCAGGAGGTCCGCACGGACGTCCCGGCCCCTGTATGGGCCGGTCGGGACGACGGTCCCGGCGCCGAGAACCTGCGCTGGCACCATGCCGTCCACCTCGATCCCGGGCGGGCGGCGCCGGGCGAGATCGCCTTCGTGGGCTTCCGCAGCGACGAGGGGGTCCGCCGCAACAAGGGCCGGCCGGGCGCCGCGGCCGGACCGGCGGCGCTGCGCGGTGCCCTCGCGTCGATGGCGCTGCCGGAACCGCTGCGGGCGCTGGACGCCGGGGACGTCGAGGTCGCCGGGGACGGTGACGACGTCCTGGAGGCTGGGCAGGAACGGCTGGGGCGCGCGGTCGCCGCGCTCGTGGACCGCGGTCACCCGGTGATGGTGCTGGGCGGCGGTCACGAGGTGGCGTACGGCAGCTACCTCGGGCTGGCGCGGACGCGCGCGCTGCGCGGGGGCGGCCGCCTCGGGGTGCTGAACCTCGACGCGCATTTCGACCTGCGCGACGACGTCCGGCCCAGCTCCGGCACGCCCTTCCTCCAGATGGCGCGGAGCGAGGAGCGGCGGGGCCGCAGCCTCGACTACCGGGTGCTGGGCATCAGCCAGCCGAGCAACACCCAGCGGCTGTTCTCCACCGCGTCCCGGCTCGGTGTGCGCTGGCTGGCGGACACCGACTGCGGCCCGTCGGACGTGGAACGCGCCCTGGCCTTCGTGGACGATTTCCTGGCGAGCTGCGACGTCGTGCACCTGAGCGTCGACCTCGACGTCCTGCCCGCCGCGGTCGCGCCGGGCGTCAGCGCGCCGGCCGCCTACGGGGTGCCGATGGAGGTCGTCGAACGGGTCTGCGTCCGGGTGGCGGCCAGCGGCAAGCTCGCGGTCTGCGACATCGCCGAGCTGAACCCGGAGTTCGACGTGGACCAGCGCACGGCCCGGGCCGGCGCCCGCCTGATCCACCGAATGGCGACCACCCGGACCTGACGGGTCCCGCGCCGGCGTGCCATGCGACGTCGTTCCGCTGTGTACCGATGAACACGCGTCTCCTTCCCGGCCCGGGAAGGAGACGCGCGGCCCCGGTGAACCCTCAGCAGCCGGTACCGAAGTCGAATCCGTGTGTCGCACGGGTGTCCGGTGCGGCCATGCGGGCCGGGACCCCTCCCTGACCACCTGGGCAGGCACGAGCACCGGGCGCAGGGGGGGACGAACGTGGTGGAGGCGACCTCGGAGAAGTTCCGCACCACGCGCGGGTCGTAGCGTGGCCGGTCGCGGATCTCAACCGCCCCGGGGCCGGAGTTCACCGACGCCGGAGGGCGGCTCGTCATGCACCGGAACGGTTCCCCGCGCACGCCGAGCCGGCCCGCCGGACCGACGACACCAACGGCACCCCTGGGCGGTAGGCGAGGTGCACGTGTGAGGGAGCGTTCAGGACGACGAGGTCGGCCCGCGCCCCCGGGGAGAGACGGCCGACATCCGTGCGGCGCAGGGCGCGCGCGCCTCCGGCGGTCGCCGCCCAGAGCGCCTCGTCGGGCGTCATCCGCATCTCCCGGACGGCCAGGGCGATGCAGAACGCCATGGAACTCGTGTACGAGGAGCCGGGGTTGCAGTTCGGGGAGAGGGCGACCGTGGCGCCCGCGTCGAGGAGCCGGCGGGCGTCCGGGTAGGGGGAGCGGGTGGAGAAGTCCGATCCCGGCAGCAGGGTGGCGACGGTGCTCGTCTGCGCGAGGGCGTCCACGTCGGCGTCGGTGAGGTAGGTGCAGTGGTCGGCGGAGGCCGCGTCGAGTTCGACGGCGAGCTGCACTCCCGGGCCGTGGGAGAGCTGGTTGGCGTGGAGCCGCGGCACCAGCCCCCGGGACGCCGCGGCGGTGAGGACCGCCCGCGCCTGGTCGCCGTCGAAGGCGCCCTCCTCGCAGAAGACGTCGGCCCAGCGGGCGTGCGGCGCGCACGCGTCCAGCATGGGGCCGGTGACGAGGTCGACGTAACCGGCCGGGTCGTCCGCGAACTCCGGCGGCACCAGGTGGGCGCCGAGGTAGGTGACCTCGTCGGTGTGCGCCGCGGCGATGCGCACGGCACGTTCCTCGTCCGCGACCGTCAGGCCGTAACCCGACTTGGTCTCCATCGTGGTGGTGCCCTGCCGCAGCGCCTCGCGTACATGGCGGCGCACCGTCGCGTGCAAGGTGTCGGCGTCCGCCGCCCGGGTCGCCTCCATCGTGGTCCGGATGCCGCCGGCGGTGTAGGGACGTCCCGACATCCGGGCGTTGAACTCGTCCGTGCGGTCCCCGGCGAAGACCAGGTGGGAGTGGGAGTCGACGAAGCCGGGGATGACGGCGCGGCCGCCGGCGTCCACCCGCTCGTCGGCCGCCGGTGCCCGGTCGGCGGGGCCGGCCCAGGCGATCCGCGAACCCTCGACGAGGAGCGCGGCATCGGTGAGCAGTCCGAGCGGTCCCTTCCCGAGGGCGGGGTCGTTGGTGACCAGCGAGCCGATGCCCGTGACAAGGATGCTGGATGGGTGGTGCGCGTCCATGCGATCACTCCTGGTAGTGCGGGGAGCCGGCCGTCGACCGGGAGGGGCGGCGGGGTCAGAGCAGCGGGCCGGTGACCGACTCCGCGGCGGCCAGGGCGCGGCCGGAGGCGACGTACTGGACGGCTGCCTCGATCTCGGGGGCGAGCCAGCGGTCGGTGCCGGGGCCGTCCACGGTCTCGCGCAGGCCGTCGCGCACCGCCGCGGTGGCGGGCGAGGGCGCGAGCGGCGCGCGCAGGTCGAGGGCGCGAGCGGCGGTGCACAGCTCCACGGCGACGACGCGGCCGAGACCGTCGAGGGCGCGGCGCAGCTTGCGGGCGGCGGACCAGCCCATGGAGACGTGGTCCTCCTGCATGGCGCTGGAGGGGATCGAGTCGGTGGAGGCCGGCACGGCGAGCCGCTTGAGCTCGGAGACGATCGCGGCCTGGGTGTACTGCGCGATCATGTGGCCGGAGTCCACGCCGGGGTCGTCGGCGAGGAAGGCGTTGAGACCGCGGTTGCGGGCCGGGTCGAGGAAGCGGTCCGTGCGGCGCTCGGAGATCGAGGCGACGTCGGCGACCGAGATGGCGAGAAAGTCGAGCACGGCGGCGACCGGGGCGCCGTGGAAGTTGCCGTTGCTCTCCACCCGGCCGTCAGCGGTGACGACCGGGTTGTCGATGGCGGAGGCCAGCTCGCGGGAGGCCACCAGCTCGGCGTGGGAGAGGGTGTCACGGGCGGTGCCGTGGACCTGGGGCGTGCAGCGGAGCGAGTAGGCGTCCTGCACGTACGTGCACTCCGGACCCGTGTGGCTGGCCACGATCGCGGAGCCGGTGAGCAGCGTCCGCAGGTTCGCGGCGCTGTCGGCCTGGCCCGGGTGCGGGCGCAGGGCCTGGAGGTCGGCGGCGAAGACCGCGTCGGTGCCGAGCTGGCCCTCGACGCTCATCGCGGCGGCGATGTCGGCCGTACGGAGGAGGCGCCGCAGGTCGTGGGCGGCCAGCGCCAGCATGCCGAGCATGCCGTCGGTGCCGTTGATGAGGGCGAGGCCCTCCTTCTCCTCCAGGACGACCGGAGTGATGCCCGC
Source organism: Streptomyces sp. RFCAC02 (assembly GCF_004193175.1). Taxonomy (NCBI): domain Bacteria; kingdom Bacillati; phylum Actinomycetota; class Actinomycetes; order Kitasatosporales; family Streptomycetaceae; genus Streptomyces; species Streptomyces sp. RFCAC02. The sequence continues at coordinate 5,832,480 of NZ_SAUH01000001.1, read as the reverse complement.
GCGGGCGAGCGCCTCGTCCGCCGGCCTGCGCACGCCGTCGGCGGTGCGGACCACGCCCTCGCCCATGACGGCGAGCGCGCAGTGCGCGAGGGGGGCGAGGTCGCCGGAGCAGCCGAGCGAGCCGTATTCGTGCACGACCGGGGTGATCCCGGCGTTGAGCAGCGCGGCGTACGCCTCGGCGGTCTCGGTCCGTACGCCGGTGCGGCCGGTGGCGAGCGTGGACAGTCGCAGCAGCATCAGCGCGCGGACGACCTCGCGCTCGACCTCGGGCCCCGAGCCCGCCGCGTGCGAGCGCACCAGGCTGCGCTGGAGCTGGGCGCGCAGCTCGGTGGGGATGTGGCGTGTGGCCAGCGCACCGAAACCGGTGGAGACGCCGTAGTGAGGCTTGGCGTCGTCGGCGAGGGTCTGAACGACCTCCCGGCTGCGGGCGATCTCCTTCACTGCTTCGGGGGCCAGGACCACCGGGGTTCCGAGGCGGGCGACGGACACGACATCGTCGGCGGCAAGAGCACCGACACCAACTACGACGTTCATGTACCTATCAAGCCGCAGGCCAACCGCGTCCGCGAGGGGTGACCCATGGTTTCTGTCTGGTATCTCAGACATCCCGGCGTCTGGGATACCAGACACTCCGGCCTGCCCGGCTCCCCGGACGGTTCCCCGGCTGGTCTACGCTCACCCCCATGGGTATCGTCCCGGCCGCCGGGCAGGTGCTCGCCGTGCTGCGCTACCTCGCGCGCCAGGCGGCTCCCGTTCCCGCCGCTGCCATCAGCCGCGACGTCGGCCTGCCCCGTTCGACGACGTACCACCTGCTCGACACCCTGACGGCGGAGGGCTTCGTGGTCCACCTGCCGGAGGAGCAGCGCTACGGACTCGGTGTCAGCGCCTTCGAACTGGCCTCCGGCTATCAGCGCCAGGCCCCTCTTCAGCGCCTGGCGCGGGCGCCGCTGGCCGCGCTCGTCGACCGGACGGGGCACAACGCCAACCTCGCCGTACTGCACGGCCGCGAGGTCATCTACGTCATCGAGGAACGCGCGCCGGGCCGGGCGCCGCTGGTCAGCGAGGTCGGGGTGCGGCTGCCGGCCCATCTGACCGCCAGCGGTCGGGCGGTGCTCGCGCTGCTGCGTCCCGCGCAGGTGCGGGCGGTCTTTCCCGACCGGTCGGCGTTCATCGTCCGGCACGGCGTCGGCCCTTCCTCGCTGACGGCGCTGCGAGGACTGCTGGCCGAGGTCCGGCGCCGGGGCTACGCGACGGAGGAGGGGGAGGTCACGCCCGGGCTGTCGTCCATCGCCGCCCCCGTGCTTGACCACCGTGCCCACCCGATCGCCGGGGTCTCCGTCACGTTCCCCGGCGACGCGGCCGACGGGGCGGAACGCGGGCGCATCGCGGACCACGTGGCACGGACCGCGCGGGAGGTGACCCGGCGGGTCGGCGGCGTCACACCCGCGTGAGCGACGTCGGGATCGGGGGCGCGCACCACAGGGCCGGGCCGGCTCACCACGGCCTGATCGAGCACATCCCCACCCGCCGCCCCTCGTGGTCCAGCAGATGTCCCATTCCCTTCTCGGTCCGCACACCCAGGACGCGGTCGGTCACTTCGAGGCTCGGGAGCTGGGCGCACGCCGCCGTCTCGCGCTGCTGGACCGAGCCGACGTCGCGGAGCCAGTAGGTGGCCAGCACGTTGGAGGAACCCGTGACGGCGGCCAGCAACCGGCACTCGGACAGAGTGGCGAGGGTGCGGTGCAGACGGTTGACCTCACCCACCCCGGCCCGGCCGCGGAAGGTGACCGACACCGGGCCAAAGGGATGTACTGGCAGTACGTCCTTCGATGATGTCTCGCTGCCGGGGACAGGTGCGGGTTACCTGGTTGACGTGGCGTTTTCCGTCTGACCCTTCTCGTGCCCTGAGCCACACCTGTCCGTCTCGACGCTAGGAGCAAGCCCGTGCAGATCACCCGCAGCTCGATCGACACCGCCAAGGGACCCGCCGACTGGTTCACCGGTGACGTCTACATCGACCCTGTCGCCGCCGCCCCGGCACCGTCGCGGGTCACCGCGTCGCTGGTCCACTTCATGCCCGGTGCCCGCACCCACTGGCACCGCCACCCGCTGGGCCAGACGGTCTTCGTCACCGAGGGCGTCGGCCTCTGCCAGCGCCGCGGCGGTCCGGTGGAAGTCATCCGGCCCGGCGACCGCGTCCTGTTCGAAGCCGATGAGGAGCACTGGCACGGCGCCGCGCCGAACCGGCTCATGGTCCACCTCGCCATCAACGAGGGCGACGACGACCACGCCGTCGTGCACTGGCTGACCCCCGTCACGGACGAGGAGTACGCCGCCGCTCCAGCCGCCGGCTGACCCGGTCCCGGCGTCCGCACACGGGGCGGGAGGGCGCGTTCGAGGCGAACGTCATCCACGAGCCGCGGCACGACCGCGTTCGGCACCGGGACCGCCTCCCGCCTCACCGCGCCGGCTTCCCATGGCCTCGTTCGACGGGGAACGACCCGGGCGGACCAGGCCGTGTTCGTAGGCGTGCACGACGGCCTGGACGCGGTCGCGGAGGCCCAGTTTGCCGAGCACACGGCTGACGTGCGTCTTCACGGTGCCCTCCGTCAGGTGGAGGCGTCCGGCGATCTCGAGGTTGGACAGGCCGCGGGCCATGAGGACGAGCACCTCGCGCTCGCGCTCGGTGAGGTGCCCCGTACCGCTGTCGAGGAGCGCCGGCGAGGGAGCGGTCTCGACGTACCGTTCGAGGAGGCGGCGGGTGACGCTCGGCGCCGTGACCGCGTCGCCGCGGTCGATGACGCGGACCGCGGCGAGCAGGTCGGGAGCCAGGGTGTCCTTGAGGAGGAAGCCGCTCGCCCCGGCCTGGAGCGCGGCATACACGTAGGCGTCCAGGTCGAAGGTGGTCAGGACCAGCACCCGCGTCTCGGCGGTGGCGGGATCGGCGCGGATGCGGCGCGTGGCCTCCACGCCGTCGACGCCGGGCATGCGGATGTCCATCAGGACGATGTCCGGCCGCAGGGCGGCGGTCATGGCGACCGCTTCCGCGCCGTCGGCCGCTTCCCCGACGACCCGCAGGTCGGCCGCCTGTTCCAGGAGCACCCGGAATCCGGCGCGGATCAGGGCCTCGTCGTCGGCGAGGAGGATGCGGATCACAGGGTCTGCCCTTCGACTGATACTGCGGTGCGGCCGGCCGCCACGCGCTCCGGGGGCGTCCGGCCGGGGTGACGCAAAGGCAGGACGGCCCGGACGGTGAAACCGCCGTCGGCGCCCTGCCCCGCGGTGAAGTGCCCGCCGAGCAGTGCGACCCGCTCGCGCATGCCGCGCAGACCCAGCCCGCTGTGCCGCTTGCGGTCATCGGGAGAGGTCCGCGTGACGCCGCCACCGTCGTCGCGGACCTCGATGCGGACCTCCGTCGCGCCGTGATCCACCAGGACCTCCGCCGTCGCCCCCGGCCCGGCGTGCTTGATGGTGTTCGTCAGGGCCTCCTGGACGATGCGGTACGCCGCCAGGTCGACGGACGACGGAAGCACGGTGGGGGTGCCCTCGACGCGCAGGCGCGCCCGCGTGCCGGCGCGGTGCACCCGGGAGAGCAGTGCGGGGAGCTGGTCGAGCCGGGGCGGGGTGAACCACGCGTCCTCCGCGTCTCCGACCGCGGTCAGCACCTCGCGCATGTCCGTCAGGGACTCACGGCCGATGGTCACGATGGTGTCCAGCGCCGCCCGCGCCTCCTGCGGCGGATCGTCCAGTGAGACCGCGGCGACCTGGGCCTGGAGCACGATGACGGACAGGCCGTGCGCGACGACATCGTGCATCTCCCGGCTGATCCGCGCCCGTTCGGTCATGGCGGCCAGCGCGGCCTGCCGGTCGCGCTCGTGCTCCAGGTCCTCCATCCGCGCGCGGAGCTGGCCCAGATACGCGAGCCGGTCGCGCACGGCGGTACCGGCCGCCCACGCGGCGAGCAGGGCGAGGACGACCACCACCAGCGCGGTCCACGGACCCACCGCCTGGCCTTCGTCGACTCGCGTCAGGTCGGCGGGCGCGTACGGCGGCCCCGGTCCCTTGTCGATGTGGACCGCCGTGACGGGCAGTCCCGGCACGGGCCGGCCCCGGGCGGCGTAGGACGCGCACCACCCGCCCACGACCAGCAGCAGACCGCACAGCGCCGCCAACGACGTCCCGCGCCGGCATCGGGCGGCGACCGTACCCAGCAGGAGCGGCACGCCGAGGTCGACGACGGTCGGCGCCTCCAGGGCCAGATGGACGACACCCGCGAGCGTGCAGACGACCAGCATCACGACCGGCCGGTACCGGCGCAGCGCGACGGCCGCCGCCATCACAGCCGTCGCCGTCCACCACAGGTACGACTCGGGCCGGCCGCCCGTCGGCCCGTGGATCAGCAGGTACGCCGCGATGAGCCCGCACGCCGGCGCCGTGTCGCTCACCAGCGGGCACCGGGCGAAGGCGCGCAACACCGCGGACAACCGTCTTCCCATGAGTCCGTGAGCCTACGGCCGGCCGTATAAGCACCAGGTATGCCTCAGTGCCCGGGCGGCGGGGAGCGTACGACTTCCGGCAGAGGCGAGGATGTGTCCTCCGGCAGACGCGCGGCCCGCCTCCCGCTTCCGAGAATGGTCCGCGTGACGACACGTGAACCCCTGACGCATCGGCAAGTGTCCCGCCGTTCAGCCCTCGGCCTGTTCGGCATCGTGCCCGCCGCGGCGGCCGGCGCCTGGGCACTCGGCTCGGGCCGGCCCGCCGCCGCCACCTCCCGTACCGATACGGCTCCGTCCTCCGACGTCGTCGTCGGCGATGTGCAGAAGGCCATGGAGGACGTGGCCGCGACCGCGGGCGCGGTCAGCGCGATCGGCGAGGTGTACGTCGACGGGAAACGCGTCGGCCACGGGTCGGCGGGCTCACGGCTGCTGGGCGGCAGGGGCGGGACGGTCCCCTCCGATTCCCGTTACCGCCTCGCCTCGCAGACCAAGTTCATGGTGGCCACGGCCGCGCTGCAACTGGTCGACGAGGGCAGGCTCGACGTGGACGCCCCCCTCGCCCGTGTGCTGCCCGAAGCGGGCCGCGACGACCTGGTCGAGCACGCCGACGAGATCACCGTGCGCAAGCTGATCCGGCACACGTCCGGGATCCCGGACTTCGTACCCAGCGGCTGGTTCGACCCCTTCGACTTCGACACGTACCACCCGCCGCTCGAACTGGTCGCGGCCGCACGGACGGTGCCCCGCGAGACGGAGGTGGGCGCGTTCCACTACAGCACCACCAACTACGTCCTTCTCGGTCTGATCATGGAACGGGCCGCCCGGCAGCCGCTGCCCGACGTGCTCGCCGAGCGGATCTTCTCTCCGCTGGGCATGACCCGCACCTATCTGCCCACCCGCCCACCGCACGGCATCAAGGGCTGCCACGCGCACGGCTACTTCCCCGACGAGAACGGCCGGCCGCGGGATGTGGACCGGCTGAACGCCAGTACCTACGGTGTCCAGGGAGCGATCTCCACCGCCCGCGACGTCAGCGCCTTCCAACGCGCGTTCGACCTCGGCACGCTCCTGCCCGCGGAACTTCAGGAAATCCTCATGTCGCTGGGCCGCAGCGACGACACGGGAACCGACACCGGAACCCCGGCCCCACAGAACGGGCAGCCTCCCTTGGGTGTCTGCGGAGGCACGCCCGCACTGCGCCCGGCGGCCGGGGGCTCCCCCGGCCTCGCCGCGACGACGTTCTCCTCGAAGGACGGACGCCTCCAGTTCGCCATCTCCGTCACGCTCAGCGTCGACAACATGCAGTTCCCCGGAACTGCCGTCGACCAGGCGGCGGCGACGGTCTTCTGCCCCGCGGGATGACATCGCCGCGGTGAACACCCGGGAGGTGCGCACCCCGCTCACGCGTCGGGCAGGCGGCGGATCACCTCCAGCACGTACGCCGTCCAGCGTGCGTCGCAGGCGGGGCAGCGCGGGATGTGGCGGTGCCCCGCCAGGCGGCGGGGCATGTCGGGGAAGCCCGGGAAGTCCACCGAGTACAGGACGGCGAACCGGGCGGCGCACGCGCGGCAGCGCCGCGTGACCGTCTGTCCGGTCACGGCGCCGCCGAAGTCCTCGTCGCCCGCCTCCCGGGCCACGACCCGGGCGTCCAGCTCCGGCAGTCCGCCGCCGTCGCTCCAGTGCAGGTACAGCACGACGGGCGGCAGCGCCGGGAAGGGCGTGAAGAGGATGCGGCGGACCCTGGGGTTCCGCTCAAGGAGCCCGTCCTCCACCGGGTCGAGGTACCGGACGTCCTCGGGCGGCTCGAACGCGGCGCCGCCCGGGAAGTACCGGACGGCACGCCCGCCGAGGGTCAGCTCGATGCCGGTGGGGTCCATGGTGTCGCCTCGATTCCGTTGCGGACCAGCACTTCCGATTCCCCGGCGTCACTCCGGGCCGGGCCGGGCCGCCGGGTCCGCGCCCGCTGTCGACCGGCCGTCGATGAACGCGACCGTCTCGGCGAACGGTGCCCGGCCGATGGGGGCGCCATGTGCGGCCGGGTCCTCGAATCCGATGGAGACGCCGCAGAACAGCAGGAGTTCCGGCGGAGGTGCCACGACCGCGGCGACGGTCCGGTGGTACACCGACCACGCCATCTGCGGGCAACTGTGCAGCCCTTCGGCGCGAAGCAGGAGCATGACGGTCTGCAGGTACATACCGACGTCGGCCCATTGGGCCGGTCCCATGGCGCGGTCGATGTAGCAGAACAGGGCGGCGGGCGCACCGAAGCAGTCCCAGTTCGCCGCCACGGCGTCCGCACGCGACCGCCGGTCCTCGCGCGCGATGCCGAGGGCGGCGTAGCGCTGCTCGGCCGCGGCGTCCCGGCGTGCGCGGTACGGGGCCGCCAGCTCCGGCGGGTACATCCGGTACTCCCTCTCGTCCCCCGGGTCACCCGCCGCCACCCGTGCAGCGGTGCGTTCCTTCAGATCCGCCAGCGGCGCTCCGGTCAGCACACGGACGTGCCAGGGCTGGAGATTCGCCCCGGACGGTGAGCGGGTCGCGGCGGACAGCACGCGTCGCAGCGTGCTCCGGGAAACCGGTTCCCCGCTGAACCGGCGCACCGCCCGCCGGCTCGCGACCGCTTCGTAGACGTCCATGACAGCTCCCTCCGTATCGGCTCCGGCCCCGCCGCCCACCTGGGCGTCGGTGCCCTCTACCGTGGTGACGGCCGGCGAAGGGAAAGGGTGACCGGTGGGCACGCATCACGACCTCGTGGAAGGTTTCGAGGCGCACCGGAACCGCCTGCGGGCGATCGCGCAGCGCATGCTCGGTTCGCACAGCGAGGCGGAGGACGCCGTCCAGGAAGCCTGGCTGCGGCTGGCGCGTACCGAGGGCGACGCCGTACGCAATCCGGCCGGTTGGCTCACGACGACGGTCTCCCGCATCTGTCTCGACATGCTGCGTGCGCGGGCGGCGCGGCGGGAGGATCCGGCGGGCCATCCCGTGCCGGACGGGATCGGCGCCCCGGCCGCGGAGAGCGTTCCGGAGGAGCAGGCGGTGCTGGCCGATCAGGTGGGCCGCGCTCTCCTGGTCGTGCTCGACCGGCTGAGTCCCGCCGAGCGTGTCGCGTTCGTGCTGCACGACATGTTCGCCGTGCCGTTCCACGAGATCGCCCCGGTCGTGGAGCGCTCCGTCGCGGCGGCGAAACAGCTCGCGAGCCGTGCCCGGCGCAGGGTGCGGGGGGTGCCCGCCGTCCCCGCCGCGGAACTCGCCCGGCAGCGTGTCGTGGTGGAGGCGTTCCTCTCGGCGGCGCGGGCTGGCGACATCGACGCGATCCTCGCCGTGCTGGCGCCCGATGTCGTGCGGCGGGCGGACCGTTCGGCGATCCCGGCGGACCGGCCGGCCGAGGTGCGCGGCGCGCGGACCGTGGCGGAGGAGATCGCCGTCTTCGGGCGGAACGCGGGTCTCGCGGAGCCGGTGCTCATCGACGGCGTGGTGGGGATCGCGGTCGCACCGTACGGACGGCTCAGGCTCGTCCTCGCCGTCACCGTCGCGCACGGGGCGGTCGCCGTGTACGAACTCATCGCCGATCAGGACCGGCTCCGGCGCCTGGAACTGGCCGTTCTCGGCAGCTGACCGGCGGCCCGGGGGCCGTGCCGGAGTGAGGCGGTGCAGACACCGTCGTGCATCCGGTGTCATCCTCGCCCGGTGGTCCGGTCCGGTTCGGTGGCACGGTGCGTCGCGGTCCTCGGGGGTGGTGGGGCTGGTGGGGCTCGAAAGAGCGTGCGTAAACTCCGCCGGATTGGAAAATGATTATCAGGGCCGCTCAAGGGCGGGTCAGGAGGCCGCGGGACGGAGCGGCCCGCGCCGGGGAGGGAATGATCATGGTGGACGCGCCCCTGTACCTGGAGCCACGGGTGGAGGAACCGCTGCGCGGCTTACTCGCCTCCCCGGCCCTGCTGCACTCGCTCGTGGACGCGCTCGGTTCTCCCCTCAACGTCGTGCTGCCCGACGTGATCGCCGACAACGTCGCCGCGTTCCGCGCGGTCTACCGGCGTCACCACCTCGGCGGCCAGGTCTACTTCGCCCACAAGGCGAACCGTTCCAGCGCCCTCGTACGGCGTCTCGCCGCCACCGACGCCGGGCTCGACGCGGCCTCGCTCGACGAGCTGGGGCACTCGCTCGGCTCGGGGTTCACGCCCGAACGGGTCCTGGCCACCGGTCCGAAGGACCCGGACTTCCTGTGGCTGGCCGCCCGCGCCGGAGTGACGGTCAGCGTCGACTCGCACGCCGAACTGACCGATCTCATACGCCTGGTACGCGCCCACGCGCTCCCCTGCGTCCGGGTGCTGCTGCGCCTGTCCGGCTTCGAGGCCGAAGGCGTCCGGGTGCTGTCGCGCCGCACGAGGTTCGGCACCCCGGTCGGCGCGGTGGGAGCACTGCTCGACCTGGCCGAACGGCACCGGGACGCAGTGGAGCTGTCCGGGGTGGCCTACCACCTCGACACGACCGGCATCGACGAGAAGGCACTCGCCCTGGAGGGCTGCGTCCTCGTCATGGACGAGGCGCGGCGGCGCGGGCTCGATCCGCGCGCCATCGACATCGGCGGCGGCTACGGCGCCCGTTACCTGGCCGACGGCGAGCAGTGGGAGCGCTACACCACCGAACTCACCCGCGCCGTACTGGGCCGCCGCCCCCCGCTGACCTGGCGCGGCCACGGCTACGGCCTCCGGAACGAGGGCGGCACCGTACGGGGGCAGCTCACCCTCTACCCGGCGCACAGGTCCGTCGCCGGGCCCGCCTATCTCGACGAGCTGCTGACCACGCGGGCGCCCACGCTCGATCGCACACTGGCCGATCTGCTGCTCGAACATCTCTACGACCTCCATGTCGAGCCGGGGCGCGCGCTGGTGGACCAGTGCGGCGTCTCCCTCGCCAGGGTGCTGGACGTGCGCCCCCTGGACGACGGCTCGCATCTGGTACGGCTCGGGATGAACGCCGGAGATGTCACCCTGGAGGAACACGGCGTACTGGCGGATCCTGTCATCGTTCCCCGGGACGACCGGCGGGAGGGGGGTGAGGAGGGCCGTGCCCCGGTCGGGGTCTACCTGGTGGGGAATCTGTGCCTCGAAGCGGACCTGGTGACCCGTCGCATGGTCTTCCTCCCCGCCCTGCCGGTCCGTGGAGACGTGCTCGCCTTCCCCAACACCGCCGGTTACTGCATGGACTTCCACGCGCACCGGGCGCAGATGCAGCCCAGGGCGCGCACGGTGGCGGCGGGCCGGCGGGCCGGCTCGTGGTGGTGGTCCCTGGACGAGCGGTACTGGCCGAGCACTTACATGAGCGGAGAGGCATGAGGTACGACGACATCACCGAGGCGATCGGCAACACCCCGCTGGTACGCATCGATCCGGCCGTGCACGGCCTGCGCGGCATCGATCTGTACGCGAAGCTGGAGATGCTGAACCCCTTCGGTTCCGTGAAGGACCGCGCGGCGTGGGGCATGCTGCGGCCGAGGCTCGACGCCGCGACGGCGGCGGGCGAGCAGGTCGTGGAGCTGTCCAGCGGCAACACGGCCAAGGCCCTCGCCGTGCTCGCCGGGATGCACGGGCTGACGTTCAAGAGCGTGACCAACCGGATGCGGGTGCCGGAGATCCGGGAGCTGCTGGTCCTGCTCGGCGCGGAGATCGAGGAACTGCCGGGGCGCAGCGAGTGCCTCGACCCGACGGACACGGACGACCCGCTGACGCAGTTCCACCGCTCCCTGTCGGAGGACGGCACCAGCTACCTCCACACCGATCAGTACTACAACCCGAGGAACATCGAGGCCCATGCGACGGGCACGGGGCCGGAGATCGTGAAGGACCTGGGCGGCCGCTCCCCCGACTGGTTCATCGCGTGCGTGGGGACGGCCGGTTCCTCCACGGGTGTCGCCCGCGTGCTGCGGGAGCACGATCCGGGTGTCGGGGTCGTGGGTCTCGTCGCCGGCAAGTCGGACTTCATCCCGGGCATCAGGACCATCGACGAGGTGAACGAGGTGGGCCTGTTCGACCCGGACACCTACGACACGATCGAGGCGGTGAGCGCGGACGAGGCCATCGACGGCATGGTGGTGCTGAACCGCAGGTGCGGGCTGCTGGCCGGCCCGACGAGCGGCGCGGCGTACCACGGCGCCGTGCGCCACCTGCGGGAGCACGACGCGGAGCCCGGCGAGCACGGGGAGCACAGGACCGCGGTGTTCATCGCCTGCGACCGGGTGGAGAGCTACCTCGGCTATGTGCGGCAGCGGCGTCCCGAACTGCTGGGCAGGGCGCCCCACCGCAACGCGCTCTCCTCCGTGACGGAGGCGGAGCTGGCGGCCGTCCGGAGCGTCGATGTCGCGGGGGCGCGCGAGTGGATCGCGCGGGAACGTCCGCTCGTCATCGATCTGCGGGGGCCGCACGCCTTCGCCGCGCTGCACATCGAGGGGTCGCTCAACATCGTCGACGAGCTGTTCGAGCAGCAGGTGCACGGCGGGCTGCCGTTCGGGCGGGGGCAGTCGGTACTGCTGGTCTGCCCGGTCGGCGAGAAGTCGGCGCGGTTCGCAGCCCTGCTCACGCGCATGGGGCATCCGGACGTGCGCAGCCTCGACGGGGGTGTCGTCGCCTGGCGTGACGCCGGCGCTCCGCTGACCCGGGACTGAGCGATGGAGCCGGACGATCTGACGCTCCTCGGTCCGTGGCAGCGGGCGCTGCGGGCGCAGTTCCCGATCATCGCGGACCATCCGGACCTGGCCTACCTGGACAGCGCGGCGACCTCCCAGAAGCCGCACGCCGTACTGGCGGCCGTCCAGGAGTACCTGGTGACGCGGAACGCCAACGCGGGCCGGGGCACCTACCCCTGGGCGAACGAGACGACCGCCGCGGTGGAGCGCACCCGTGCCCGCGTGAAGGAGTTCCTCGGCGACCCGGCGCCCGACCGGTCGGCGGTGCACTTCGTCAGCGGTACGTCCGAGGGGCTGCGCGCCGTCGCCCTCGACTGGCTGGTCCCGCAGCTCGCCGACGGCGACGAGATCCTCGTCCCCTACGCCGATCACCGGGCCAACCTCGTGCCGTGGCTGGAGGCGCAGCGGTCGGTGGCGCGGGCGGGGATCGACGTCCGCGTCAGAGGGCTGCCGTACCAGGAGTCGTCCGGGGACTACGACCACCGGGCGCTCGCGGACATGGTCGGCCCGCGCACCCGGTTCGTCGCGGCCACGCACGTGCACCACGTCCTCGGTGGCGACATGCGGGTGGACCGGCTGCGGCGGGTGGTGGGGGACGGGGTGCCGATCTGTCTCGACGCGGCGCAGAGCGTGGGCCACCTCCCGCTGTCCGTGGCCGACCTGGACGTGGACTTCGTCGTGTTCTCGGGCCACAAGGCGCTGGCCCTGCCGGGCACCGGAGCGGTGTGGGCGCGCCAGGCGCGCGGCCCCGCGTTCCGGCCCGGCGGGTGGAGCGGAACGCCCAACACGGTCGGTCTCGTCAGCCTCGGCGCGGCGCTCGACTGGCTCACCGCGGCGGACGTGGGCAGGATCGAGCGCTGGACGGTCGCCCTGGCGGCCCGGCTCACCGACGGGCTGCGGCGCCTGCCGCAGTACGAGGTGCTGGGCTGTCAGCTCAGCCTGGCGGCCGACGGGACGGCGGCCCGGCGGCGCGGCATCGTGTCGTTCCGCCACCGCGACATACCACCGCAGGACCTGGGCTTCATCCTCTACACGCACGGCTGCATGGTGCGCGCGGACAGCCTGTGCCGGGCCGGGGCCGACGAGACCGACGGCGCCGTGCGGGTGAGTCTCCACGTCCACAACACTCCCGAGGAGATCGACACGCTGCTGACGGCGCTCCGCGCGCTCGACTGAAAAAGCAACTGAAAATCATGACCATGTAGGATGGCCGCCGGTTCGGCAGACGGCGGAAGGTGACGCGTTCCGATGGGTGTGAGCATGGCGACGGCCGAGTACTGGGTCGATCGCTGGGAACGCCAGCAGCGGCGGTACGCCATCGGCCGCGAAGAGCGTTTCTCGGTGATCGCCGACGTGGTGGAGTACGTGACGCGGGACCGGCCGGCGCCGCTGCTCGTGGACCTCGGCTGCGGCCCCGGCTCGCTGGCCGCCCGCATCGCGCGGCGCGTGCCCCGTGCCGGGATCGTCGCCGTGGACCGGGATCCGCTGCTCCTGGAGCTGGCCCGCACCCACCACGCGGACGCCGCCCGGTACGTCGAGGCGGAGCTCGGCGGCACCGGCTGGATCGACGCGCTCGGCATCGACCGCGCGCCCGACGCCGTGCTCTCGGCGACCGCGCTGCACTGCCTCCCCGTGCACGCGCTCGCCCTGACCTACCGCCAGGCCGCCGCGCTGCTGCGGCCCGGCGGCGTCCTCGTCAACGCCGACCACTTCCCCGACGACGACGCGCGCGGCGCGGACCTGGCCGCGTACGTCGGGAGCCGCCGGATGGCGTCGGCGCTGGCGGGGGACGAACCGGACTGGGAGTCCTGGTGGCGCGAGGCGGCCCGGGACCCGGAGCTGGCCGACGCGTTCGCGGCGCGCGGGCGCTGCACCGGGACGGAGGACGGGCCGGGGAACGACCTGTCCCTCGCCGACCACGTCCGGCTGCTGCGCGAGGCGGGCTTCCGGTCGGTCAGCACGGTGTGGCAGTACGGCGAGAGCCGCGTCCTCGTCGCGTTCGCCTGATCCGGGCGGCTACGCCCCGTCGCCGGCGAGCGCCGCCCGGATCTCGCCGAGCCACTCCTCACCGAGGCGGCGCCCGTCGGGGAACTGGTCGTCCCGGTCCCAGCGCCACACTGTGATGACCGCCAGCACGAGGAGCCTGCACGCACGCAGCAGGTCCGGATCGGTGTCCGGGCAGTACGACCCGACTTCCTCGGGGGCGTGGGCGATGTCGAACTCCACCGGCCCGCGGCAGCAGGTCTCGAAATCGATGAACAGCGGCCCGTGCTCCGTGGGGAGCAGGTTGCCCGGGTGCGGCTCGCCGTGGAGCAGTTGATCATCACCGCCGCGCTCGCGGAAGACCTGCCGCAGGCGGCGCAGCGTGTCGCCCAGCAGCTCCCGGTCCGCGTCGGCGAGCGCGGGTGTGCGGTCCCGATCGGCCACGAGTCGTTGCGCGTACTCGATACGGTCCGTGAAGTGCGGTGCCGGGACATCGAGCCCGCGCATGCCGGCATGCAGCCGCGCCAGCGCGTCGGCGTAGGCGGCCGGTGGGATCCCGTCCGATGTGGCGGGCTCGTAGTAGGTCCACAGCGTGACCGCGAAACCGTCGCGCTCGTGGACGCGCGACTCCACCCGCGGATCGAGGGCCGCCACCGGGCAGCCGGCTGCGGCGAGCCGTTGAGCGAGGTCGATCTCGAACTGCGCGACCTGTTGATCCATGGGGGCCACCCGGGCGAGGATGTCGCAGGGCAGCAGACGCAGCGTCAGCTTGTTCGAGTTGTGGAGGACGACCGCGTCGTCGGCGGCCAGGCCGGACGAGGAGACGATCGCCTTCGCGGCGGCCACCGCACGCCGTACCTCTGACTCCTGCATGGTCGCCCGTACCCCTCTCAGCCGGCTCGCGGACCGCGAGCCCGCGAACCGTACCAATCCGCCGGCGGGGAGTCCCGGCATTTTGTGGGCCGCACCCGCCCGGGGCGTGACGGTGTCCGCGTTCGAGGTCGCGGGCGACCGGATCAGCTCATCCGGTTGATGCGGAACCCCGACAAACCGCGCCGTTGGGCGGCGGCCTGACCGTACGACAGGTGTGTGCACGGATCTTGACGGCACGGCACGGGCGTTGGGAACCTTCCGTCCCGTAACCCCTCGCTGTCTCCGGGCTGCCGCGCCCGCCGTGAATGAATCGTTTCACTCACGGCGGGGGCGGCTCGACCGTCCGGACGCATCACAGAAGGAGCCAGGAATGGGCGCAACCGAACGCCGTACCGGTGGAGGACGCAGACGCGGCCTTCTCGCCGGCACGGTCGCCGTGCTCGCCGGCGCGATCACCGCGGTCTGCGGCATCGCCGCCCCCGGGCAGGCCGCCGCCGCGGACGACGACGGGGTGACGGTGTACCTCGCGGGCGACTCGACGGTGCAGACGTACGACCCCTACTGGGCGCCCCAGGCCGGCTGGGGCCAGATGCTGGACCGCTACTTCTCCGACGAGGTGACCGTCGCCAACCACGCCATCGGCGGCCGCAGTTCGCGCTCCTTCGTGGAGCAGGGCAGGCTCGACGCCATCCTCGATGAGATCCAACCGGGCGACTACCTGTTCGTGCAGTTCGGCCACAACGACGCCTCGGTCGGCATCCCCGAGCGCTACACCTCGCCGGCCGACTACAAGGAGTTCCTCCGCGACGACTACATCGGCGGCGCCCGTGAACGCGGCGCGATCCCCGTGATCGTCACGCCCGTGTCCCGCCGCTCCTTCGACGCCACGACCGGCCTGTTCGACGTCTCCTTCCCCGAGTACGTCCGGGCCGCGACCGAGGTGGCGGCCGAGGAGTACGTCCCGCTCGTCGACCTGTCCGCCGCCAGCCGCGCCTACCTCGACTCGATCGGCCCCGAGGAGGCGGAGTCCGTCTTCCTGCACGTCCCGGCCGGTGTCTACCCGAACCGGCCCACCGGGACCATGGACGACACCCACTTCCAGGAGTACGGCGCCATCCAGATGGCCCGCCTCGTCGCCGGCGAGGTCGCGGGGCTCGACGTCCCGCTGGCCGACCGGGTCGTCGACGTGGAGCCGCCCCGGCACGCCCCGCGCAAGCCCCACGGGCTCGCGGCAGGCGACGTGTCGAACGTCGGCCTGCGGCTGACCTGGCGGCAGGTGCGCGGCGCGGACATCTACCGCGTGCAGAAGCGGCTCGCCGGAGACCCGGCCGCCGAGTGGACCCTCGCCACCACCTCCACCATCCCCCTCGCCGACGTCACGGGACTCACCGAGGGAACGGCGTACGAGCTGCGGGTCGTCGCGGTCAACGCCGCCGGCGACTCCAAGCCGTCGAAGCCGCTCGCCGTCACCACCCGGGTGCCGGACGCCCGGTTCGACTTCGGCCCGGCCGGCGCCCCGGTCGCCGCCGGCTGCACCGAGGTCACACGCGGGACGCTGTACGCGGACGGCGCCGGCTACGGCTTCGTCGACACCACC
The DNA here is from genome assembly GCF_004193175.1 of Streptomyces sp. RFCAC02. NCBI lineage: Bacteria > Bacillati > Actinomycetota > Actinomycetes > Kitasatosporales > Streptomycetaceae > Streptomyces > Streptomyces sp. RFCAC02. The sequence continues at coordinate 5,816,849 of NZ_SAUH01000001.1, read as the reverse complement.
GGCATGATCGACCGGGACCGCGGCGCGGCGCTCGGCGACCTCGACCGCGACTTCGTCGCCTTCTTCGGCGGCCGGTACGAGTTCCTGGCGGACGTCCCGAACGGCACCTACTCGGTCACCGTCCACGTCGGCGACCTGCTGGGGACGGCCAGGAGCAGCTTCGCCGTCGAGGGTGTGGAGGTCGGCGGCGCCTCGGCAGGCCGGGGCGTGACCACGCAGACGTTCAACGGCATCGAGGTCACGGACGGGCGGCTCGATGTCGCCGTGTACGGCACGACCGCGCACCTCAACGGCCTCGACATCACCCGCGTCGGCTGACGTGCCACCGGCGGCCGGGGCGGGAGTTCCCGCCCCGGCCGCCGGGTCCGGGATCAGGCGATCGGCGCCCGGACGGTCAGGAAGGCGTGCGGCGGGACGGTGAGGGCGATGCCCCGGTCGGTGGCCGTCACACCGTCGAAGGGGCGGGGGGCGATGGTGTCGGGGGCCTCGGCGGTGTTGTGGTCCTGGATGCGGTCGGCGGTCAGAACGCGGGCGGTGGGGGTGCCGATGCTGCCGCCGCGCAGGTCGATGGCGACCTCGGCCGGCCGGTCGGCGTCGAGGTTGGTGAGGGAGACGAGCAGTTGCCCGTCCTTGACGCTGGCGGAGACGGACAGGGTCCGCAGCTCGGTGTCACCGACGGTGCGGTGCAGGTGGTCACCGGTGAGGTGGACCGCGCGGGACGAGGCGTCCTGGTGGTCCTTGTTCATCTCGAAGACGTGGTACGTCGGGGTACGGACCAGGGTGTCGCCGTCGGTGAGGAGCATGGCCTGCAGGACGTTGACGGTCTGGGCGATGTTCGCCATGTGCAGGCGTTCGGCGTGCTTGTGGAAGATGTCGAAGTGCAGGCCGGCGACGAGCGCGTCGCGCAGGGTGTTCTGCTGGAACAGGAAGCCGGGGTTGGTGCCGGGCTCCACGTCCCACCAGGTGCCCCACTCGTCCAGGACCAGCCCGACCGTGCGGTTCGGGTCGTACACGTCCATGACGCGCGAGTGGCCCGCGAGGACACGGTCGATCCGCGCGGCCGACGCCATCGTCCGGTAGTAGTCGTCCGTGTCGAAGACGGTGGCGCTGCCCTTCGCGTCCCAGGGGCCGGAGAGCGTGTAGTAGTGCACGGAGACGCCCTGGAAGAAGTTCTTCGGCGTCGCCTCGCAGCCGAAGCAGCTGATCTGCTTCATCAGCGTCTCGGTCCACGCGTAGTCGTCGTCGGAGGCGCCCGACGCGATGCGGTAGAGCGTGTTGTCGCCGTGGTCGCGGCAGTAGGTGGCGTACTGGCGGGCCAGGTCGGCGGAGTACTCGGCGCGCATGTTGCCGCCGCAGCCCCAGGTCTCGTTGCCGATCCCCCAGTACTTCACGCGCCAGGGCTCCTCGCGCCCGTTCGCCTTGCGCAGCCGCACCATCGGGCTGTCGCCGTCGCGGGTGAGGTACTCGACCCACTCGCTCATCTCGCGCACCGTGCCGCTGCCGACGTTGCCGCTGATGTACGGCTCGGCGCCGAGCAGTTCGCACAGGGCCATGAACTCGTGGGTGCCGAAGTGGTTGTTCTCCTCGACGTTGCCCCAGTGGGTGTTCACCATGCGGGGCCGCTCGGCGCGCGGGCCGACGCCGTCGCGCCAGTGGTACTCGTCGGCGAAACAGCCGCCGGGCCAGCGCAGGTTGGGGATCCGGAGCGCCCGCAGCGCCTCCACCACGTCCAGCCGGATGCCGCCCTCGTTCGGTGTCTCCGAGTCCTCGCCGACCCAGAACCCGCCGTAGACGCAGTGGCCCAGGTGCTCGGCGAAGTGACCGTACAGATGACGGCTGATGACGGGACCCTCGATGTCGAGATTGATGATCGCGGTACCCCGCGCGGGGTTGGACACGGTGACCTCCACAGGCGGATGTGTATCGATACAAAAGCTGACGGGCCTGCTGCGCGTCAAGGGTTCCGCACGTGATCCCGCTCGCGCGGGACGCGCGATCGCCGGCGTCCTACGCGGTGGATTCCCGTTCCACGAGGCGGAAGGGACCGATGATGTCGCGCGGCTGCCCGAGCCCGTCGTCCTTGCGGATGCGCCGGACGAGCAGGCCGACGGCCCGTGCCGCCATCCCGTCGGTGCCGGGATCGATCGTGGACAGCGACGGCAGCGTGTAGGCGCCGACCGTGATGCCGTCGAAGCCGACGACCCTCACGTCCCCCGGCACACGGAGCCCCGCGTCCGCCAGGCCGCGCATGGCGCCGAGCGCCACGGTGTCCGTGACGGCCACGACACCGTCCACACCGGCTTCCGCGCCGGCCAGGCGCCGCGCACCGGCCGCGCCGCACTCCAGCGTGAGTTCGGGCACGGGGACGACAAGGCCCGCGTCGTAGGGCAGGCCCGCCGCGCGCAGCGCCTCCCGGTACCCGGCGTGCCGCAGGGAGGAGACGTTCGTCCCGGTGAGGTCGGGGCCCGTGAGCATGGCGATCCGGCGGCACCCCCGGTCGATCAGGTGCGCCGTCGCGGCACGCGTGCCCTCGGTGTTGGGCATGGCGATGTGGTCGACCGGCCCGTCGAAGATCCGCTCGCCGAGCACGACGACCGGGAAGTCCACCCGCAGCAGTTCGCGGTCGGCGGGGCCGAGCCCGACGGCGCTGAGGATCAGGCCGTCGTACATGCTGTTGCGCGACCAGGCGATGGCCTCCAGCTCGCCCTCGCGGTCGGCGCCGGTCTCCTCGATCACGACCTGGTACCCGGCGGCGCGGGCGTGCCGGATGATGCGGGCGGCGAGCTCGCCGTAGTACGGCCGGTCCACCTCGGGCACGGCCAGCCCGATGACCTGCGTGCGGCCGGCGCGCAGGTTCCGGGCGGCGACGTTCACGCGGTAGCCGAGCCGGTCCATCGCGTCGAGCACCTTGGCCCGCGTGCTCTCGCGCACGTGGGGGCGGTTGTTGATGACGTTGGAGACGGTCATCGGCGAGACGCCGGCCGCCCGGGCGACGTCCTGCATCGTGACGATGGCTCGCCCTCCCGTCCCGTGCGGCCGAGTGCTGTGACGGCCCCATGGTATCGGCGGGCCCGTCGGCGCCGTCCTTGACAGCCGCAGGTGAGCGGCGTCCAATGCCCGGCGTGTGCCCGGTCTCCGGAACGGGCCGCCGCGCGGGCCGACATCCGCGCGAGCGCGCGAGAGTGAGGACGAGCCCCCATGCCCCGACCCGCACGCCCGATACCGGACCGGCACCTGCGTCCGCCGATGGGCTGGAACTCCTGGGACTGCTACGGGACCACCGTGACCGAGGAGGACGTCCTCGCCAACGCCGCCTTCATGCACGACCACCTGCTCGCGCACGGCTGGGACACGGTGGTGGTGGACATCCAGTGGTACGAGCCGACCGCCCGCGCGCACGGTTACAACGCCGACGCGCCGGTCGTCCTGGACGAGTACGGTCGCCAGTCGCCGGCGCCGAACCGTTTCCCCTCGGCGGCCGGCGGGGCGGGCTTCCGGCCGCTCGCCGAGCGCGTGCACGCCCTCGGCCTGCAGTTCGGTCTCCACATCATGCGCGGGATCCCGCGCCGGGCCGTCGCCCTCGGCCTGCCCGTCGCGGGAACGGCGTGGACCGCCGACGAGATCGCCGACACCACGTCCGTCTGCCCCTGGAACTCGGACAACTACGGTCTTGACCACGATCACCCCGGCGCGCAGGCGTACTACGACGCGCAGGTGGCACGGTTCGCCGAGTGGGGCGTGGACTTCGTCAAGGCCGACGACATGCTGTTCCCCTACCACGAACGGGAGATCACCGCCTACGCCCGCGCGATCGAGCGCAGCGGGCGGCCGATCCGGCTCAGCCTGTCACCCGGCACCGACGTGTCTCTCGCCCGTCTGGACCACCTGCGGGAGTGCGCCACCATGTGGCGGGTCTGCGACGACCTGTGGGACCGCTGGGAGGATGTCGAGGCGCAGTTCGCCCGCATGGCCCGGTGGGCACCGTGGCAGGGCCACAACGGGTGGGCGGACGCCGACATGCTGCCCCTCGGGCGTATCGGGATCCGCGCCGAGCGGGGCGACGACCGCCTGTGCCGCCTGACCCCGGCCGAGCAGACGAGCCTGATGACGCTGTGGCTGATCTCCCGCTCCCCGCTGATGATGGGTGGCGACCTGCCCACCAGCCCGCCGGAGACGATCGGGCTGCTCACCAACGACGAGGCGCTCGCCGTGCTGTGGCACAGCAGGGGCAACCGCGAGGTCCTGCGGGAGGGGGACACGGTGCTGTGGACGGCCCGGGAGGAGGACGGGCGGTGCCGCTGGGCTGCCGTGTTCTCGACGGCGGACGTTCCCCGGCGCGTCACCGTCCCCCTCGGCTCGATCGGCGCGCGCCCGGACGACGGCGTACGGGAGCTGTGGTCGCGCACGGAGACCCCGCACGACGGGCGCCACCTGCACATCGACCTCCCGGCCCACGGCGCCGCCCTCTACCGCCTCACGCCCGCGCGGGCCGGGCAGGGCGGAGGAAGCGGATCGGCGGCGTAGCGCGTGCGCGGGGCGTCGGCGGCGCACTCCCCCGGGCGGGCCGCGCGGCGTGCCGCTTCCGGTGTCCTGATGGGGCCGTCGGCAGAATCGGGGCATGGACGACCGTGCCGCGAGGGGTGATGCCGCGTCGGAGCTGGTGACGTTCGGGCACGGCACGGCGGGTCTCGACGAGCTGGCCGCCCTGCTGCGGGACGCCGGTGTCGCCGCCGTCGTGGACGTCCGCACCGCGCCGGGCAGCCGCCGCAACCCGGAGGTCGGCCGCGACCACCTCGCCCGCCGGTTGCCGGAGCACCGCATCGCCTACCGCTGGGAGCCGGCTCTCGGCGGCTTCCGCAGACCGGCCCCCGACTCGCCCGACACCGTCTGGCGCAACGCCTCCTTCCGCGGTTACGCCGCCCACACCCGCTCCCCCGACTTCGTCGCCGCGATGGGGACGCTGCTCGACCGGGCCGCCGGTGTCAGGACCGCCGTCATGTGCAGCGAGTCCGTGTGGTGGCGCTGCCACCGCCGGCTCATCGCCGACTTCGCCGTCGTGGCCCGCGGCGTTCCCGTCCGGCACCTCATGCACGACGGCCGGCTCACCCCGCACCCGCCGACGCCGGGCGTACGGCTGAACGACGACGGGCTCCTCGTCTACGACGGCCGGACCGGGCGGGATGGCTGAGTCCGCCTCACGGCCGCGGGCGCCGAGCGCTCGGGTGTCCCGCCGTCGCCGCCGTGACGTGCGCGGGCCGGTCACCCGCGCAGCAGGGCCTTGATGGCGCGGCGTTCGTCCATGGCCCGGTACGCCTCGGCCGCTCCGTCGAGGGGGAGGTCAAGATCGAAGACCTTGCCCGGGTCGATCGCGCGGCTCCAGATCAGGTCGATCAGATGCGGCAGGTACTGGCGTACCGGTGCGGGGCCGCCGTGCAGGTGGACGAGCGAGGAGAACAGCCGCTCCATCGGCAGGGCGACGCCGTGCGCGACGCCGACGAACCCGACGTGCCCGCCCGGCCTCGTGGCGCTGATGGCCTGTGTCATCGACTGCTCGGTGCCGACGGCCTCGACCGCGCAGTGCGCGCCGAGGCCGCCGGTGAGTTCCCTGATCCGGGCCACGCCCTCGTCGCCGCGTTCGGTGACGATGTCGGTGGCGCCGAACTCCCGGGCGAGTTCCTGCCGGGCGGTGTGGCGGCTCATCGCGATGATCCGCCCGGCGCCGAGCTGCCGCGCGGCGAGCACCGCGCACAGCCCGACGGCGCCGTCCCCGACGACCACGACGGTCCTGCCGGGACCGGCCTGCGCGGCGACCGCGCCGAACCAGCCGGTGCCCAGGACGTCGGAGGCGGCGAGCAGGCTCGGGATCAGGTCGTCCGGCGGCGTGCCGGGGGTGGCGATCAGGGTGCCGTCGGCGAGCGGGACCCGCAGACGCTCGGCCTGCGCGCCCAGCGTGCCCATGAGCACCCGGTGGACGCATCCGCTCTGGTACCCGGCCCGGCAGATCTCGCAGGTGTTGTCCGACGCCCAGAACGAGCCGACGACGAACTGGCCCGGCCGGACGGTCGTCACGTCCGCGCCGACCTCCTCGACCACGCCGACGTACTCATGCCCCATCGGGGTGGGGCCGTCCACCGGCTCGACCCCCCGGTACGGCCACAGGTCCGATCCGCAGACGCAGCTCGCCGACAGACGGATCACCGCGTCCGTCGGCTCGACGATCCGCGGGTCCTCGCGCTCCTCCACCCGCACGTCACCGGGGGCGTGCATCACGACACCGCGCATGGCTGCTCCTCCTCGCTCAGAGTGTCCGGCCGCGGGGCGGGCCGCGCGGCCCCGGCCATTGAAGGCCGGGCGCCGGCGCGGAGGGCTCAGGGCGCAGCCGGGCGGCGGCGCGCCCACCCGTTCCGCCCACCTCGTGTCCGGGGCAACCCGCCGCGCGCCGGGCGGGACCGGCTCTGCTGAGGGGTGCACCGGCAGTACACCCGTCCCGCCGGGCGGAGGACGTACGGTCGGGGCATGGACAACCGCGCCGAAGTCCGCGAGTTCCTGACCTCGCGGCGGGCCAGGGTCACCCCCGAGCGGGCCGGGCTCCCCGCCGGCGGCAGACGCCGCGTCCCCGGGCTGCGCCGCAGCGAGGTCGCCGCCCTGGCCGACGTCAGCGTCGAGTACTACGCCAAGCTGGAGCGCGGCCACCTCACCGGTGTCTCGCCCGCCGTCCTTGAGGCCATCGCGCGCGCCCTGCGTCTCGACGAGGCCGAGCGGGCGCACCTGCTCAACCTCGCCCAGGCCGCCAGCGGCGCCGACACCCTCGCGCGTCCCCGCCGCCGCACCAGGGCGTGGACGCCGCACCGCAGCCTGCAGTGGGCCTTGGACGCGGTCACCGGCGGGCCGGCGTTCGTCCGCAACGGCCGTACGGATCTGCTCGCCGTCAACCGGCTCGCCCGCGCGTTCTACGACGAGGTCTACGCCGCCCGCCCGGAGCAGCCGAACCTCGCCCGTTTCGTCTTCCTCGACCCGGCGGCGCGCCGTTTCCACCCCGACTGGGAGCGCGACGCGGACATCTGCGTCGCCATCCTGCGCACCGAGGCCGGCCGCAACCCCCATGACAGGGACCTGCACGACCTCGTCGGTGAGCTGTCCACGCGCAGCGACGCCTTCCGCGTCCGCTGGGGCGCCCACGACGTCCGCCACCACGGGACCGGCGTGAAGCGGTTCCACCACCACGCCGTCGGCGACCTCTCCCTCGCTTACGAGGGCCTGGAGATGGCCGCGGCGCCCGGGCTCACGCTCACCGTCTACACGGCCGAGCCGGGCTCGCCGTCCGAGGAGGGCCTGCGCCTCCTCGCCTCCTGGGCGGCCACCCGGGACGCCTCCCACCGGGCAGGCCCTCCCCCGGGGTCAGTCCGGAGCCGCCGCGCCGTGCCGCCGGCGCAGGGCGAGTGAGACGTACACCAGCGCCACCAGGACGGGCACCTCGATGAGCGGGCCGACGACCCCGGCCAGGGCCTGGCCCGAGGTGACGCCGAAGGTGCCGATCGCGACGGCGATGGCGAGTTCGAAGTTGTTGCCGGCGGCGGTGAAGGCGAGCGTCGCGGTGCGGTCGTACGGCAGTCCCGCCACTCGCCCCAGGGTGTAGGAGCCGAACCACATGACCGCGAAGTACGCCAGCAGCGGCAGGGCGATCCGGGCGACGTCCCAGGGCCCGGAGGTGATGGCTTCCCCCTGGAGGGCGAAGAGCAGCACGATGGTGAAGAGCAGTCCGTACAGTGCCCACGGACCGATCCGGGGCAGTAGCCGGGACTCGTACCTCGCCCGGCCGAGCCGCTGTTCGCCGATGCGGCGGGTGGCGAAGCCGGCGACCAGCGGGACGCCGAGGAACACGGCGACGTTCAGGACGATCCTCCCCGCCGGGATGTCCAGGTGCTCGCCCTCGCCGAGGTTCAGCCAGCCGGGCAGGAGGTCGAGGTAGAACCAGCCGAGCAGGCCGAAGGCCAGGACTTGGAAGACGGAGTTCAGCGCGACCAGGACGGCGGCGGCCTCCCGGTCGCCGCAGGCGAGGTCGTTCCAGATGATCACCATCGCGATGCAGCGCGCGAGGCCGACGATGATCAGGCCGGTGCGGAACTCCGGGAGATCGGCCAGGAAGACCCAGGCCAGGGCGAACATCACCGCCGGTCCGAGCAGCCAGTTGATCAGCAGCGACGAGACCATGAGCCGGCGGTCGCCCGTCACGGCGCGCAGGCTGGTCGCGTCGTAGCGGACCTTGGCCAGCACCGGATACATCATGACGAGCAGCCCGACCGCGATCGGCAGGGAGACACCGCCGATCTCGAGACCGGCCAGGACCTCGTCCAGCCCGTCCACCGCCCGGCCGAGGACCAGGCCGGCGGCCATGGCGACGATGATCCAGGCGGGCAGGAACCGGTCGAGCGTGGAGAGCTTCCCGACGATCCCGGCCCGGTCGGCATCCGGGGATCCGACCCGCTCGGGGCCGGCCGGGGTCCTGGCGGTCGTCACGGGCAGGCCCGCTTCCGGTCGTTGCCCACGGTGGCGCGGGCGGTGGCGGCGAGATCCGCGAACCGCCCGGCCAGGCTTTCCAGAACGGCGGGCCGCAGCCTGTAGTAGGTGAACCGGCCGCACGGCTCGGTGTCCACGACACCGGCCTCCCGCAGCACCCGCAGGTGGTTGGAGAGGTTCGTCTGCTTCGCGCCGGTCTCCTCCACCAGGTGCGTGGTGCATAGCGTCTCGTGCGCCAGCAGCGTCACGATCCGCAGCCGCAGCGGGTCCGCCAGCGCCCGGATCAGATCAGTATCGACTGAAGTCAGCACGCGCTGATACTTTCACATCAGCAGCGGCTAATGCCACTCCGGTGTGCCGCCCGCACGAAGGAAGAGCCATGCCCTCCACCTCAGCCGCCTCGGTGCTGTTCGTCTGCGTCCACAACGCCGGCCGCTCCCAGATGGCCGCCGGCTTCCTCAGCCACCTCGCCGGCGACCGCGTCGAGGCGCGCTCCGCCGGCTCCCTCCCGGCCGGACAGGTCAACCCCGCCGCCGTCGAGGCCATGCGGGAAGTCGGCATCGACATCTCCGCCGAGCAGCCCAAGGTGCTCACCACCGAGACGGTGGAGGCGTCCGACTACGTCATCACCATGGGCTGCGGCGACACCTGCCCCGTCTTCCCCGGGAGGACGTACCTCGACTGGCCCCTCGACGACCCCGCCGGGCAGGGCGTCGAGGCCGTCCGCCCCATCCGCGACGAGATCCGCGCCCGCGTCGAGACGCTCGTCGCGGAGATCGACGCACGGCACGCACCCTGACCGCACGCCACTCGCGGTCGCAAAACGGCCGGCTGACGAACTCCCCCCGGAGCACTGCCACACCGACGGCACCCACCACCCGTCCGACGCGGCCGTCTTCGCCCCCGGGAAGGTGTCACGCGGCCCCCGCGGCGATTCCCTCCCCGGTCCACCGAAGAGACGGGACGCACCCTCAAATACCGCCCTGACTGCCGCATTCGAGCGCAGGACGCGGCGGCTTCCGCAAGGCTAGGATGCGTGCTCGTCACATCCACCGCGGTTCTCGTTCACGAAATGAGGGCTTTCCATGCGTCTCGTTCCCCGCTCCATACGCCGGCTCGGCATGGTGGCAGGCGTGGCGGCTGCTGCCGTCCTCGCAACGGCCACACAGGCAAACGCGCAGGCCGCTCCGCAGAACGTCGGCTGGCTCTACACGGGGAACGGCAGCGGCGCCGTGTTCTTCGACGCCGACCTGGCCGGATACGCGTCACAGGAGAAGATCACCGTCTGCGACAACACCGCCAACGGCTGGGGCATCGAGGCCGTGGTCCAGGGCACCAGCCCCTCCGGCGTCGAGAAGTTCGTCACCCTCCGGGACCCGTCCTCCGACGGCCACTGCGCGTCCGTTCACGCGAACTACTTCGCCGACGGCTACTTCGTGTGGGTCACCGTCTACGAGTACGCGGGGGACAGCGTCCGCTACACGATGAGCGCCCAGGGCGTCGCGTAGGACTCCCGGGCCGGCCGAGGCGGTCGCGTCCCACGTCCCCGCCGCTCAGCTCCGGCGCCGGTCCTCGGCCGTGAAGCGGGCGACGAGACGGACGGGTTCGACGGTGAGCCAGAGGAAGCAGGCGCGGCCGCCCTCGCTCAGCATGACGAGCGCGAGCGGCTCGCCCTCGTGCCGGGTCAGTTCGCCGACCAGTTCCCCCAGTTCGCCGGCGAGGGCGGATCCGGTGGCCCTGGCCGCCTCGTACCGGCGCCGATAGGTGTCGATCCAGTGACGGGTGTCGGCGACATGCCCGCGCCGGACGACCGACGGGGCATCCCGCAGCACGGCGCTCCACGCGGCGAGACCGGCGTCCCCGTGCCCCGCCGCGTACGAGTCGAGCACGTCCGCCAGTGCGCCCGACGACATCTCGATCTGTGGGTTCATCGCAAGCGCTCCGCGCCGTTCACCGGTCCCTCGATCAGTACTTCGGCCTCGTCGAAGTAGTCCGGCGACGGGACCGTCGGGTAGTCGTCGGCCGACACCCTGAGCACGACGCCGTTCTCCGTGGCCCGCTGCTCGGCCAGTGACCTCCTGGTCGTCCAGGAGGAATAGTCGCTCAGTCCCAGCACACCGCCATTGTGCTCCTCCGGCGTCAGCTTCGGCCCCGGCTTCCCCCATCCGGTGGGGATGACGTCACCGTTCACCGCGTCGGCGAAGTCGGGGTGGTCCGGCCAGACGCCACGGTAAAGATCGTCCTCCGGGTGGGCCGAGAGCCCCAACGGGTCCGTCCACGTCAGCGGGTTGACGACATAGGTGAACGCGTTCGGTGAGGGCACGAGCCCCAGGGGGTCGGGGCTGGTGTAGCGCGCGGTGTCCGGGTCGTAGTGGCGGTAGAGGTTGTAGTGCCAGCCGGTCTCCTCGTCGGCGTACTGGCCGGGGAAGCGGAGCGGCGTGTGCGCGGTGGCGGGCGCCGTCTCGCTGCCCCACAGGTTGGTGCTCACCGCGCGAGTGACGTCCGCCCCCGCGCCGAGCAGGTGTGTCGGCATGCCGACGAGGTCGGTCACCACCGCACGGAAATCCTGCTCGACGCCCGGGCCATGGGTGCTGCGAGCCGTCTGGGTGATCGGTTCCAGCCCCTGGTGGTCCCAGGTGAGGACGTGGGAGCCGCCGTCGCGGGTCGTCTCCTGCTCGACCAGGGTGAAGCGGTGCCAGGTGAAGTCCGTCCGCTCCGCCACGGCGCCGTCGTCGGCGAGGCGTTTCTTCGCCGTACGCCGGCCGAAGGGGTCGTAGGCGTAACGCCACACCGTGCCGTCCGGCGTCGTCGCGCTGACCAACTGGTCCTCGGCGTTCCACACATAGCGCCAGGCGCCCCGCTCCTTCGACATCGCGGCACGCTCACGTGCCACGACCCGCCCCGCACCGTCGTACCGGAACTCCGTCCGCCCGGCCCGGGTCAGCAGGCTGCCGGTGTACTGCCGTGCGCCCTGTGTCTCCGTCCCGCCGGACGGCCAGTGTGCGGCGCTCTGGTTGCCGGCTGCGTCATAGCCGTAGGACTCCTCACCGTCCGGAGTCGCGACGGTGACCACCCGGCCCATCTCGTCGAACGAGAAGGCACGGCTCCCCTCGTGGGCGTCCGAGATGCGCACGGGACTGCCGTCCGCACGGTAGTCGTAGTGACGGGACAGGAGGGACAGGCCGTCGCTCCCGGTCACGGCGTCCGAGGTCCTCCGCCCGCCGGCGTCCCAGGTCCGCGTGAGAGTGGCGAGGCCGTCCAGGTGACGGCTGCGTTCCCGGCCTGCGCGATCATGGGTGAACGTGAGCAGGTGCCCGCCGGTCGACAGGGTGGCTGGCTGCCGCGTCGGCGCGTACGTCCAGACGCTCGTGTGGCCGCTCGGCGTGCGGCGGGAGTGCCACTGGCCCACCGCGTCGTAGGTCATCGCGAGGGTACGGCCGTTGACCGTCTCCGACAGGAGGTTGCCCACGGGATCGTAGGTCCTGTCCACGACCACGCCCGGGCTGGTCGCCCGCAGGACACGTCCGAGGGGGTCATGGGCGAAGGTCGTGACCGTGCCGTCCGACGCCGCCTTCCGGACGCGCCGGCCCAGCACGTCGTACTCGATGGCGACACTCTGCCCGGCCGCGTTGGTCCGCCGGACCACCCGGCCCGCGGGATCGCGGTGGTAGGTGGTGACGCGGCCGTCGAAGTCGGATTCGCCGATGAGGCGTCCGGCCGCGTCGTAGCTGTAGTCCCAGGTCGTCCCGTACGAGGTCACGACGCCGGTGACGAGCAGGCGGGTGTCCCGCTCGAAGGTGTACGTCACCCCGTCCGGCGTGGTGCGCGAGGCGACCATGTCGAAGGCACCGTAGGTGTAGGAAGTGACTCCACCGTTCGGATCGGTGGCGCGCAGGAGGTTGCCCTCGGCGTCCCAGACGAAGGTCTGCACGGCACCGGTCGGAGCCGTACGGCGGCTCGGCCTGCCCTCCGGGGTCCAGGTGTACTCGGTCACCCCGCCTTCCTGGTCCGTGACCTCGACGGCGCGCCCGAAAGCGTCCCGGGTGACGACGGTGGTCCCGCCGCCGGCGTCGGTCACCTCGACGGGGAGCCCCGCCGCGTCGCACCGGATCCGTACGGTGTGTCCGGCGGCGTCGCTGATCGTGGCGGGTCCGCCCGTGTCGTGATGGGTGAAGCGGGTCCGGTTGCCCAGGGGATCGACCAGTTCTACGCGGTTCCCGGCGTCGTCGAACGTCTGCGTCCACACGGCGCCGTCAGGCTGCCGGAGTCTGGTCAGGGACCCGAGCGCATCGTACTCCATGCGGCGGGCGCTGCCGTCCGCACGCACCACCGCCACGATGTCTCCCAGGTCGTCGTACTCGTACCGGCTCGTGTGGCCCACCGGATCGGTGACGCTGAGCAGCCGGTCGTAACGATCGTGCTGGTAGGCCGTGGAGTTGCCGAGCGGGTCGGTGACCGAGGTGAGCCGGTAGCAGTCGTCGAACTGGAAGGTGGTGGTGTTGCCGAGGGAATCGCGGGCGGCGGTGCGGTGGTTCGCGCTGTCGTAGGCGTAGTGGAAGCGCAGTGCGTGTCCGGAGCCGTCGGTGCGCACGCAGCGGCCGGTCTCGTCGTACGCGTAGGAGTACCAGTAGCCGTTTCTGTCCTCCCAGCGGATCAGCCGATACTGGTCGTCGTACCGGAACGTCAGCGGCCGGCCGGACGAGTTGACGACCTCGGTGACGCTTCCCGCGGGGTCGTGCCCGAAGCGGAGCAGGACGGGCCGGTCGGGATGGCTGAGCAGCCGCAGTGCCGTGACGACGCCCCGCTCGGTCGTGATGCCGATGTGGTAGCCGGCGGTGTGGACGATGCCGGTCGGTGCTCCGCGGTCGTCGTGGGCGAAGCTGATGGCGTTGTTGTGGCGATCGGTGATGGCGGTGATTGGCAGGTCCGTACCGTGATGGCCCGGGACCTGCCCGAAGTGCAGGGTCCGGCCCGTCTCCCGCTGCACGACGGTCAGGGTGGAGGAGGGCCGCCCGTCCCAGTGCAGTTCCCACCGCGGCCCTTCGACGGGGAGCACGCCTTCCCCAGCGATGGGCCGCGGATAGACGAGGGTCATGCCGTCGGCGGTGAAAAACCTGACGCCGTGCGCGTCCAGCACGAGGCGCTGGTCGAGGGTGGAGGCCCACGAAGTGCCGAACAGGCGGCCCGCCCGGTAGGAGGAGATGTGGTGGCGTTCCAGGACGAGGGGCAGGACGCCGGGGAGGCTGACGTCGGTGGCGGACAGGAGCAGTTCGCCGGTGGCCATGTCGACGGGGTCGCCGCAGGCGGTGCGGCCGTTCATCGGGATGCCGTCGCCGCGCGTGCGGCGGCCGAGCTGGAGGGCGCCCTGGCGCAGGCCCTTCAGGCCGGTGCGGGCGGCGGCGAGGCCGCCCTTCAGGCCCCGGGCGAGGCCGCCGAGGGTGGTGAGGCCCTTCATCCCGGGAATGCAGTCGAGTACGGCGAACGCGACGTCGAGGAGACCGGCTTCTCCCCGGGCGTATTTGATCAATGTGTCGGCGAGGACGACGAGGGCGGCTGCGAGGACCACCCAGGCCAACGGCCCGCCGATGATCATGACGACGATGCCGAGGACCGCGACGATCGCCTTGCAGACGTCGACGATCGTGTCCCAGTTCTCCGTCACCCAGTGGATGGCGTCTTCCCACCACTTGCGGTTCTGGATACCGGCGTCGGACGCCTCGTCGATGTCACGGGCGGCCTCGCGGGCGGCGTCCTCCCGCATCTCCCGCGCCTGCTCCGCCAACTGGCGGGCGGCGTCGAGGCGGCCCTGTGCGTCGTCCACCCGGCCCTGAGCCGACTCCTGCGCCTGCTGGGCGGCCTGCCGATCACGCGTCGCAGCACGCACCTCCGCATCGTCCGGCGGCTGTGCACCCTCGCCCTCGCGCTCCAGACGGTCCGCCTCATCCCCCGCACGCGACACCCAATCCTGTGCGTCACCCAGGGCGTTCTGCGCGGCCGTCAGGTCGGCCTGCGCGGCGATGGCACGTTCCAGCGCGCGGTCCGCGTCCCCCTGCGCGGTCTCCAGCTTCGGCCAGTACGTCTGCAACGCCTGCGCGCATAAGTCGTAGCTGTTCCGGAGTTTGGTCAGATTTTCGGGGACGCCGTCGAACTCGTCCCGGAAGGCGTCCGCCGATAATCCCGACCAGTCCTGGACGGCACTGTCCCCGGCAAGCCCCCGGATCTTCCCCAGCGCCTCACCCACATCGTCGGCGAACGTCTGCAAATCATCCGCCAACGTGCGGACCTCGTCCGGATTCCCCGGAGTCGGATCCGACTCCATCCCCACCGGCGACCAATCGGACGCACGAGCCATGGCGTTCCCCCTCGAAGCCGCGTCGCCGGAAGCATCCCGCATGCCCCCGCGCGCATACCGGCCGCTCGCCTCAAGTGACGGCGCACACGGGTGCTTCGGTTCCCGGCAGGGCTACGGCCGCGCGGTCGTCCGGCGGGTGCGGACGTCCCGGTGGGCGTACGCACCGATGGCCAGCGCCGTCACCACGTAGAGGAGCCAGAAGCCGTACTCGAGCGAACGTTTCCAGCCGTCGGAGAAGTAGGGAGGATCGGACGTCGCCTGCCATCCGAGACTGATCACGGTGAGAACCGCTCCGGCGTAGCCCGTCAGCCGCGTCGCGGTCCGCGAGCCGGGGGTGAGGAGCATGTGCGCGACCAGGAGCGCCGCTGTCCCGATGCCGAACCCGATGCTGGTCACGGCTCCCCACGCCGGCGCGGACCAGTCGGAGAAGGCGCCGTCCCGGATGATCTGCCGGCCGAAGAACTCGTGGACGGGATTTGTCCAGCCCTCGCCCCCGTAGCCGGGCAGGAGAAGGACCAGCGTGTACAGCAGCGAGGCCAGCGCCGGGGGTCCGATGCGCGCCCACCGCTCCGGCGCGGTCGACGGCTCGCGGCGCGGCGTCGTGGGGCCCGTGGCGGCGCGCAGCAGTGACGCGCACTCGGCGGCCGTGGGCCGCTCCGCGGGGTGGGCCGAGGTCATACGGGTGAGCAGGGAAAGCAGGGGCTCACGGAGCGAAGCACGGACATGGGGCATCAGGTGCGCGACCGGCATGCGGTGGCCGGTGAGCTTCTCGACCAGGACGACGCCCAGCGCGTAGACGTCCGACGCAGGTGTCGCGGCGTGGCCCCTGAGCTGTTCGGGGGCCATGTAAGCGGGGGTGCCGAGGTACTTGCCCGTGGTGGTGGCGGCGCGGGTGAGCGATGCGTCGTCGCGGGATATGCCGAAGTCCATCAGCACGGTACGCCCGTCCGCGCAGATCATGATGTTGGCGGGCTTCACGTCCCGGTGCACGATCCGCGCCGCGTGGACGTGTGCGAGGACGTCCGCGAGCCGTGCCCCGGTCTCCTCGACCGAGTCGACCCGGGCGAACTCCCAGGTGACGCCGTCGAGCAGTTCCATGACGAGGTAGGGCAGGGGCACGCCGTCGTGCTCGGCGGTTCCCGCGTCGTGGACGGTGACGATGCTGCCGTGCCGCAGTGCGGCGAGCGTGCGGGCCTCGCGGGCGAACCGGTCGGCCGCCTCGGGGTACTCCCGCACGCCGGTGACGAACTTGACGGCGACCCGCCGGCCGAGGGTGCGGTCCACCGCCTCCCACACCTCGCCCCACCCGCCCCTGCCGAGGAGCCGTTCCATGCGGTAGCGGTCCCCGACGGTCATGCCCTCGTGCACCCGAACCCCCCGTCGTGTCTCCGAGTCGGTGAAGTGGTCAATCTAGAGCAGGACGCCAAGACGGGTGGTGAACACTCGGTCGTCATGTGGTCGGATTCCGCGACGACTTGGGTCGGTTTCCGGAAGAACCCGCAGGCGGAGGCCGCCTTGTGGCACGGCGGACCGGCCCGCTAACGTCGTGATTCCGCAGTGACCACACCGTGATCGAGGGTTTCGCATGGCGCGTCCGTCCGACTGGAGCCCGGTCGATCTGGCCTCCGACCCGACGCCCGGGGATCCGAGCGACGTCCGTGAACTCGCCGACTCGCTGCAGACCTTCGCCGACGACGTCGGCGAGGCTCTCGGGAAGATCCGGGGCATGGCGTCCGACGGCGCCGTCCAGGAGTGGTCCGGTCTCTCGGCCGACCGGTTCAGGGACGAGTTCGACGGTGTCCCCGACAACCTCGCGAAACTGCAGACGTCCTACGAGCTGTGCGCGCACGCCCTCCAGGGCTACTGGCCCCAGTTGGAGACGGCCCAGGGCATGGCCGACCGCGCCCTGGAGCGCGCCATCGCCGCCCAGGCGGATCTGGGCCTGGCACAGGGCCAGTTGGGGGATTCCGAGGACTGGGTCGGACGTGCGGGCGCCGAGGCCGACCGTCTCCGGGAGGAGGGGGAACGCGAGGGGGCGGAATCGCCCGACGAGAACGCCGTCCGCGCCGCCACCCGTGACCACCAGGCCGCCCAGGAGGCACTGGCCACGGCCCAGTCCCAGGTCGACGAGGCCGAGGGCAGGCTCGACGCCGCCCGCCGGCTCGCCCAGGACGCCCTCGCGCTGCGGGAGGAGGCCGCGCGGACCTGCGCGCAGAGCGTGGACGAGGCGTCCGACGCCGGTATCCGCAACCGGTCCTGGTGGGAGAACCTCATCAAGTGGGTCACCGACGCCTGGGACACCATCGTCGCCATCTGCAAGGTGATCGTCGCCGTCCTCGGCGTGATCGTCATGATCATCGGCGGGCCGCTGACCTGGATCGTGGTGGCCGCGGCCGCCGTGGTCCTGCTCGACTCGGTCATCAAATTCGCCAACGGCGAGGGATCGTTCCTCGATGTCGCCTTCGCCGCCCTCGACTGCATCCCCGGCATGAAGGGCCTCACGACGCTGGGCGGCCTGGCCGCCGGGCTCAAGGGCCTGGCCAAAACGGGGCTGCGCGGCCAGGGCATCGGCGCCCGCGGGCTCGGCAACATCGGGCGCGGCAGCGGCGTCCCGATCGGCAGCCGCAGCGCGTGCGGCGACCCGGTGGACATGGCCACCGGCGAGGTGATCATGTCCGCCACCGACGTCGGACTCCCCGGCGTCCTGCCGCTGGTCGTCGAACGCCATCACCTCTCCTCCTACCGCGGCGGCCGTTCGTTCGGCCGGTCCTGGGCGTCCACGCTCGACCAGCGCCTCGTCCTCGACCAGGGTGGCGTGCGCTTCCACACGGCCGACGGCATGATCCTGGAGTACCCGGTCCCGCTCACCGACCCCGACATCCCGGTACTGCCGGTCGAGGGTCCCCGCTGGGGCCTCGCCTGGGACGGCCGGCCCGGCAGCCCGCTCACCGTCCGGCAGGGCGCCCGCACGCTGCTCTTCCGCACGCTGCCCGGCCGGCCCGGCGGCGAGCTGTCCCTCACCGCCCTCACCGACCGCAACGGCAACCGGATCGACATCGAGCACGACGACGCCGGCCGCCCCACCGCCCTCGTCCACTCCGCCGGCTACCGCGTCGGGGTCACCACGACGGACCGCGGCCGGGTGAGCGAACTGCGGCTCCTCAGCGACCCCGAGCAGCCCGTCCTCCTGCGCTACGGCTATGACGAGGACGGCAACCTCGCCGAGGTCCGCAACTCCTCCGGCCTGCCTCTGCGGTTCTCCTACGAGGACAAGCGGCTGACCCGCTGGGAGGATCGCAACGGCCACTGGCACACCTACGAGTACGACGACGCCGGCCGCTGCGTCCACGCCACCGGCACCGGCGGCTTTCTCGAATACCACTACGCCTACGACCCGGAGAACCACCGCACGACCGCCACCGACTCACGCGGCCACACCACGGTCTACCAGTTCAACGACTGCTATCAGCTCATCGCCGTGACCGACCCGCTCGGTCACACCAGCAGCACGACGTGGGACCGCTACGACCGCATGCTGTCGGCCACGGACCCGCTGGGCCGCACCCAAGCCTTCGAGTACGACGAGCACGGCCACGTGACCGCGGTGATACGCCCCGACGGGCTGCGTACGCTCGCCGAGCACAACGAGTTCGGCCAGCAGACGACGGTCGTCGAGGCGGACGGCACGGTCTGGCGCCAGGAGTTCGACGACCGGGGCAACCCGGTCGCCCTCGTCGACCCGCTCGGCGGGACCACGCGCTACACGTACGACGAGCGGGGCCGGGTCAGCTCGATCACCGACCCCACGGGCGGCACGACCACCGTCGAGACCGACGCGGCGGGCCTGGAGCTGCGGGTCACCGATCCCCTCGGCGGCACCGTCGGCTACGAGCGCGACGCCTTCGGGCGCCCCGTCGCCGTCACCGACCCGCTGGGCGCCGTCCACCGCACCGAGTGGAGCGTGGAGGGCCGGCTGCTGCGCACCACCGATCCCGAGGGCAACACCGAGACCAGCACCTGGGACCCGGAGGGCAACTGTCTGTCCCGCACCGCGGCGGACGGCTCGACCACCCGCTACGAGTACGGTCCCTTCGACCTGCCCACCGCGGAGATCAGGCCGGACGGGGCGGTGTTCGCCCTCGCGTACGACACGGAGCTGGCCGTCTCCCGGGTGACCAACCCGCAGGGACTCACCTGGGAGTACACCCGGGACGCCGCGGGACGCCTCGTCGCGGAGACGGACTTCGACGGCCGCACCCGGACGTACGCCTACGACGCGGCCGGGCAGCTCGTCTCCCGCACCGACAGCCTCGGCCACACGGTCACCTTCGGCCACGACCTCGCCGGGAACGTCGTCGAGAAGGACGCCGACGGGCGGCGCACCACGTTCACCCACGATCCGCAGGGCCGTGTCCTCACGGCCACGAATCCCGACGCGACCGTCACCTACGAGCGCGACATCATCGGCCGGGTCCTCGGCGAGACCGTCAACGGCGCCACCGTCACGCACACGTACGACGCCGTGGGCCGGCACACCTCGCGCGTCACGCCGTCCGGGCACCGCACGGAGCTCACGTACGACGCCGCCGGCGTCCCCGTCCTCATCACCAGTGCGGGGCGCCCGATCCGGTTCGAGCGCGACGGCACGGGCCGGGAGACGCGGCGGACCGTCGGGGAGCGGCCGTTCCTGAGCATCACCCAGAAGTGGGACGCCCTCAGCCGGCTCACCACGCAGACCCTCACCGCCCCGGCCGGCCCCCTGTGGGCACGCTTCTTCACCTACCGGCCCGACCGCCGTCTCGCCGCGCTCGACGACTCCCGGCACGGCAGGACGGCGTTCACCCATGACGCGGACGGCCGCGTCACCGGCGTCACCGCCCCGGAGTGGACCGAGTCCTACGGCTACGACGGCGCGGGGAACCAGACCGAGGCGCGGTGGTCAGGGCCGGCCCACGACACGGCGGCGGCCGGCGACCGCGAGTACACCGGGCTGCGTCTCACGCGCGCCGGCGGCGTCCACTACGAGAGCGACGCCGGGGGCCGCGTCGTCCTGCGACGGCGCAAGCGGCTCTCCAAGAAGGCCGAGTCCTGGCGCTACACCTGGGACGCCGAGGACCACCTCACCGACGTCGTCACCCCCGACGGCAGCCACTGGCACTACCTCTACGATCCGTTCGACCGGCGCATCGCCAAGCAGCGGCTCGACGGGGGCGGCGCCGTGGTGGAGGAGACCGCCTTCGTCTGGTCCGGTTCCGAGCTGGTCGAGCAGAGCGTCACCGCCCCGGGCCGGGCTGAGCGGACCACGCTCACCTGGGACTACGACCAACTGCGCCCGCTGGCCCAGACGGAACGCACCGTCCCGCTCGACGGCGGGGCGCCGCAGGACGAGGTCGACGCCCGTTTCCACGCCATCGTGACCGACCTGGTCGGGGCACCGACCGAGCTGATCGACGAGACGGGCGCCGTCGCCTGGGCCGCCCGCAGGACGCTGTGGGGGGCCGGCGGCGACACGGACGGCACGCCCCTGCGCTTCCCGGGCCAGTACGCCGACCCCGAGACCGGCTGGTACTACAACTACCACCGGCACTACGACCCGGTCACCGCCCGCTACACCTCGCCGGACCCGCTGGGCCTCACTCCGTCGCCGAACCCCGTCGCCTACGTCTCCGATCCCCAGATGTTCGCCGACCCCACCGGTCTGGCCCCGTGCTGCCCGCCCCCGTACAGCCGCCCGCCCCACAACCACACACAGGACGGACGGCCCGACGGCGAGATCGTCCTCACCGGGCACGGCGTCTTCGTGGAAGTACCCCGCAACCCCTCCTTCTGGGACAGGTTCAGGAAGACGGAGTTCAAGGTGCCGAAGGGCACGAGCATCGCCGTCTACACGCACCACGGCGGCTCGATCAACGGGGCGATGAACGGCCGGATCCAGGTGGGCACCGCCGACCCGTTCCGCGTCTACGGGCCGGGCGAGCGCATCCCGAACTACCACCTCCTGCCGAAGGACTCGTGGTGGCAGCCGACCGGGAACCCGGTCACGGTGAACAGTCCGGTGCAGTTGTCCGATCTCGTCAAGAAGAACATGGGGCGTGTGCACTGGGCGGCCTGCCTGACCATCCAGCGGGGCAGTCAGGGGTTCGAGCGGACGGAGCCGAACGGGCCGCTGCTGCCGATCTGAGCCGTGAGCCGGAGGGCGGTGCCTCGTCAGGCGGGTCGGTCGCCGGTTCGGTGTGCGCGGCGGCGCAGCAGTGTCACGGCCGCGAGTGCGAGGACGACCGCCGTGGCCGCCACCGCCGGGGCCATGCCGGTGTTCGCGCCGCCGTCGGCCGGGACGGCGGCCGAGGCCGCGTCGCCGACGAGGAAGCGCAGGTCGGCCGAGGGCCGCGCCGTCTCCCCCGAGCCGGAGACGATCGTGGCGGTGAACGTCACCTCGTAGGTCCCCGGCTCGCTGAAGGCCCAGTTGGCGTGCGCGTGGGTGTTGGGCTCGATCGCGAGGTCCTGGCCCGTGCCGACCCCGTCGAAGACCTGCCGGGGCGGGCGGAAACCCCCGTAGTCGAAGAAGACGTGCAGGTCTCCGGGCCCTTCCAGGTCGTGCAGGGAGAAGGTGATGGAGGCGGGGGGATCGGCCTGAAGCTCCTCGTGCTGGGTGTTCCAGCCGAGCCAGAGCACGTCCGGCAGCCGGGTCTGCGGGATCAGGAAGACCGGATCGCCGGCGCTGCCGAGGAAGGCGTAGTCGCCGTCCTCCGGCACGGTCTGCTCGGCGTTGTCGCCCAGCCGCAGTACGACGTCGGCGGGGTCGCGCCACACGGCGTTCCCGGAGGAGTCGTCCTTGATGCGGATCTCCCATGCGCCGTCGATGAGCGCCGGGCCTATGTCGGCGTGGCCTTCGTCCAGTTCGTCGACACGGGTTCGTGCGGCTCGTGGCACGGTGTTTCCTCTCGGGCGGGAAGGTGCCGGGGTGTCGCCGCGGGCACCGGCGGCGACACCCCGGGCGTCAGTCGGCGGACCGGTTCCTGCGGGAGCGCAGGACGAATACGGCGATGACCGCGAAGATCACGAGGAGCCCCACGGTGATCAGGGCCATCCGGGTGCCGCCGGACGCGTCGTCGGCGGCGTCGCCGTCCGTTTCCGCGTCGGCCGTCCCGGTCTCCTCCGAGACCGCGAGCGCCGCCGCGCTCGACTCGGCGATCGCCTCACCGCCGTCGCCGCGCACGACGGCACGGACCTCCGCGCCGTTCCACCCGGCGTCGACGACCTGGTCCAGCGTGGTCCCGTCCGCACCGTCCAGGACGGTGAACCCGTTCTCGCCGCTCTTGCGCACGGACCACTCGATCTCCGCCCCCGGCTCCGAGGTCTCGGCGGTGAACGACGCGGTGTCGCCCACGGCGTAGTCGTCCCGCTCCGCGCGCACCTCGACCGTCGCGGCCGGGGCGGCGTCACCGCCCGGCACGGAGATCCGGATCGGCGGCGACTCGGCGAGGACGGCGTGGCCGGCGTCGAAGAGCCGCGCGGTGATCATGGCGCCGTCGAGTTCGGGGGTGATCTCCAGGTCCTGGTCGGCGAGGCGCGACTCGGGGATCCACTCGTAGGACTCCTCACCGGCCGGCCTGAGGTACCAGTGGTAGTGCTCGTCGTCGGTCGGGGGGTTCTGCGCCGAGGTGAAGTGCGCCGTGTCGCCCGCCTCGTAGGTGTCCCGGTCGGGCGTCACGGTGAGCGCCGTGGTGGGTGGAAGCGCCCGCACCCGGAGCGTCACCGGGTCCGAGGTCTCGGCCACCGTGCCGTCGGCGGCGATGCGTTCCGCGTACACGGCCGTGCCGTCGAGGTCCCGGACGGGCTTCGTCGTGAACACCGGGGCGTCCTGGGAGTCGTCCGGGGACGCCTCCCCCGTCTCCGGGTCGACCGTGTACCACCGGTAGGTGTCCGTCTCCGCCGCGTCGGGTGACAGGGCGGTCAGGTTCACGGTCTGTCCGACGAAGTACTCGGCGTCCACCTTGTCCGGGACGAGCGTCAGCCCCTCGACGGTGTCGGCGGGCTCCGGGTCGGTCTGCCGGACGGGTGCCGTCGCGGTCTCGGCGGGTTCGCCGACGATGAAGCGGACGGTCGTGTCGTCGGAGAGCGGGGTGCCGTCCGCGAGCGTCACATCGACGGTGAAGTCGATGTCGTACGTGCCCTGTTCGGTGAACGTCCAGGTGGCGTGCGTGTGCGAACCGGCCTCGCCGGTGACGGAGGTGAACGTCGATCCGGGCACGAACAGGCGGCTCACCTTGCTGCCGTCGAAACCGCCGGGCTGGGTGACCGCGAAGCGGGGCTCGTCCGCCTCACCGGCGTAGCTGAAACCCGCGTAGCTGACCTTGACGGTGCCCTGCAGCACTCCCTGCCCGATGCCCTCGAACGACCAGCCGGGCCAGACGACCGACGGGTCCTGCACCTCGGTCGAGGTCCACGCCTCCGTTCCCTCGGGGCCGAGGAAGTCGTAGCCCTCGGGGAGGGTCACGTGCGAGGTCTCGGTGTCCGGTATGTGGAGCGCGACGTCGTCCGGGTCCACCACACCGTCGGGCGTGAGCGTCCGCACGTCGAGCCGGCCGTCCTCGATCTCGGGGTAGACCGCGTCGACATGGACTCCGGCGCCGAGCAGCTCCCGTCCCTCGGCGGGGTCGTGGGCGGCGGCCTGTGTCGTGGGCGTGATGGCCGCGAGCGCGCCGATCAGCCCGGCGGCGAGGGTCGTGCGACCGATGCGCCGTCGTCTCACGGAGTGATGCATGAGGTTCCTTTCCCTGGCGCTCGGGGGCGAGCACCCACCACGATGGTAATGAATGTCGTTTTCGTTTCAACCCCCACCCCCCTCCGGCCGGGGATGCACGGTTCGTGGACGAGGATTGACAGCCGGTCAGTTCTGATGTTGATAATCACTTTCAACAGACGCGGCGGGTGTCACCCGGCCGCCGCGCCGCAGCATGGCCACGCCCGCCTCCACGGCGCGGCGGGCCGGTCCAGACAGGAGATGCGTCATGAAAGCCGCCACAGCCCTCACCATCGCCGGCACCCTGGGCGCGGCAGCCCTCATCGGGGTGGCCACCGCGTCCTCGGCCTACGCGCTCGACCCGCTGAAGAGCGTCTCCAGCGGGCACGTCGACCTGACCGAGGTCGAGTGCGAGCTCGACGGCGGCGACGCGCTGCTCGAGGTGGGCACGCACATCGACGGGAACTCCCCCTCCGAGCACGTCGCGCCGGGGAACACGGACGGCGTGGACGACATCGGCGACTACGCGTTCGTCCACACGATCGGCGAAGCCGGCCTGACCTACTCCGCGGGCGCCTACGTCGTCTCGGACAGCTCGATCGTCGAGGAGGGCCTGCCGTTCGTGGGCTTCTCCTACGACGAGGAGGGCGCCTGCGTCGGCGCCGAGAACGCTCCCTCCGTCGAGATAGACGTCAGGGCCGCCTCCGGCGCCAACCCCGGTGACGTGACCGTCGCGACCTCCGGTTCGGGCGCCACCTCGACGGCGGACTCCGGCCGCATCGCCCTCTCCCCCGGCAGCCACCAGCACGCCGTGTGGACGTTCGAGGGTCCGGCGACGGGCGGCTCCTATGCGCTGTCCTTCGACGTGTACGCGGACGGCGTCCTGCTCGACACCATCACGCCGCGCGCCTTCGTGATCGAGTGACCGACCCGGCCTCCCGGACGGGCAGGGGGCGGGACCGCGTCGGCGCGGTCCCGCCCCTCCCGCCGTTCGCGCCGGACGGCGCGCACCGGCCGACGCCGTCGGCGCACGGACCAGAGAGCTGAGAGATGAGACGAACGCCCCGCACCATCCGTCACGCGCGCTTCCTCGCGCCGCTCCTCGCCGCACTGCTCATCGGCGCGAGCACCGCCGCCGCCGTCCCCGCCGCGGAGACCGGCGGTGACGCCGCCGCGCAGGGCGACTTCGCCCTCCAGGTCTACGCCCCGGCCAGTGGCGCCTTCGCGGTGCAGCCGCTGGCCGACGGAGTCCCCGTGGACGCCCTGCCCACCCTGCGCGTGCCGTCGGCGAACCGGAGCGCCCTGCCCGACCCGGACGACCCGGCCTACGCCTGGCTCGGGACGGCCGGCGCGGCCGGCTGGACGACGGCCAACGCCGCCGCACCGGACGGCGCGGCGGTCGGCCCCTCGTTCCGCGTCTACCCGACGGCCACCGCCGCCGCGCCCGTCACCTTCGGGGTGAGCGGCATCACGGCGCCCGGGTCGTTCGCGCACTACCGGGTCGGCAACGGGAACGAGGCGTCGGCGCCGCCCCGGGAGGACGGCCGGTACCAGTTCGGGACGGGCGTGCGCTCCGACGGCTCCGCGCAGGGGTCCACGACGACGTACTCGGTGTCCTCGCAGTTCAGGGACGGTGTCAGCAGGTTCACCGCCGAGGGCATGTACTGCGTCACCTTCACCGCCGCACGCGGTGCGGAGACCGTGAGCCAGGAGGTGCGCTTCGCCGTCGGCGACACGGTGGCCGACGACGCGCCCTGCGGCACGGCGGCCGATACGCCCGGTGTCCCGGAGGGACCGGAGGAACCGGGTGGCGGAGACGACCCCGGGGAACCGGAGGAGCCCGAAGAGCCGGAGGAGCCGGGCGATGGCCAGGACCCCGGAATCACGGTGATCGAGAACGGCCACGTCGACGCCCTCTACCCCGAACTCGACGTCGCCGACGACGGCACCGGGCACCTCGCCCTGCGTGCCCGTCACCAGACGCTGGGCACCCTGGACTGGGACGACTTCGTCCTGCACAGCGGCCAGGAGACGCAACTGCGCCTGCCCGACACGTACACCGATGACGCGGACTACTCGTTCATCGCGGATCCCGGCCGAACCGTGTGGAACAGCCCGCAGGACGGCCGCTCCGACGGCACGACCCCCTGGGTCGGCGCCTCCACCGAGTCCCCGACCCTCGACGGCATGCCGCAGGCACCGGTGAGCGTACGGCTCGACGCCGTCACCGGCCCCGGAGGTGCCGAGGCGCCCGGCGACGCCGTCCTGTGGTTCCAGGAGGCCGCCCTGCTCGGCAAGGCCGGCATCCTGTACAGCACCCGCACGGGGCTGCCGGGCGGCTACACCTGGTACCTCGACTCGCACGCGCACTTCAACTGGACCTTCACCGCCGCCGGCGTCTACTGCATGGCCTTCACGGTGCAGGCCCGCCTGCCCGACGGCACGCTGTCCCAGGACAGCCGCCAACTCACCTGGGCCGTGGGGACGTACCCGAGGACATCGGCTCGTGCGGCGGGACCCAGGAGTATCCCGTCTCCGGCCCGAAGCCCCTCGTCGCCGGCCCCGACGCGTCCCCGGTCCTGATCGAGGGCGGCATGAACACGCTCGCCGCCCGGCTGGAGGACGGGGCGCTGTCGGTCGGATTCCGCCACGAGGACCCGTACGCCGCGTCGCCCGGGTTCACCAGCGACATCGACGACGTGATCTTCCACCAGCGCGCCGGGGAAGCGCGGCCGTACGAGTTCAGCGCGGGCGGTCCCGACGCCTCCCGGTTCACCAATCCGTACCTGGAGTGGGACGCCACGGGCGTGCCGGCCGGCGGGGTGGACGGCGGCGTGCGGTGGGAGATCACGGACGTCGGCGGGCCGGGCGACCTCTCGCTCTCGGCCTACCGGCAGGGGGTCGTGTTCGACACCGCCGAGGGGATCGGGAGCCACTCCCTGATCCCCGGCGCGGAGACCACGACCCACGAGTGGGCGGCGACCGCCCCGGGCAGGTACTGCGTCGCCATGCGGTGGAGCGCCGTCCTCCCGGACGGCACGGAGGTCTCCGACGACCATCTCCTGACGCTGGTCGTCGACGGACCGCTCGACCCCGCCGACTCCGCCGTCAGGAGCGATGACGCGTACCCGTTCTTCCGCTCGTCCGGCGCGATGTTCGAGCACGACGCCACGACGCTGACCGAGACCTGCGCCGACGCGGCGGGGTCCGGTGAGCCGGGCGGGCCGGACACCCCCGGCGCCCCGGACGACCCGGCGGATTCCGGAACGCCCGGGGACGCCGGGGGGCCGACGGACCCGTCGGAGCCGGGTGCGCCGGACGACACGGCGTCCCCGTCCCCGGCCGGCGGCACGTCCGCCGGGCAGACGGCCTCGGGCGGGGACAGCGGGGGAACCGGTGGTGACCCGGCGGGTGGCGGATCACTCGCGAGCACGGGCTCCGGCCTGCTGGTTCCGGCCGGTGCGGCGGCCCTGCTCACGCTGGCGGGGGCGGCGGCCCTCGCCGCGCGCGGGCGGTGGCGCCGCGCCGGCGGACCGGACTGAGCCCACGGCGCTCCGCCGGGTCCGGCTGAAGGAAGAGGGGGTCCCCGCCCGCAGGCGGGGACCCCCTCGCTTCGGCGTGCCGCGCGCTCAGCCGCCGGCCGTCGCCGGCACCTCGTCGCCGGTGGCGCGCGGAGGACGCAGCCGCACGAGCAGGCGGGCGCAGAGGCCGTGCCGGGGGCCAGCAGCCAGGCCAGGAGGAAGACGCAGGTGGCGACGAGCACGATCGTGCCGCCGGTGGGCAGGTCGACGCTCCAGGAGAGGTAGAGGCCGGTGAAGGCCGAGAACCCGCCGATCAGCGGGGCCAGACACATCATCACGCCGATCCGGTCGGTGAGCAGGCGCGCCGTAGCCGCGGGGGTCACCAGCAGCGCCAGCACGAGGATGTTGCCGATCATCCCCACCGAGACCACGACCGCCATCGACACCATCACGTAGAGCACGAGGTCGAGGACGAAGACGGGGAGGCCGAGCGCCCGGGCCGACTCGCGGTCCAGCGTGACGGCGACGAACTCCTTGTGCAACAGGAAGGTGATCGACAGGAGCACCACGGAGGAGACGGCGACGACGTAGATGTCCTCGTCGGGGATGCCGGTGATGGAGCCGAAGAGGAACTGTTCCAGGGAGCCGGCGTAGCCCGGGGAGCGGCTGATGATGACGATGCCGAGGGCGAACGCCGCCACGAAGAACACGCCGATGACGCTGTCCTCCCGCAGCCGCCGGTTCTGCGCGAAGACGGCCACCGCGACGGCCGTCAGCACGCCGGCGACCGAGCCGCCGAGCACCAGGTTGCCCTGGAGCACGAAGGCGGCGGCGAGCCCGGGGAAGACGGCGTGCGAGACGGCGTCGCCGATGAACGCCATGCCGCGCAGCACGACGTAGCAGCCGATGACGCCGCAGACCGCCGAGGACATCAGGGCGACGAACAGCGCCTTGGGGAGGAACGAGAGGGCCGGGTTGAACAGGTCGGCGAAGAACTGGGGCAGGGAGAGCATCACGCCACCCCCAGCGCGGCGAGCAGGGGGCTGCCCGGCCTGATGCCGAAGGCGGCGCGCCACAGGTCGGCGTCCCGCAGCTCGTCCGGCCGGCCGGCGGCGACGACCGTGCGGTTGACGAGGATCAGCCGGTCGCAGGTGTGCATGGCGCCGACGAGGTCGTGCGTCGTCATCAGCAGTGCCCTGCCCTCCCGGCCGAGGTCGGCGAACAGGTCGGTCAGCAGTTCCTGCGTGGGGATGTCGAGGCCGGTGAACGGCTCGTCGAGGAGCAGGACGCCCGGATCGACGGCGAGCGCGCGGGCGACGAGGACCCGTTGGCGCTGTCCGCCGGAGAGCTGGCCGACCGGGCGCCGGCGCAGTGCGGTCATGCCCACCCGCTCCAGGGCCTGCCTGGCGGCGCGGTAGTCGGCGACGC
This sequence comes from Streptomyces sp. RFCAC02, assembly GCF_004193175.1. NCBI lineage: Bacteria > Bacillati > Actinomycetota > Actinomycetes > Kitasatosporales > Streptomycetaceae > Streptomyces > Streptomyces sp. RFCAC02. The sequence continues at coordinate 5,788,288 of NZ_SAUH01000001.1, read as the reverse complement.
CCGGCCTGCGCAGCCAGCCGATGCGCCGGACGCGGCCGGCCACGACCGCCTCCTCGACGCTGAGGGGGAAGTCCCACGCGAACTCGTGGCGCTGCGGCACGTAGCCCACCCGGTGGCGCGTGCGCGCGACGGGGCCGCCCTCGACCTCGACGGTCCCGCCGGTGCGGCCGACCAGGCCGAGGACCGAGCGCAGCAGGGTCGTCTTGCCGGCGCCGTTCGGGCCGACGAGGCCCACGAACTCGCCCGGCCGGACGTCGAGGGTGACGTCGTGCAGCACCGGCCGCCCGCCCAGGGCGACGCCGAGGCCGCGTACGGACAGGGCGGCCGTCACGGTGCCCGCTCCGCGTCCGGGGCGGTCTCGCGCTCGGCGAGCCGTCGGGCGCGCCGGCTCCGCAGGACGGCGAGCAGGACCAGAAGGAGCAGCATGACCATGGCGGCGCCGACCAGCAGCAGCGTGGTGCGCATCGACGGGCCGTCGTCCTGGGCCGTGGTGGCGTCCCGGTCACCGGCCGGTCCGGCGGCGGGTGACTCCTCGTCGGTGGTGGTGTCGGGCTCGGTGCCGGCGGCGAAGGCGTCCTCGACGGCGGTGCCGTCGCCCACCGCGAACCGCATGAGCGTACGGTCGGACACGTGCTCGCCGCCGACCAGGTCGGCGGACATCTCGAAGTCGATCGTGTACACGCCCGGTTCGGTGAAGACCCAGTTGGCGTGGGTGTGGGTGTTGACGTCGACCCACAGGTCCTGCGCGCCGTCCTCGTCGCCGTCCCACAGCACGTCGGGCGCGCCGAGGTCGCCGTTCTGGAGGAAGACGGAGACGTGGCCCGGCCCTTCGGCGCCGTGCATCGTCAGCGTCACTCCGCGGTCGACGCGTTCCATGACCTCCGGGTCCTGGGTGTTCCAGCCGAGCCAGACGACGTCCGGGTCCTGCGTCTGCGGGATGACGTACACGTCGCTGCCGGGCTCGGCGTCGAGGAAGCCGAACGCCGGGTCGTCCGGGGCCTGCTGCACCGCCGCGTCGGCGACCTGGGTGACGGTGTCCGCGACGGGCCGCCACACGGGCGGTGTGCGCGAGTCGTCGTGGGCCTCGATGCGCCAAGTGCCGTCGGTGAAGCGGGGTCCGATGTCGACGTGTCCGGTGCTCAGGACCGCTTGTCCGCCGACGCTCTCCTCCTCCGGCGAGAGGGTCTGCTCCAGGCTGTCGTCCGGAGCGGCCGGTGCGGTCGGGTCCTCCGTGGCGGCCAGCGCGGTTCCGGGCGCGAGCGCGAGGAGCACGGCGGCCGGCAGGGCGCGGCGGAGGGACCCGGCGGCCGGTGCCGTGCGTCGCCCCCGCGGGTGACGCGCCCGTGGTCGCGCGGTGCGTATGGGCATGGTCTTCCTGTCGGTGTCGGGGTGGGCGGTGGTGGGTCGTGCCGCTGGGGTGTCCGTCAGGCGAGGCACGCGCGCAGCGAGTCGGCGTTGGCGCGCATCATCTCGACGTAGCTGCCGACGTCCTCGTCGAAGGAGTCGCCGTAGATCGTGCAGACCTGGACGCCCTGTTCGTCGGCGACCTGGGTGAGCGTGCTGGACCGCGACGCCAGGTTGGGTTCGAGGAACACGGCGCGCACCCGCAGGTTGGCGATCGTCTCGCTCAGCCGGCGGCGTTCCGCGAGGCTCGGTTCGGTGGCCGGGTTCGGCGTGACGAAGCCCGCGATGGTCACGCCGTACGCGTCGCCGAGGTAGCCGAACGCGTCGTGGGTGGTGACCAGGTAGCGCTGGGACGGCGGGATCTCGCCGATCGTCCGCGCCACGTAGGCGTCGAGTCCGGTCAGCTCGTCGAGGTAGGTGTCCGCGTTGGCGCGGTAGGCCACCGCGTTGTCCGGGTCGATCTCGATGAGCGTGTCGCGGATGACCTTCACGTAGGCCATGGCGTTGCGGACGTTCTGCCACAGGTGCGGGTCGATCTCGCCGTGGACGTGGCTGCCGAGGACGGCCTGCGGGAGCTGGTGGATGTCGTCGCCGGGGCGGCCGAGCATGCGGAACGCGGGGTCGCCCGGCACCTCGGTGAGGGCCTTGCCCGGCACCTCGATGACCGTGCTGTCGGCCGCGTACGTCTCCTGGCGCAGGTCGCCGCCGCCGGCGGGGTCGGCGTACAGGTAGAGGGGCAGGTCGGGGTCGTCGGGGTCGAGGTCGACGGTCACGTCCGCGTGCCCGCTGCCGAGGACGGTCGCGTCCGCCATGCCGGGCAGGGCGTGCGGGTCGACGCCCACGGCGAAGGTGATCGTGGTGCTCCCCAGAGCGACGGGGCGTTCCCCCGGGCCGGTGACCAGCTCGGCCGCGACGGACAGGCGGTAGGTGCCCGGTTCCGTGAACGCCCAGCTCATGTGCGTGTGGGCGTCCGGCGGGAGCAGCGCTGAGTCGTCCTGGTAGCCGTCCCCCTCGTCGAAGCCGTCGGAGGAGTCGAAGAAGACGTTCGGCTCGCCGAAGGTCTCCGTCACATAGCCGACCACGTCGCCGGGGCCCGACAGGCCGGTCGCCTTGAGGCGTACTTCCGACGAGCGGTCGGCGCCGAGCGTCTCGCCCGTGCCGCGCACGCGGAGGCCGAGCCAGATGGTGTCCAGGTTCGGGTTCTCGACGAGGGGGATGATCTCCGCCGCGTACTGTCCCGCCCGTTCCGCCAGGGAGACGTTCGGCACGCCGTCGGGCAGGTTGGCGTCGACGGCGCGGATCAGGTTTTGCTCCTCCAGCAGCAGGTAGTTGCTGAAGGCGGCGTCGGCGTAGACGATGTCCCGCACGTCGCGCAGCGAGGGTTCGTACGCGTGCGGGTCTCCTCCTTCCGGGACGAGTGAGCGCACGTCCACGAGGTCGCCACCGACGTTGCGGGCGAGGTCGGCCAGGATGCCGGTGGTCGTGACCACGTCGAGACGGCCGTCGTCCTCGGTCGCGGTCACCGCGCCGCAGCCGCTCGCCAGGAGTGCCGTCGTCCCGGCGAGAGCGAGCGCGGTCGTCGCGCGCCGGTGTGCGTGCCGCACGGTGTTCCCTTCCTCCATCGGACCGCGGCCCGGCGGCGGGGAGACGTTCCTTCCCGGCGCCGGGCCGCGGTGTGTCGTCGTGTGCCTCAGCCGCGGGCCGCGCGGCGGCGCCTCGCGAACGTGACCGCCGCGGCGCCCGTCACCAGCAGCGCCCCGCACAGGGCGAGGGCCGAGGGGCCGATGCCCGAACCCGTGCTGGCGAGCGACCCGCCGGGGCCGCTGTCCGCCGCGGGGTCGGTGCCCGGGTCGCACTCCTCGCCGTCGGCCGTCCTGCCGGCCACGGTGTCCTGCGTGTCGTCGGCCACGGGCGTCCCGGTGTCCTCGGGCAGGTCGCCCACGGCGAAGGTGTAGGTCTCCGTGGAGCTGCTGATCGACTCGCCGCTGTCCGGGTCGGTCGCCACGGCCCTGACGGACAGCGTGTACTCGCCCTCCTCGGAGAACGTCCACTGCGCGTGGGTGTGCGCGGGCGTCTCCTCGCGGACCGTGCCGGGGAGTTCGTATCCGCCGCCCTCCAGGAGGGAGGACGCGCCGCCGAACGTGGTGGTGGAGTAGAGGAAGACCTGTCCCGGTCCCTCGACCTCCGTGACGGTGATGCTGACGTCGGTGTGGTCGCCGCCGGCGACCCCGTTCGTGTCCCAGCCGGGCCAGATCAGGTCGGGGTCCTGGGTGAGCGGCAGGAGGTAGCCGGTGGGGCTGCCCGGATAGCCGGCGGGGATGGTGTCGACGAGGGCCTCCGGCTTGACGTGCAGGACGACGTCGCCCGGTTCGTGCACGACGTCGGCGCCGGTCACGTCCTCCTTGAGCGTGAGGACCAGTTCGCCGCCGTCCTCGGCGACGTCGAAGGCGTCGATGTGCCCGTGGTCGAGGACGAGGCGCTCGGCCGCGCCGCCCTCCGTGCCGCTGCCGTCCGCGTCGCCGCTCTCCTCGACGGGGTAGCACTTCGGGTCGGTCGGCTCCTGGGCGGCGGACGGGGTACCGGTGTCGCCGCCGGTGTCGTCGTCCTGCTGCCCGGAGTCGTCCGGGGCGGGCTCGGTGCCGTCGTCGGCGGGCGGGGTCGTGGGAGTCGCCGGTGCGGTGGCCGGCGGGGCGTCGTCCGTCGGCTCATCCGTCGGCGGGTCGCCGGACGGCGGGTCGTCGTCGGCGCTGACGCGCACGGTGACGGCGGGTGAGGTCGCGATCTCGTTCCCCTCCGCGTCGTCGAGCCGCGCGTGGACCTGACGGCCGTCGTCCTCCTCATCGACCCGGAAGCCGTACTCCGGACCCGTCGCCGTGTCGTCGCGGACCCATTCGCCCCCGGGCTCCCGCGTGTACCAGTGGTACGCGCCGGCATCCGTCGCCCCGTCGGGAACGGCCGTCAGTTCGACGGTGTCCCCCGGCCGGTACTGCTCGGCCAGCCCGTCCAGGGTGAGCGAAGCCGTGCCCGGTTCCTCGTAGTCGCCCACGGCGAAGGTGTACGTCTCGGTGCCGCTGGTGATGGAGTCGCCGCTGTCCGGGTCGGTCGCCACGGCCCTGACGGTCAGGGTGTACTCACCCGCGTCGGAGAACGACCACTGGGCGTGCGTGTGCGACGGCTGCTTCTGGCGGACGGCGCCCGGGAGTTCGTAGCCGCCCCCGTCGAGGAGCGACACCGGCTCGCCGAAGACGGACAGGCTGTAGAGGTGGACCGTCCCCGGCCCGGTCACGTCCTCGATGTCGATCGTCACATCGGTGTAGTCACTGCCGGCGACCCCGTTCGTGTCCCAGCCGGGCCAGATCAGGTCCGGGTCCTGGGTGAGCGGCAGGACGTACGCCTCGGGTGCTCCCGGGTAGATGTCGGCTATGCCCGAGGCCCACGCGTGCTCGCCGACCTTCAGGACGACGTCCTCGGGGTCGTGCACCACGCCCGAGCCGGTCACGTCCTCCTTGAGCTGCAGGAGCAGCCGGTCGCCGTCGGCCGCCACGTCGAACGCGTCGATGTGGCCGCGCTCCAGGACCAGCGGAGTCTCCCCCTCGCTGTCGGCGCGCGCGGCACCGACCGTCCCCGCGGCCAGCGCCGCGGCCAGCCCGCAGACGACGGCGGAGCGCCATCCCGGGCGTGTACGGATTCCCATGTCGTGCAACGCCTCCTCATCCCCCTGCGGGTCAGGCCCATGACACGCCTCATTAGACCATATGAAACGACAATCATTTCCAGTCATCCCCGCCCGCACCCCCACGGGGGGTGAACCCCTTACTGAAAATGATTACCATTACTGTAGATTGAGGTCATCAGCCGACGGGACGCCGGCCGGCGCCGTCCCGGCCCACGAAAGGCACGCACCATGAAGCTCGCAACCCATCCCCCGCACCCCGGGCCGACCGACCCGGCCCGGGGTCCCCGGCAGGCCGGCGGAGTCCGCTGATGCTGCCGGTCGTCATCGTCGGCGGACTCCACGCGGACGCGCGCCGCACGGTCGTCGAGACGCTGCTCCGCGCCGTCCCCACGGGCGCGGCCCTCCACCACGACCTGTCCACGGCCACCGGAGGGTCCGTCACCAGGACCGTGCGCGACGCCCACGGCGTACTGGACCGGGGCGAAGCCCCGCTCGTGAACAACTGCCCGTGCTGCGCCCTGCGCGAGGACCTCCTGCCGGAGGTGGAACGGCTCGCCGCGGGGGGCCTGTGCCGGCTCGCCGTCGTCGAACTGTGGGACTCGGTCGAACCGGAGAGCGTGGTCGACGTCATCACCCGGCACGCGGGCGAGGGGATCTCCCTGGTGGGCGTCGTCACCGCCGTCGATCCCGCCCTCGTCCTGCCGTACCTGGCGAACGGGGACGACCTGGCGGACGTCGGCCTCGCGGCGGCGCGCGGGGACCGGCGCACGGTGGGGGACACGTCGGCGAGGCAACTCGAGTACGCCACGGTGCTCGCCCTGGTGGACGGCGGCGAGACGGCCGACGCGTCCGATCACGCCCTGCTGTCCCAACTCCACCCCACCGCGCGGACGGTCGGCGTCACGGTCCCGGAGGCGCTGCTCCGCGCGGCCACGGCCGGGTTCGACGCGACGGCCGCCGCGGCACGGCTGCACCCGGCGACGGCGCTCCTCCCCCAGGAACGCGACGAGCGGGGCGTGACCACGTACGTGTGGCGCTCCCGGCGGCCGTTCCACCCGGGCCGCCTGTACGCCGCGCTGGAGGACCTGGCCTGCGCGGCGGTCCGCAGCCGCGGCCGGTTCTGGCTCGCCGACCGGCCCGGCACCCTGCTCTCGTGGGACGCCGCCGGCGGGGCGCTGTGCGTGAACGACGCCGGGCTCTGGCTCGTGGCCTCGCCCGACGAGGCGTGGCAGCGGGTCCCCGCCGCGCGGCGGGCGGCGGCCGCCCTGGACTGGCACCCGGAGCACGGCGACCGGGAGCAGCACCTGGTCTTCGTCTCCCCCGGTCTCGACACGGACGGCCTGGCGACGGTGCTGGAGTCCTGCCTGCTCACCGAGGCCGAGTACGCGGCGGGACCGGGCAGTTGGGCGCGCATCGGCTCGGGCTTCGACCGCCTGCTCACCCCCGTCCCCTGACGGCGCCGGCCGGGGGCGGGGCTCCGGAGCCCCGCCCCCGGCGGCCGTCTCAGCGCGGAGGTCCGGCCGGCTGCGCGGCGGTGACCGCGTGGAAGGCGCCCGCCGCGCACTCGCGGGCCGTGAGCCCTTCCGCGGCCCACTCCTCGCGCAATTGCTCCCCGGTGACGACCCACCAGTCGTACTCGGTGGTGACCGAGGCGATCCGTTCGCCCTGCCGCAGCTCCTCGTGGGTCATGCGCCACACGACGCGCCGCTCGCCCGAGGGTTCGGCCTCCGACCGGCTCCGGTACTCCGTCTCCCCGACACGGAAGGACGGCCCCTCGGTGAGCCGCACCGCGCGCGGGGTCGTCGGGGGCGGGTTGTTGACGAAGATCGCTCCCCGGGGGCGAGGCGCCGCGCCAGCCGTCTCCAGAACGACCGCCGCTCGTCCGGCGCCAGATGACCGAGCATGTTCATGCACACGGCAGCCCGCATCCGGTCGGGAAGCGGGCAGTCCAGGGCGTCCGAGGCCGTCACGGTCACGCGGTCGCCCAGCAGGGGGTCGTCGGCCAGCCGCGCGAGGAGCGCGGCCCGCATCGGCACGGAGGGCTCCACGGCCAGGACGGGGGCGTCCGGCAGGGCGTCGTGGATCACGCGCACGCCGCGCCCCGAACCGGCGCCGATGTCGACGACCGGCCCGATGTCCGCGCGCAGCGTCCGCAGTTCGTCCACCAGGGCCGGTGCGATGCCGTACCAGAAGCCCGCTATCAGCGGGTCGATGTAGGGCGCGCTCGACGCGTACGGGTCGGCGCCCATCAGCGCTCCTCGCGGAAGAGCACGTGCCGGCGGGCCACCGGGTCGTACTTCCGCAGTTCCAGACGGTCTGGGTTGTTCCTGCGGTTCTTGCGGGTCACATACGTGTAGCCGGTGCCGGCGGTCGAGCGCAGCTTGATGACCGGACGGATGTCGTTTCTCGCCATGCGGGTAGTATACGGAAACGGCAATCATTTTCATCAAGCTGCGCCGGGGCGCCCGCCCGTCCCGGCGGCGGAGACGAAGGAGCGTCCACCCCTCATGCCGAAGCGTCCCTCCCGCACCGGCAGGCCCCCGCGGCCCCGCCCGAACCCGCTGATCGCGGCGGGCATCACCGTCATCGACTACAAGGACACCGACCTGCTGCGGAAGTTCATCTCCGACCGGGGCAAGATCCGCAGCCGGCGCGTCACCCGTCTGACCGTCCAGCAGCAGCGGCAGATGGCCACGGCGATCAAGAACGCCCGGGACATGGCCCTGCTCCCCTACCCGCGGTGAGCACCCGGGCACCACGGACACCGCGCGGGGTGCCGGCTCCGGTGGCGGACCGCTTTGACCTCGGCCCGGGTCGAGGTGGCAAGGTGGCAAGGTGGACGCCACCCCGCAGCCGGCCCGATGTCCACCCACGCTCGCCCAGGGGCACCCCGTCCCGGCCCGTCGCGCACGGATCATCGGCCTGCGGGGCGCGGTGACCGCACTGGCCGTGGTCCTCGGCCCACTGCTCGGCGGCCTCCTGACCGACACCTTCGGCCGGCCCGCCGTCTTTCTCGTCAACCTGCCCCTCGGTGCGGTCGTCCTCCTGCCGACGCCCGACCCGCGACCGATCCCACCGGCCTGACCTCACCCGCCGCCGTTCGCTGCTCGGGCACCGCTGTTCCGGGGCGGTCGTACGGCCGTCGGGCGGCGCCGGTACGCCACGGCGACGAGGGCGAGCGTGAACACGAGCAGGCCGAGCCAGATGACCCACCGGTCGGGCCACAGGCCCGGGGACGGCCCCGTCGCGTCGGGGTCCCGACCGCCGTCGACACCGCTCAGGACGACGGCGAACAGGCCCAGCACGGTGGCCGCGGCGGCGATCCGCCCGGCCACCCGTGCCGTCAGGGACAGCGTGCGGCCCCGCGGGCGCAGCCGCTCGCCCGGACGCGCTGGCAGCAGCAGGCGGAGCAGGAAGAGCGCGGCGACGGGCATCTGCAGCGCCCAGACCAGCGTGCGGAACGCCCCGTCGTACCAGACGTTGGTTCCGTACAGGAGGGTGTGCCACACGCTCAGCACGTAGACAACGATCACCGAGCGGTGCAGTGCCCGCCACATCCGGGGGCCGGTGGTGTGCCGCATGTAGAACGCCAGGCCGAGCGGGACGGAGAGGTAGAGGGCGAGCAGGCCGATGAGGATCGCGATCCGGCCCGTCCCCGTGGCGTATCCGCCGGGCACGAAGACGTCCACGAAGGCGGTCCACAGGCTCCTGCCGAAGGCCCACTGCTGCTGGTTGGTACGCAACTGGTCCGCGAAGAAGAACAGCGCGTGCATGAACATCAGGCCCATGGTGGTGAGGCTGGTCGTCCGGTGCCACCTCTCCACCCGCGCGGCCGGCAACCACGACCGGCGGGGCCGCGGTCCGGAGCGCAGCAGCCCCAGGACCACGGTGATGTACGACCACAGCAGCGCGGACCAGCCGAACGCCTGGCACATCCAGTACATCCAGAACGCGTCGGCGTCCGCCAGCATCGGCATCACCTGCACCGTCGCCGACGTGCCGTTCTCCACCCGGGTGCGGAGCAGCCAGTAGATCAGCGCCGTGGCCAGGAGCGCCATCGACGCGTCAGGTACGGCCGCCCGCAGGTCGGCGCGGAGCCCGCGCGCGTCGAAGCGGACGCGTCTCCTCCGCCTGCCGTCCTGGGAGGCCATCGGACTCTCGGTCGTCACGGGACACCACACTTCCGACGTCGATCGGTCGGCCGCGGGCGGTGCCCGCGGCCCCTCGGTGAAAGATGTCGTTCCGGTGCGCTCCCGGGACAGGAGGGTAATGGCGGCCCGACCGCCGGGGAAGGGTCCGGTCGCCATCGTCGCGCGCGGCCGGCGCCGTGTCAGACCCCGGCGGTGGCGTGGTCGGGTTCCGCCGTCCCGGCCGGGTGCTCCGGCGCGGTGCCCGCGCCCCGCAGGAGGAGGAACGAGAAGAGGGCCGAGCCGGCCATGACCGCGGTCGCGCCGATCGCGGCGACACCCATGCCGTGGCTGAAGGCGTCGCGGGCGGCGCTCAGCACGGTGTCCGCCGTGGCCTCCGGCAGGCGGGCCGTGACCGCCATCGCCCCGCCCAGGGTCTCCCGGACCGCGTCGGCGTCCGGTACGCCGGCCGGCACCGCGTCGGCCATGTCCCGGCCGTAGACGGCGGCGCCGATGGACCCGAGCAGCGCCATGCCCAGTGCCCCGCCGAGTTCGTGGCCCGATTCGAGCACGGCGGCGGCCGACCCCGCGCGCTCCGGCGGGGCGGCGCCGAGCGCGAGTTCGTTGGCGAGCGTCATGGCCGCGACCAGGCCGCCCGCGTACAGGGCGGCGCAGACGAGGACGTACCAGAGCGCCGAATCGGCGTGGACGAAGGTCAGCGCGAAGAACCCGGTGGCGGAGACGAGGAAGCCGCCGCCCATGACGTACGCGCGGTCGACGCGCTGCGCCAGCGCCGCGGCCACCGGAGCCGTCACGGACACACCGGCGGCCGGGACCAGACTCCACAGCGCGGCCTCGAACGGGTCCATGCCGAGGACGGATTGGAGGTACTGCGTCAGGTAGACCGCCATGCCGACCGTGGCGAACATGGCCAGCAGGTTCGCCAGCAGCGGCCCGCCGAAGGTGCGCCGCCCCAGCAGGGACAGGTCGATCATCGGGTGGTCGAGACGCCGCTGCCGGCGGACGAAGAGGGCGCCGACCGCCAGGCCGGCGACGACGGTCAGGGCGGGGGCGGCTTCGAACCCGTCCTGGGCCATCGTCTTGACGCCGTGGATGACCGGGAGGAGGGCCGCGAGCGACAGCACCGCGCTCAGCAGGTCGAACCGGCCGGGTCCCGACGGCTTGAACTCCGGCACCAGGAACGGCACCAGCACGAGCAGCAGGACCATCGCGGGGAGGTTGATCACGAAGACCGAGCCCCACCAGAAGTGTTCGAGCAGCAGTCCGCTGATCACGGGGCCGAGCGAGATGCCCGACGTCATGACGGCCGTCCACAGGGTGACCGCCTTCCCGCGCTGCCGCTCGTCGCGGAAGAGGTTGCGTATCAGGGCGAGTGTCGACGGCATGAGGGCCGCGCCGCCCACGCCGAGCAGCGCGCGGGCGGCGATGAGCGCCCCCGGCGAGTGCGCGTACGCGGCGGCCAGCGATGCCGCGCCGAAGACCGCGGCGCCCCCGAGGAGCAGGGCACGCCGGCCGATCCGGTCGCCGAGCGTTCCCATGGTGATGAGCAGCCCGGCGAGGACGAAGCCGTAGACGTCGAGGATCCACAACTGCTGTGTGGCGGTGGGGCCGAGGTCGCTGCTGATGGCGGGGATCGTGAAGTAGAGGACCGAGACGTCCATCGAGACCAGGAGCAGGGGGAGCATCAGGACGACGAGGGCCGTCCACTCCTTGCGGCCCGCACGGGGGCCTGATGTGTGCTGCATGGGCGTCATGGAAACGGCCCGCCGCGTACGCCACAAACAGTTCCCTAGTGCACCGCCCGAAGGGACGCTCCGACCCGGGAGTACGCGTGACCGGTGCACTAGTACGGTGGGGGGATGGCCGACGAACCGCCCTACCTCCGTATCGCCGGACGCATCCGCCGCCGCATCGAGTCCGGCGACCTCGCCCCCGGCGACCGGGTGCCGTCGACCCGGGACATCACCGCGCAGTGGGGCGTCGCGATGGCGACCGCCACGAAGGTCCTCACCACCCTGCGCCAGGAGGGGCTGGTCCACGCCGTCCGGGGCGTCGGCACGGTCGTCACCGAGCCCCGGCGCGAACGCCATGTGCCGGCCGGCCGGGGCCTCACCCGGGAGCGGATCGTCCGGACCTCGATCGCGCTGGCCGACACCGAGGGGTTCGCCGCCCTCTCCATGCGCCGCGTGGCCGCCGAGTTCGGCGTCTCCACCATGGCCCTGTACCGGCACGTGCCGAACCGGGGCGAACTGATCCGCCTGATGTCGGAGACGGTCTTCAGCGACGGGCCGCCGGGGCCCGAGCCGGCCGGCTGGCGCGAGCGCCTGGCGGCGGAGTGCCGCTGGCTGTGGACACGGTACGAGCGCCACCCCTGGCTGGCCGGCGTGATGGCCACGTTCACCCGGCCGATGGCGTCCCCCCACGCGATGCGGTACACCGAGCGGGTCCTGAACGCCCTGAGCGGCCTCGGGCTCACCGCTCCCCAGATGCTGCACGTCCACCTGTCCCTCTTCGGCTTCGTCCAGGGCGTCGCGATGGCCGCGGAGTCGGAGTCGCGGGCGTGGCAGGACACCGGCATGACCGCCGACGAGTGGCTGGCGGCGAACGAGGCGCGGGCGGCCGCGGTCCAGTCCACGGGGGACTACCCCACGCTGGGGGCGCTCTTCGAACTGGACGAGTACACGCTCGACCTCACGTCGCTCTTCGAGTTCGGGCTCGACCGGATGCTGGACGGCGTCGCGGCACTCGTCGAGCGGTCCGGCGGCGGCGCGTCACGGCGGACATGACGCGCCGGCACCGGGCGGATAGATCCGCCGTGCCGTCCGCGTCTTACCTCATGACCGGCCAATGACGGACCGTTGGAGGATTCATGACCGGACACTCGTCCCTGAAGCGTTCCCTGATCACCGGCGCCGCTGCCGCCGCCGCGGTGGTCCTCCTCCTCCCGCAGGGGGCACAGGCGGGCGGCATGGACCTCATCGAGGCGCAGCCCTACGAGCGGGTGGAGATCAACGACCACTTCGTGATGGGGCTGCTGCCCGAGGGCGAGCAGAACTACGTGGTCTCCTCCCCCGGGAGCTTCGACGAGGACATCGAGGCCGCGAAGGGCTATCCGGGCAGCAGCATCCGGCCCGACAGCGTCAGCGCCGGTGTCCACGGCGAGGACGGCGGGATCGTCCTCATCGAGGGCGTCTGGCGGCTCGACGAGGGGGTGCCGTTCATCACCGTCACCCCGGAGGGCCAGTCCTGGGGGTACGGGGCGCAGCCGGTGGTGCTGGAGAACGAGGACGGCTGGGGCACGTTCTACTTCGATCCCGCCCAGTGGGGGGTCGAGGGCGTCGACACGTACACCATCGAGGCGACCGACGGGTACGGCGAGGTGATCACGGAGTTCGAGGTCTCCGTCGGCTTCTGACCCGGCGTCCGGCATCCGTGATGACCCGTGCACGCGGGACGGACGACGCCGGTTTCGAGGTCTACGCGGTCAGCCGGTGGCCCCGGCTGCTCCGGACCGCGTACCTGTTGACCGGCCACCACCACGACGCCGAGGATCTGGTCCAGGCGGCGCTGGTCAAGGCGTACGCGCGGTGGGAGCGTGTGGTGCGGGCGGACGATCCGGACGCGTACGTGTGGCGGATCATGATCAACGCCGACCACGACCGCGTCCGCCGCTCACGGATCCGCGAGTCGCTGACGACCCGGTTCCCGGAGCGGACCGTCGGGGATCGGGCCGATCAGGTCGTCGCCCGCGACGTGCTGACGGCGGCGCTGCAGCGGCTCCCGGCGCGGCAGCGCGCCGCCGTCGTCCTGCGGTACGTCGAGGACCGCACCGAGACGGAGGTCGCCGCGCTGCTCGGCGTCCGGGTGGGGACGGTGCGGAGCCGGTCGGCGCGCGGCCTGGAGAAGCTGCGCGCCGACCGGGCCGTCAGAGACCTGCGCGCGGCGGGAGGACAGGAGGTGATGTTCCGTGCCGGAGCGGGAGAGCGAGCTCATCGATGAGCTGCGCCGCGCGGCCGGGGCGGTGGCGGCCGGGCCGGCTCCGGTGCGGGAGATGATCGCACGGGGCCGCGCGCTCCGCACCCGCCGCCGGGTGACGGCGGGTGCGGGGGTGGCCGGTGTGCTCGCGGCCGTGCTGGCGGCCGGTCTGGTGTGGTCACCGGCCGGCCCGGACCCCGCCGACCCCGTACCGCCCGCGACGCCGTCCGCCCCCGACCGCGGCCCCGGGGGCGGCGCGCCGGTGGAGGTGCGGCCCTACGAACCCGTGGCGATCAGCGACCGGCTGGTGATGGGGCTGCTGCCCGAGGGCGACCACAACTACGTGATCTCGGCCCCCGAGGACTTCGCCGAGGACATCGAGGCGGCCAGGCTCCTGCCCGGCAACAACCTCAGGCCCGGCAGCGTCAGCACCGGTGTCTCCGGCGACCGGGGTGCCGCCTCCCTGATCGAGGGCGCCTGGCACCTGGACCGGAGGCCGGCGCGGATCATGATCATCCCGGTGGGGCGGGACACCGCCTATCCGGCCACGGTGGTCGCACTCGCCGGGGAACCGGACTGGGGCGCCTACTTCTTCGACGCGAGCCGCTACCCGGACTTCCCCCTCGACTTCCGCGTCGTCGCCTACGACGAGAACGGCACGGTCCTCGCCGAGGGGGCCTGACCCCCGCCCCGCGGCGCGCCGTGGTGTCGGAAATGGCGGCGGGCGGGCCGCTCGTGTGCGGTCCCGCCCGTCGCGTGGAGTGGTGTGTCGGGTCAGCGCTGGACCGACTTGAAGCCGCCGAACGCACAGCCCTCGCCGTAGACGGGGTTGTCGTCGACGATGCCGGCGAAAATGCCGCAGCCGCCGAAGACGGCGCCGGTCTTGCTGACGGAGCCGTCGTGGCCGCCGTCGGTGGACATGCCGTGGGCGATGGCGCCGCCGGCGCCGCCGAGGACGATGGCGACGGCCAGGGCACCGGTCGAGAGCGCGGTACGGATACGCATCTGTGTTCCTCCTGCGAAGGGGTCTCTGTGTCCGTCAGTCGCCCGCCGGACACGGACGATCCTGGACGCGCCGGCCCCGGAGGGCGGGCAACCCTGCGCGGCGGTGCACCGGAAGGAGTGGTCCCGTTCGTGCAGATGGCCCCGTGCCGCCGGTCGGCCGGCGGCACGGGGCCGGTGCGCGGAGTGCGTCAGACGTACAGGGACGCCGTCACGATCAGACCGCCGAGCGCCACGCCCCACACGTACGGCAGGGTGCGCACCATGACCTGCTGCGGTTTCACGCCCGAGTACTGGGCGCTCCACACCGTCTGGGTGCTCGTAGGGTCGGCGACGCCGAACACCTGGTTGTAGGACGCCATGAGACCGAGGACGGCGACGGCCGGGTAGATGCCGGTCGCGATCAGCACGCCCGCGATGCCGGCGCCGAGGCCGTACACGTTGAGCGGTCCCCGGTACAGGCACAGCGGCACCAGGGCGGCGAAGACGATCACGAACAGCACCGGGTTCTGCGGGCTGACGTTCTTCACCAGCGGCTCCAGCGTCTCTATCGAGCCGGGCAGCGAGACGGCGGCGAGCAGGACGCCGATGGCGACGAACAGGGTGATCGGCGCGGCGGCCACGTCGAACGCCGAGTAGAGCGTGCGCAGGAGCCGCTTGTTCATGTCCCGGGGCCGCGTGGTCGTGACCAGCGCGAACAGCACGCCCGCCAGCAGCGAGGGGATGATGGGCACGTCGAGGACGAGCGCCAGGACCAGCGGCACGAGCGGGGTGAACAGCGCGTACCACGGGGCGTCGCCCAGGCGCTCGCGGCGCGACGGGCGCCGGTCCGCCGCGGCGTCGGCCGAGCGCAGCGACCAGGCGTGCTCCACGCCCCGGCGGCGCGTCTCCACCAGCACGAACAGCACGGCGAACGCGGCGGCGAACGGGAAGAGCTTCAGCATGAACGACCGCACGGTGTCCACCGGCAGGTCGAGCGCCGTGGAGAAGAACTGCCACACCGGCAGCTCGAACGGCATGCCCGCCGCGATGCCCATCAGGATGGTGCCGGCGGCGGTCACCTTCGGCACGCCGACCGCGATCATCGCGGGGATGCCGATGATGCCGGCGAGCATGGCCGCCGGCGCCGAGCCGGTGACCGTGCCGATGAGCGCGGAGACCACCAGGACGCCGAGGGCGACCAGCGTCGGCCGGTCACCGCCGAACTCGACGATCTTGCGCACCAGTGTGCCGGCGATGCCGGTCTCGTCCAGCAGCCGGCCGAGCCACGACCCCAGCAGGATCGCGATCATGGTGGCGGCGAGTTTCCCGGCGCCCTCCTGGAGCACCGTGTCCAGCACGCTGTTCTCGCCCGACAGCGGCGCACCGGCGACCAGGGCGATGACGACGCCCAGGATCACCAGGGCGAAGGCCGTGGGCAGCTTGCCGGTGAGCATCAGCACGACGCCCGCCAGCATGATCAGCAGAATGACGATTCCCATGGCGCCCTCAGCTCTCCCGTCCGGGACGTGCCGCGCGGGCCAGCGCGGCGGTCAGCAACAGCGGACTGCGGCCGAGCCCGCACACGGCGCGGGCGTAGCCGTGGGCGGCGAGCTCGTCGGCCCCCGCCACGTGTCCGTACCAGCGGTGGCGGCCGAGCCGCAGCACCGTGTGTCCGAGGCGGCGGCGCAGCTCCCGCTTGGCCGTCCCCTCGTGCAGCAGCCGGTGGGCGTCCTCGTGGGCGAGCGCCACCCGCCGCACCGAGCCGGCCGGGAACCACTCCCGCCAGCCCAGCAGCCCCGTCAGCTCCTCGGCCCGTTCCACGGCGTCGGTGTACAGCTCGATCACCGGCGCGGGGCGGGAGCGGTACCGGGCCAGCAGGAGGACGTCCGGGTCGAGGCCGCCCGTCAGCTCCGTGACGGTGCTCCCGGCGCCCGGCTCCCGCCGGGGTCCGGACCGGGCCGCCGCGAGCTGCGCGCCGAACGCCTCGGCCTCCGTGGCCCAGCGGCGCAGCAGGTCCGCGTCGCGGTGCTCGTTGGTCGGTGTCCCGGCCAGCAGCCTGCGGCCGAACTCGGCGTCGTCCAGGGCGGCGAGGTCAGCCGCCGCCCGCAGGGCCTCCCGTGTCGCCGTGGCGTTCATGACCGGGTCTCCACGACGGCGATGACCGGCTCGTCGCCCGACCTGGACCGGAGTTCGCCGCGGGCCAGCGCGAGCAGCGGCTGGGCGTCGAGGACTCCGGAGAAGTCGGCGATCCGCGAGCCGAGCAGCAGGCGTACGGCCGGGGCGCGCACGCCGCCGTCACCGTAGCTGGTGCCCTCGGTCACGAGGCGGGCCAGCAGCTCCGGCGCCTCGGCGACGGTGCCGGTCACGACCCGGGCGTCGCGCGAGTGCAGCCGCACCACGCCGTCGGCGTCCACCACGCGCACGGGGTGCAGCGTCCTGCGGAAGCGGCGGCGGGAGGTGGCGCCGTACACGGTGTGGGCCGGGGTGCGGCCCAGGACGGCCACCTCGCCGGGGTCGGTGCGCAGGCTGGCCGCCGCCGTCGCGAGCCGCTCGGCGTCGTCGGCGCGGTGGGCGCGGTCCTGGGTGCGCAGTTCGGTGGCGCCGGTGGCCACCGCCCGGACGGTGTTGGTCTGCGGATCGACGGTCACCTCGACCTCGACGCCGCCGGCCGCCGCACCCTGGGCGACCACGGCGCGCTCCGCCTCGTTGCGCACTCCGAGGATCTGCTCCTGGGTGGCGCCGGGGATGATGCGCTCGATCTGCTCGCGGACCAGCGCGAGGGCCACGCCGATGGGGCTGATCACCTCGGCGTGCTCGGCGATGGCGCCCGGCAGGCCGGTCGTCGCGGCCAGGTGCGGGGTCACGGACGCCGCTCCCCCGCCGCCGCCCACCAGCCGGACCGCGTCCCGGTCGAGGCGGTAGTCGCGGATCATCGCGTCCACGACCTCCTGGACCTGGCGCACGCCCGCGTCCAGCACGGCGCGCGCCGCGCCGGCGACGTCGGTGCCGAGGGCGTCGGCCAGCGGCCGCAGGGCCGCCCTGGCCGTCTCCTGGTCGGAGCGGGCGAAGTCGCCCTCGCCGACGAGGCCGAGGGCGTTCGCCGCGCAGGTCATGGTGATCGCGAACCGGCCGCCCGCCGCGTCGAGCACCGCGTGGTCCGCCGGGTCGCCGGGGAGCGGCGACACGGTCGCGAGGCGGGCGTCCCGCAGGTCGTCAGGGGCGGCGAAGCAGGCGTACGGCAGCCCCGCGATGTGCGCGCTGCGCGGCCCGGCGGTCACCACCGCGCCGCCCGAGACCCGCACCATGGAGCCGCCGCCGACCCCGACCGTGCGCACGTCGAGCGCCGGGAGGTAGGAGGAGCGGCCGAGCAGCGTGGCGTGGCGCACGGCCACCTTGCCCCGGTGGATGACGCTGATGTCGGTCGAGGTGCCGCCGGTCTCCAGGAAGACGCCCTCGCTCACCCGCTCGCGCATCAGCGCGCCCGCCACGCCGGCCGCGGGACCCGACAGCACGGTCAGCAGCGGCCTGCGGCGCATCTCGTCCAGCGACATGACGCCGCCGTCGCAGCGCATCACCATCAGCGGCGCGGTGACGCCGGCCTTGACGATGCTCGCGTCCACGAGGTCGGCGGTGGCGAGCATGCGCGGCAGGATCGCCGCGTTCACCACGGCCGTGCGGGTCCGCTTGTTCAGCCCGTACAGGGACGTGATCCCGTGCGCCGCCGTCATCGGCAGACCGGCCTCGCGCGCGACGGCGAGCACCGCGTCCTCGCCCTCCGGCGCGTCCACGCTGAACGGCTCGGAGACCACGAGGACCTGCGCGCCCGCGTCCGTGACGGAGGCGACCGCGGACCGTACGGCCGCGGTGTCGAACGGGTCGGGCACGTGGGCGTAGTGCAGGGGCAGCCGGTGGTTCTCCGTCAGACGGAGCTTCCCGAGGGCGGCGAGACGCCTGGTCAGTGCCGCGCTCGGCCCGGTGCCGATGCCCAGCAGTCCGACGGGGGCGACATCGCCCTCCAGCAGGGCGTTGGTAGCTTGGGTGGTGCCGTGCGCCAGGAACGCCACATCGGCGGCGTCGTGGCCGGTCTCGGACAGCAGCCTCGCGAGCGCCGTCACGATGCCGTGCGCGACACCGTCCTCGTGGTGGTGGCTGGTGGGCACCTTGACCTGGCCGACGAGTTCCAGGGTCGCGGCGTCCACGGCCACGGCGTCGGTGAAGGTCCCGCCCACGTCGATGCCGACGCGGATGCGGTGGGTGGACGGATGAACGGGCCGGTCAGTGGTCATCGTCTGACACCTCCTTGTGTCGTCCCTTTCGGAAGAGATCGGCGACCCGGGCGGTACCGGGCGGGACAGGTGGAGCTGTCCCGCCCGGGTCTCCCGCCGGGCCGGTACGGGGCCGGCGGCGGGATCAGTAGCCGCGGACGTCGGGCCAGTGCCGCTGGACGCCCGCGCGGTCCAGCGAGCGGGTGAAGTCGGTGAGCCGCCCGTCCTTCTCGCGCACCTCGTGCGGGGCGACGCCCTCGGTGAGGCAGTGCGCCGCGAGCGCGCCCGCGACCTCGCCGATGTTCCACTCCACGGGGTGGAGGCGGTAGCAGCCGTTGGTGATGTGGGTGGTGCCGATGTTCTTGCCCGCGGGCAGCAGGTTGCGCACGCGGCGCGGCAGCAGGGCGCCCAGGGGGATCTCGAAGGGCACCGAACCGATGTCGATGTAGTTGTCGCCGGCGGTCGACGGGTGCAGGTCGATGCGGTAGCCGCCCACGCCGACGGAGTCGTCGTAGCGCGTGCCGCCGTAGGGGCCGACGAGGTCGATGGCCACGTCGTGCTCCGTCACGGTGGTGACGGCCTTGATGCGGCGCGCCTCGCGCACGTACGCGGACTTGGCGAGCCCGTCGGGCGTGCCCGTGACGTCGGGGCGGGGCCGCAGCCCCGGGAAGCCGGTGCCGCCGTCGGGCCGCGGCGCCTCGGTCTGGAGCCAGTACAGGACGGACAGCGAGAGCCGGCGCGCCCCGTCGATCGCCTCCTGCGCCGGCGCCGCCTCCGTGCCGACGAGGGGCTTCAGCCAGTAGTCGTTCAGCGGCCAGTTCACCAGCGTGATGTCCGAGTCGAACGCGCCGGGCCGGTGCATCCCGCGGGCCAGGATGCGGCGGAAGCCCCACAGCTCCTTGTCGCCCGCGTCGGCGCTCTGGTCGGCGGCGACGGCCAGGGGGTCGGTGGCCGGGTTCGGCTCGAAGGTGCGGACCACGGGCTCCAGGGTGCGCGGGTCGGGGGCGTTGAAGCCGAGGAGCGGGCCGGGCCAGAAGTCCGGACGGTACGAGCGCCAGAAGCCGTAGTCGGCCGGCCGGTCGATCGTGTGGTCCTCGCCCTCGTGGTGCGAGAGGGCGAAGCAGACGGTGATGCCCTGCTGGTTGTCGGGCTGCGCGGTGTCGGGGGCGTGCGGCTCGTCGAACTCGGCGCGGGCCTCGGCGCCCAGCGCGTGTTCGACGCCCGCGAGCGCGAGCAGCTCACCGGTCTCGGTCGCGTCCAGGACGTAGGGCGCCGTGACGGTGTGCGGCCGTCCGTCCGGGCCTGCGAGGGTGACCGCGCGCACCGAGTCGCCGTCGCTCTCGGCCGCGACCGGCCGGTGCCCGGTCAGCACGGTGAGCCGCCCCGCGGCGCGGTGCGGGGCGAGCATGCCCTCCAGCACGGCGAGCGCGACGCGCGGCTCGTGGCACAGCTTGCTCACCCGGCCGGCGCCCGGGTTCAGGTCCGTGAGGCCGAGGGCCTCGGCACGCAGCGGGTACCACGTGCGGTAGTAGGCGCGGATGTTCTCGCGCAGCTCCCGGTAGGAGGCCGTGGTGCCGAACTGTTCGACCCAGGGGTGCTCGTCCGGCGGCACCGCCTGGGCGGTGAGCTGGCCGCCGATCCAGTCGGTCTCCTCGGTCAGCACGGCGCGGCGCCCGGCGCGGCAGACGGCGAGGGCGGCGGCCACTCCGCCGAGCCCGCCGCCGACGATCAGGACGTCGGTGGCGCTCTCGGACCCTGTCGCGCCCGGGGCGGGTGCGGTGGGGGCGGTGGTGGGGGACATGCGGGGGTACTCCTCGGTGTGGTGCGTCATCGGTCTCAGTGGCGCGGTGGTGCGGAGGCCGGCGGACCCGCCGTCGTGCCGGGGCGGAAGTGGCAGGCCACCAGCTCGCCGGAGCGCGTCTCCCCGGCCAGCAGGTCGGTCAGCAGGCGGACGGCTGCGGCGCCCAGCTCCGCGCGGGGGATGTCGAAGCCGGTGGGGGACGCCTCGCCGGCCAGGTCGGGGGGCGGCGAGCCGAGCAGCGCGAGCGACACGTCGCCCGGCACGCTGAGCCCGGTGCCGGCGACGGCGGCGCGCAGGGCGCGCCAGATGTCGTGGGTGTCGGTCTCCTCGGTGACGAAGGCGGTGACCCCCTCGTCGAGCCTGGCGCGCAGCCAGGCGGGCGTCAGCTCCCCCGCGGGGTCGGTGAGCCGTACGACCTCGCCCGCCGCGGTGCCGTCCAGGCCGGCGCGGAAGCCGCGCTCGCGGTCGGTGGACGCCGGGGCGTCGTCGTCCTCGCGCACCAGCACGATCCGGCGGTGGCCGAGGGCGGCCAGGTGCCGGACGACCTCGGCGCTTGCGGCGACGTAGTCGGCGCCGACCCAGGCCAGGTCCTCGGGCTCGTCGCGCCGCCCGAGGTGGACGAGCGGGAAGCCGTCGTCCAGGAGCCGGCGCAGCTCCCCGGCGGGCACATGACGGCCCAGGAGGAGGCAGCCGTCGGCGAGCCTGACCCGCTGCAGGGCGCCGGGCGCGCCGGCGCCGGCGCCGCCGGTGCTCGACCCGGTGAACAGCACCAGGTCGTAGCCCCTGGCCGCGGCCTCGCGCTCGACGCCCACCAGGAAGGGGTAGTACGAGTGCGCGAGATCGGTGGGGAAGGTCGCGGTGAAGCTGAAGACGCCGAGCAGGTCGTTGCGGGCGGCGGCGAGCCGCCGGGCGGCCGGGTCGGGCACGTAGCCGAGCGAGCGCGCCGCGTCCAGGACCCGCTGCCGGGTCGCCTCCTGGATGACGATGCCCTGCTTGTTCCCGCCGAGCACCAGCGAGACGGTCGTCTGCGAGACGCCGGCCAGCCGCGCCACCTCGGCCTGCCGGGGGCGTCCTCGCCTGCGTACGTTGTCGGCCACGTCGCACCTCTCGCTACTAATGCGCATTAGTCGCGGGCCACAGCGCCACTCGGTCGTACTAATGCGGATTAGCCGCTACTGTGACGCCGCTGCGGTCGCCATGTCAAGAGGGTCCTCGCCGGCGGAAAACGAACGCCGGCCCTCCGACGACGAGTGCGCGTCGGGGGCCGGCGGCGGGGCTGCGGTGCGGGATCAGTCCTCGGACGCCCCGGCGAGGAAGGCGGTCAGGCCGTCGAGGAGCATGGTGCTGCCCTGCTCGGCCATGTCGCGCTCCTCGGCCGTGTCGCAGGTCTGGCTCAGCGTCGCCTCCGTGCGGCCGCCGTCGAGTGCGGCGAGGTCCAGGACCATGGTGGCGGGCTCGGCCCTGCCCGGCACGTCCATGCCGGTCACCAGCCGGCGGTCCGTCTCGACCTCGATGTAGGAGCCGGTCAGGGGGAACTGCTGCCCGTCGGGGGTGACCATCGTCGCCTTCCACGCGCCGCCCGGCCGGACGTCCATCTCGACGGTGCCCTCCGCCGCGCCCGTCCACCGGGCGTACTGGTCGGCGGTCGTCCACGCACGCCACACCGCCGCCACCGGCACGTCGAGCGTCCGGGTCAGCGTGTAGGTGAAACCGTCCGCCGCGGTCTCCTGCTCAGCGCTCATGTCAAGTCTCCATTCATGTCCCCGGGCTGGGCCGTCATCAGTAGGACACGCCCAACCGCCTTGATTCATCGGTGCGTTGGGAAGTTTCTACACGCGGGCACTGACAATCGGCCCGGGCTGGGCGCGGCCGCCGGGAAAACGCTTGGACTGCGCCGGTGCCGCCACGGGAGACTGGCCGTTCCACGGACCGTGTTACGTACCCGACGCGCCGCCAGGACCCGCTCTTCGGCTCCGGCGGCCCCCCGCCCCCGGCCGACGTCCCGGGCGCGGCACTCGCAGAGACCGACACTCACCGCGGCCGGCCGGTGAGCCGCACGCCCACCCCCGCGGGAGGCGCGCGGCGGGCTGCCGCACGACCACACAGGGGTGGGATGGGAACGCCTGAGTCGCACCAAGGTCCGCCGCAGAAGGGGACCGTGCTGCTGGCCCTTCGGCACTACATGCGCCAGTTGACCCGGCTGCGGCGGTTCGCCCTGCCCGGGATGCTGCTCCCCGCGCTGGGGAACATCTGCATCGACTACATCGCGCCGCTGATCGTCGCGAAGCTCGTCGGCCACATCGCCGGTGACGCCGACGCCTCCGCCGGCTCGGCGCTGCCCTACGTCCTCGGGTTCGCCGCCACCCTGCTGCTCGCGGAGACGCTGTGGCGCGTCGGCCTCCACTGCCTGAACCGCCTCGACGCCCTCGGCATCGAGAACCTGTACGTGATCGGCATGGACGAACTGTTCGCCAAGGACGCCACGTTCTTCCACGACAACTTCGCCGGGGCGCTGACCAAACGGGTACTGAGCTTCGCGTCACGGTTCGAGCAGTTCATCGACACCCTGGCGTTCTCGGTCGTCGCCCGCCTCGTTCCGCTGGCGTTCGGGTCGGTGGTGCTGTGGCAGTACGAGCCGCTGCTCGTCGCCGGGCTCCTCACCGTGATCGCGGTGACGGTGCTGTGCGTGACGCCGCTCATCCGGCGCCGCCAGGCGCTCGTCTCCGCGCGCGAGGAGGCGATCGCCCGCCTGTCCGGGCACGTGGCCGACAGCCTGATGCACATGGAGACGATCCGGGCGTTCGCCGCCGAGGAGCGCGAGGCCCGGGAGCACCGGCGGCGCGCCGCCGAGGCGCGGCGGCTGCAACTGCGGTCGTGGGACTACGGCAACCTCCGCATCGACACGCTGGTCGCCCCGATGTCGGTCCTGACCAACACGCTGGGCCTGCTGCTCGTGATCTCGCTCGGCGGCGGCCTCGACGTGGAGGCGCTGGTCGTCACGTTCACCTACTACACCAACGCGACCCGCATCATGTTCGAGTTCAACCAGACCTACCGGCACCTGGAGAACTCGATGACGGAGGCCGCCCAGTTCACCGGGCTGCTGCTGACACCGCCGACCGTGCTCGACCCGCCGTCGCCCGAGCCGCTGGCGTCCCGGGCTGGAGGCATCCGCTTCAAGGGCGTCACCTTCACCCACTCGGGGACGGAACCGCTGTTCGACGGCCTCGACCTGGAGGTGCCGAGCGGCTCGAAGGTCGGGCTCGTCGGCCGGTCCGGCGGCGGCAAGACGACGCTCACCCGGCTGCTGCTGCGGATGACGGACGTCGACGGCGGGCGCATCACGATCGGCGGGCAGGACATCAGCCGGATGAGCCAGGCGGACCTGCGCAGCCTGATCGCCTACGTGCCGCAGGAGCCGGCGATGTTCCACCGCACGCTGCGGGACAACATCGCGTTCGCCCGGCCGGGGGCGACCGACGAGGAGATCCGCCGCGCGGCCGACGCGGCGCACGTCACCCCGTTCGCCGACGCGCTGCCCGACGGCTTCGGCACGATGGTGGGCGAGCGCGGGGTGAAGCTGTCGGGCGGCCAGCGCCAGCGGGTGGCCCTCGCTCGCGCGATCCTGCGCGACGCGCCGATCCTGCTGCTGGACGAGGCGACCAGCGCGCTCGACTCCGAGAGCGAGATCCTCGTGCAGGAGGCGCTGTGGCGGCTCATGGAGCGGCGGACGGCGCTGGTCGTCGCGCACCGGCTGAGCACGGTCGCCGGAATGGACCGGCTGGTCGTCCTCGACCGCGGGCGGATCGTCGAACAGGGCACGCACAAGGAACTGCTCGCGGCCGACGGCGCCTACGCGAAGCTGTGGCGCCACCAGTCGGGCGGCTTCCTCGACGGGACGCCCGCCCCCTCGGCGGCGGACTGACCCGCGTCCGGCGCGCCCCCGTCGGGGCGCGCCGGTCAGCCGCGCGCGGTCCGGCCAGCGGGCGGACGGGCCGGTGTCCCCGCGGAGGCGGGGAACCCGCCGGGCCACGCGATGTCGTCGACGGCGAGGAACGGCTCGCCGGCCACGGCCGCGGGCGTCACCCCGGCGAACGCCACGACGTCCCGGTGCAGATGCGACTGGTCCGCGTAGCCCGCGTCGGCCGCGACACGGGCCGCGCCCTCCCCCGCGACCAGGCGGTGGACGGCGTGGTCGAAGCGGACCAGCCGCGCGGCGCGCTTGGGGGTCGGTCCGAGCTGCGTCCTGAAGCGGGACCACAGCCGCTTGCGGCTCCATCCGGCCCCGGCCGCGAGACTGTCGACCCTGACCCGGCCGCGGGCGGCGACGACACGGTGCCAGGCCCCGGCCACCTCCGGGTCCACCGGCGGCCCCGCCCCGTACCGGCGGGCGAGCAGCGTGTCCGCCAGGTCGAAGCGCTGCTGCCAGGACACGGCTTCCCCGAGCCGCTCCCGGACCCGTGCCGCCTCCCTGCCCCACAGGTCCTCCAGCGGTACGGTGGCGCCGTCGAGTTCGGCGGGGGACACACCCAGCACCGCGCGTGCGATGACCGGGGACAGACGCACCTGCACGCACGCGACGTTCTCCCCGCTCGCCCGGACCGCGCCACCGGACCCGAGCCCGGGCCCGGCGACCAGACTGTCCCGGTGCCGCCTCCCGCCGGCGTCGTCGAGGACGGGCGAGCCGTCGCCGAAGACCAGCAGGAGCGTCACCGCCGGGTGCGGCACCATGCGGAGCGCGTCCAGGCCCGGGGCGTGGAACCCGGCCATGGTGACACCGGCCATGCGGCTGGGCCGACGCGGGCGCGCGACGTCCCAGACAGCCGCGCCGTGCACGAACGATCGCACCGTCCCAGGCTACGCCCGCCGTGCGGGGGAACATTCGTCCAATACGGCGGCGGGTACCCGTGGGGACAGTGGGCCTCATGACTGATTCCGACAACGGGCCGCGCGTGGACGACGGCGCCGGGACCACCGCGAGTTCGTCGCTGCCGCTGGACGACGGCGACATCCACGTGCGCCAGGACGGACCGCGCGACGCCCCCGCGCTCCTGCTCATCCACGGGACGGCCTCATCGACCCGCTCCTGGGACCCGCTGGTCCCGCTGCTGACGGCGGCGCACCGTGTCATCCGGATCGACCTGCTCGGGCACGGCCGGTCGGCGAAACCCGCGGACCGCGGTTACGCCGTCCCCGACCAGGCGCGCCGGGCCGGCGCGGCACTGGACCGGCTCGGCGTCGGCCACGCCGTCGTCGTGGGGCACTCCAGCGGCGGCGTGGTCGCGACCGCCCTCGCCGAGGAGCGGCCCGGCCTGGTGACCGCGCTCGCGCTCGTCAACACCGGTCCCCACCTCGACGCCTTCATCGCGCCGCAGACGGGGGGAGACGGCCCGTCGCAGTGGCCGCCCACCGACGAGCAGCTCCGTGCGTTCGCGAGCACGGGGTTCAGCCGGGCGGGCTACCGGTTCCCGGACGAACTGCTGGATGACGTGCGCGCCATGACGCTCCACACGTTCACCGCGACGATGCGGGGCACCCTCGCCTATCTGACGGAGCGGGCACTGCCGGATCGGCTCGCGGTCCTCGGCAAGCCGCTGCTCGTGGTCTTCGGCGAGGACGACCGCAGATGGCGGGCGTCGTCCGCCGCCGACTACCGCGTCGTCCCCGGCGCGAGGGTCGAGCTGCTGCCCGGACTCGGCCACTCCCCCCTGCTGGAGGATCCGGTGCGGACCGCCGTCCCCCTGCTGGACTTCGCCGCGCTCCATACCGTGCGGGCGGGCTGACAGGGCGGGGGGCCGCGGCGTCCCTGCCCCGCGGCCCCCGCCACCCGGGCGCGCACCGCCGGGCGGTCCCGTGTGCCGTCCGGCGCCGGTGTTGAATGGAGGGATAAGCCGGACTCCTGGCGGGTCGCGGCAACAGGAGCGAAGGAACGTTTTTGTCATGAATGATGGAGAACGCTACGCGACGGTGAGCGGCCCCCGGCAGCTCCGGTGGGCCGAGGACGCCCCGGTGGACCTGCCGGCGCCCGACGGTGTCGTCGTGGACATCACGTACACCGGCATCTGCGGGACGGACGTCCACGGCTGGACGGACGGCCACATGCTGCCGCCCGCCGTCTTCGGCCACGAGTGGACCGGGACGATCCGCGCCGTCGGTGACGGGGTCACGGGGCTGGCGGTGGGCCAGCGGGTCGTCGGCGGGGTCGGCCCGGCGTGCGGACGGTGCCGTCAGTGCGTCGCCGGACACGCCCGCCAGTGCGACACCGTGTTCGCCGAGGCCAACGGCGTGGACGCGGCGGCGCCGGCGCACGGGGCGTTCGCCACGCGGGTGCGGGTGGCCGCGCGGCGGGTCCTGCCGGTGCCGGACGGGATCACCGACGTCGAGGCCGCGCTCGTGGAGCCGGCGACCGTCACCTTCCACGCCGTCCGCCGCGTCGGGATGGAGCTGGGCTCCGTCGCCGTCGTCCAGGGCGCGGGGCCGATCGGCCTGCTGACGGCCCAGCACGCGCGGAACGCCGGCGCCGGACGGATCATCGTCTCCGAGCCGTCGGAGGCGCGCAGGGCGGCGGCGCAGCGGCTCGGCTTCACCGACGTCGTGGCGCCGGACGGTCTGGCCCCGCTGCTCCAGGACGTCACCGGCGGGCTCGGCGCCGACGTGCTGTTCGAGTGCGCGGGCGTCGCGTCCCTGCTCCAGCCGTCCGCCGAACTCGTGCGGCGCGGCGGTGTCCTCGCGCTGCTCGGCTTCCCGCTCACCCCTTCCACCGTGAGCTACGGGGACTGGCAGAGCCGGGAGCTGACCGTCATCGGCTCGCTCGCCTACAACCACGAGGACTTCGTCGGGACGATGCGGGCCATCGCCCAGGGGCGCATCGACGTCGCCGCGCTGCACACCGGCACCATCGGCCTGTCGGACCTCGACGGCATGCTGGCGGAGCTGGACTCCGGCCGCAGCACGCACGCCAAGGTCCTGGTCGACCCGCGGGCCTGAGCACGGGCGCCGCTCACACCGGGGCCGGCAGGTCGAGCGACGCGAGCCGGCCCGGATCGGCCACGACGGTGATGGCGGTGATCCTGCCGCCGGCGACGGTGAACGCCATGACCGACAGCGGCGTGCCGTCCGCGCGCCAGGACACGATGCCGGGCCGGCCGTCCACGATGACGTCGCGCCCCCGCACGGCCGTGTCACCGGCCGGCCGCGCGCCGGCGGCGACCCGGGTGGCGCCGAGGGTGACCACGGTGCCGCCGGGGGTCTCGGCCGTCAGCCGGACACCGGGGTCGAGCACGCGCAGCAGCCCCTCGAAATCCCCCTCGCGCGCCGCCGCCAGGAAGGCCCGCACCACCTCCCGCTGCGGTGGCCCCGCGGCGGCCGGCGAGCCGGCGCCCCGCAGCTTCCTGCGGGCACGGCTTCCCTTTCTCGGGCCTGCTCCGTCATGGGTGATGACGAACCCCGACCGGTCCAGGTGACCGACGAAGGAGCGGACCGATGGAAACACGCGCGAAGAGGACGGCGGAGCCCGACGTGGTCACGGCGATCCAGCAGCTCGTCAGGGCGGTGCACGCCGGCGGCGTCGAACCGCGCCTGCTGCAGCTCGTCCACCTGCGGACCAGTCAGATCAACGGCTGCAGCCCGTGCGTGGTCGCCGGTGTCGAGGGGGCGAAGCCGCACGGCGAGACCGATACGCGGCTGCACGCCGTGGCCGCCTGGCGGGAGACGCCGTACTTCACCGACGAGGAGCGGGCGGCGCTCGCTTTGGCCGAGGCGGCGACCCGCGTGCAGGACGGTGCGGCGGGCGTGACCGACGGGATACGGGAGGCCGCCGCCGCCCACTTCACCGAGGAGCAGATGGGCACGCTCGTCCTGGAGGTCGCGCTGACGAACTTCTTCAACCGGATCAATCGCGCGAACCGGGTGCGGGCCGGCGCGGGCTGGTGAACCGGGCGGCGCCGGCCCGTTCCCGCGCGGGTCAGTGGCCGCCGAACGGTTCGCCGGGCGTCCGGATCGACAGCGGCAGCCCGTCGGGGCGGCGCACGGGGACGCCGCAGGCCAGGGCGAACGTCGTGAACTCGGCGGGCTGTTCGAGGCCGAGCAGGGTGTCCGCCTCCGTGTCGCGGATCGCGCCGGTGAGCGCGGCGCCCAGGCCGAGCGCGGTCGCGGTCATGGAGAAGACCTGTGCGACGTGCCCGATGTTCTGCAGCAGCAGCTTGTAGGCCCGGGGGTGCTGGTACTTCCAGGCCATGCGGTGGGCCACGGCGGCGGTGAGCACCCCGAACGCGGCGCGCTTGAAAAAACCTTGGTGGTGCGTCAGGTGCTCCAGAACGTCGCGGCCGGCGGACGGATCGAGCGGGACGAGGCCGTGGCGGATGCCGTCGTAGTGGTAGAGGCCGGGCCGGACGTGCTCGACGTCGAGGACGAAGACGAACGCCTCGGTCTCGTGCCGTGCCCCGCCCGACGCGGCGGCGCGGAGCTGGAGGACCCCCATGGGGCCCGCGTCCGCGAACCGCAGGGGCGCGAAGCAGTAGTGCAGCATGTCGGAGAACGCGTCGAGGGCGATCGGCGCTTCCTCGAAGTCGCGGTGTGTGCGGCGCTGTTCGAGGACATCGCGGTACGGCACGCTCGATACGGTGCGGACGCGCGGCAGCAGCAGCACGCGGTCGCTCGCCGGGGCGCGGACGGACGGGGGCCGCGGGTACGCCTCGATCGCGGCGAGCACCCGCTCGCGCGCGGCCGGGTCGTCCGCGCGCGTGCCGACGAACGGGGTGTCGCGGGTGCGGTTGTGCAGGCTCCACGCGGTGGTGCCCCACACGTCCCACGGCGTCCCCGGCGCGTCGGCGGCCTCCTCCTTGCGGACCAGGAACCCGGCCTCGGCCAGGCGGGTCACCGTGCCGTCGCCGTCGTCGGGCACACCGTCGCGCGCGGCGAGCAGCAGGGCGGCGACGGAGGGGATGACGCGCAGGCGGGTGCGCAGCCGCGGGCTGGAGAGGACGAGGGCGCCGCCCGTCGATTCGACGACCAGCGGGTCCACGGGGTAGAGCAGGTCGCCGTCGGGCACCCTCGTCACTCCTCGAGTCGTTCGTGCACTGGTCCCGTCCAGTCGTCCCGGTGGCCGGTTCCGGCGCCGAGCCGCGCGCTGACGCGGGCGGTCAGGGCGGCCGGCACGGGGTCCTTCTCGCCGGGGGGCGCCGGGCGGGGGCCGAGGCCGGCCCGCTCGCGCGTGAGGCGGTCGAGCACGGGGTCGGCCGCCGCGGCCGGGTCAGCGGCGAGTTCGGCGAACAGCGACCGGGCGACGGCCGGGAGACCGGCCCGTTCGGCGGTGAGGGCGAGCGAGCCGAGCCAGCGCAGCGGGGTCACCGGATCGGCGAACGGGCCGTCGAGGACGTCCCGGCGCGCCGCGAGGTGGGTGACGAGTTCCCGCGCCCGTGCGCGGCGGCCGTCACCGGCCGCCGGGTCGGTGCCGGCGTGGGCGATGTGCAGGAGACGGACGTACGCGAGGCGGCGGGCGGCGCCGGGCGGCCCGTCGAGGAGTCCGGGCCGGACCTCCGGCTGCGCCGCCGCGTCCACCAGCCAGGGCGCTTCGGCGGCGTGCTGCACGCACCGGGTCTCGGGCAGTCCGGGCCACCGGCCGGCGAGGCGCGCGGCGGCGGCGGTGAGCCGGTCGTGCCGGTGGTGGCGCCACAGGATCTGGCAGGTGTCCTGGACGACGACGTTGCGCAGCACCGTGCGGTCGAGCACGCCCTCGTCCACGGCGCGGCGGGCGGTGGCGTCGTCGAGCGCGTAGTCGGGAAGACGGGTGCCCCGGCCGTCGATCAGCGGTTCCAGGGCGGCCAGTTCACGCAGCGCCGTGTCCGCGTGCCGGGGTGCGTACCCCTTGAGGCGGATGAGGTTGACCTGCGGCTGGAGCGCGAGGACGGCGAGGCGCAGGCCGCGGTCGGTGTGCCGGTGGGCGCGCGCGTACGCGATCTGGGCGAGGCAGAGCCTGCGTGCCCCGGCGGCGTCGCCGGTGCGGAAGTGGACGAGGGCGAGGAGGTTGCAGGCGCGGTAGAGGCTCGCCGTCCCGTCCCGGTCGAGGAGTTCCGTCACGGTGCGCAGGGCCTCGGCGCGGCCGGTGGGCGCGCGGCGGGTGTCGGAGAGGAAGCCGAACGGTGTCGAGCGACGTGTCATGGTGTCGGTCACGAGGGTCCCTCCGCCGTCCGGCCGGTCGCGTGCGCGTCGGGGTGGCCCGGCGCCGGGGCGGGAGCGGTGCCGCCGCGGGGCCGGGCCGGAGGGCTGGTCAGCAGCCGAAGTTGACGTCGAGCACGGGCGAGTCGACCTCCACCTCGGCGCTGATGCCGTGGCCCTCGACGTCGGCCTCGGCCTGCTCGACCTCGGTCTCGGCGGCCTCGATCTCTTCCTTGCCGGGCTCGTTCTCCTCGGACATGGCATACCTCCATCGCGTGTCGGTGCATGGGGTCGCCGGCGCATGCCGGCGCGAATGGCGCCATTGCTGTGGAACGTCGCGGCAGGGGATGACCTGTATTTCCGGCCGGTTTTACGAACCGGTTCCCGGTGCCCCCCGACACGATCGAGCGCCGCGAGCGCGGCGCAGTTCAGATTCCCGCCCCGCCAGATACCTGTCAAGTCCGGCGAAGAAAACGTGAAGAGGGTTTCCGAAGGCTTTTCCCGGCCGCGCCGCATGACTCCATTACGCGTCACGCGGTTGCACAGCCGCATGTTTCTGTCAACGGTTGCTGCCGCTGGGTGACCGGGCGTACTCTCCTCGCGAGATCCCGGGCGCACCCTCGAAGGAGGGCCATGGACTGCCTGCTCCGCCTCGTCGAAGACACCACGGCGCTGGAATCCGCGTGGGAACGCCACCCCCTCCTCAGCACCGGGCTGGGCGACTGCGACGATCTTCTGTCGTGGGAAAGCGTCGACGCGATGCTCGCCCGCGGCTTCCCGCTCGATTCCGTACGGCTGACCGCGGGTGGCCGACCCGTGAGGCCAATGGCGTTGGCATTACCCGGTGTCTACGGCCGTTCCGCGAACGACCGGGTGGCCGACGGCGCGGAAGTCGCGCGGCGTGTGGACGCCGGCGCGACCCTGATCCTGGAGAACCTCAAGGCGTATTCCCCGCCGATAGCGGATTTTGCGGGCGCCGTGTCCGAGGCGACGGGTTACGACACGTACGTGACGGCGTTCCTGACCCCCGCCGGGCACCCGGGCGTCGCGCCGCACCACGACACGGCGAGCGTCTTCGTCCGGCAGGTCGCCGGCTCGAAGCACTGGCGCGTGAGCCCGCCCGTCACCCCCTGGCCGCTGCGCGAGCACCGCGGCGCCCCCGGCACGGCGCCGGACGATCCGGTCGTCGACGTGGTCCTGCGGCCGGGCGACTGCCTGTACGTGCCGCGCGGGTTCGTCCACGCGGCCGAGGCGGCGGACGAGCCGTCGCTGCACCTGTCGGTGGCGCTGCGCCCCGTCACGTGGGCGCTGCTCCTGCGGAAGGCGCTGGAGCGCGCGGCGGACGAACGGCCCGAACTGCGTGAGGCGCTGCCCCCGGTGTTCGCCGGCGCGGACCGCGGGGAACTGCTGCGGGAGCGCGCCGCGCTGTTCGCCGCGTACACGGCGGACCTGGCCGCGTCGGGACGGGCGCGGGAGCTGCTGGCCCGCGAGACCCCGGCCGCCCGCTCCCCCGGCCCCCTGCTGAGCGCGCTGCGGGCGCCCGGGGGCGCCGAGTGAGCGACGGCGGCGCGGCGCGCGGCACGGAGGCCGCGGCCGGCGGGGTGCCCGGTGCGCCGGTGCCCCTGTGGCGGGAGCGCAACTGGCAGCGTCTGTGGTTCAGCCAGGCCGTGTCCGTCATCGGCGACCAGGTGTTCAACACGACCGTGCTCCTGTGGATCGGTGCGAGCGTCGCGGCGGGCGAGCCGTGGGCGCCCGCCGCGGTGAGCGGGGTGCTGCTCGCCGCGGCGCTGCCGGTGCTGCTGGTCGGCCCGGTGGCCGGGGTGTACGTGGACCGGTGGGACCACGCGCGCGTCATGCGGGTGGCGGACCTGCTGCGCGCGGCGTTCATCGGCGTGCTGCTGGTCATCCCGCTGGCGGGCGGGAGCTGGCCGGCCTGGCTCCAGGTGGCGCTGATCTACCTGATGGTGGCGCTCAGCAGTTCGGCGGCGCAGTTCTTCAACCCGGCGCGGTTCTCGCTGATCGCGTCCATGGTCCACGCGGACCACCGCACCCGGGCGTTCGGCCTGCTCACGGCGACGTCGGGGACGGCGGCCATCATCGGCCCGCCGCTCGCCGCGCCCCTGCTGTTCGGTGTCGGGGAGCAGTGGGCCCTCGTGGTCAATGTCTGCTCCTTCCTCGTGTCGTACGCGGCGATCCGGCTGATCCGGGTGCCGGCCGGCGGCCGGGCGCGCGAGGACGGAAAGGGATCCCGGGCGTTCCGCGCGGAGTTGCTGGAGGGTTTCCGGTTCTTCGTGGGAAACCGGATGCTTCTCGTCGTCGTCGGCACGGTCTTCGTCTACATGGTGGGGGTCGGCGCCCTCAATGTGCTGAACGTCTTCTTCGTCACGGACAATCTGCACACGGACGCCGGCTGGCTCGGCACGCTGAATGCCGCGTTCGGCGTGGGAAGTATCGCCGGGTCGCTCGTCGCCGCGAAGTTCGCGCGGAAACTCGGGGAGACCCGGACGTTCGCGTACGGCATTCTGGTGACCGGTGTCATCGTGCTGCTCTATTCGCGGCAGTCGTCCCTCTGGTTCGCTCTCGCGCTGCTCTCGCTCGCGAGCATTTCCATCGCTTCGGTGAATGTCGTCGTCGGGCCGCTGGTGCTGCGGGCGACGCCACAGCATCTGCTCGGACGCATCAACTCGGTGCTCAATCCGACCGTTTATCTGGCATCGATTCTCTCGATGGCGGTGACCGGTTTCCTCGCCAGTACGGCGCTGCGCGATCTGGACGGCGAGGTGTGGGGTGTGCATGTCGGCCGGATCGACACCATCTATGGATGCGGGGCACTCATGATGATCATCGCGGGAGTGTGCGCGATCCGCCCGCTCGCCCGGTACGCGGCGCGCGCGGCGGAGGCCGGTGAGCGGGACGACGGCGCCGGCGGGACGGGCGAGAAGGTCATGACGTCGGACGGGGCGGCCTGATGGCGGCCCCGGCGCAGCCGCGGGAGGCGGCGCGGACGGACCGCTGGCGTCCGGCGGTGCGGCAGATCACCGGCGGTCTCCTGCGCGGCAGCGGTGCGGAGCGCTTCGTCGTCGTCTTCGCGCCGCACCGCGCGGCGGAGGCGGCGCTGCTCGCGGCGTACGCCAGGGCGTACGGCGCCCGGTGCGTCGTACGCGCGGCGGGGCACGCGCCCCCTGCGGCGGTGGAGCGGCGCGTCGCCGCCGACGCGGCGGAACCGCGCACGGCCGTCGTCGTGCTGTCCGACGCGGTGCTCGGCCTGCCCCCCGGGGTGCTGCGGCTCGCGGGCACGGCGGACCGCTCACCGCTCGACCTGTGGCGCCCCGACGCCGAACTCGACGCGGCGGCGGACGCGCTGGCCGCCGGTCTCGGGCGGCGGATCCGGGTCGGCTCGGGCGGCGGCGCGGCCGAACTGGTCTGCACGACGTCAGGTGCCCGGCGCGGCAGCGCGCGCGGCACGGCGGAGGCGCCGCTCACGGGCGCCGACGGCGTGTTCGTCGCGGACGGCACCCTCCTGGTGAACCGGGCGACCGCGCTCGGCACCGACCTCGCCGGCCACCCGGTGACGGTGACGGTGGCCGGCGGCGGGGTGCGCGGGGTGGAGTGCGCCGACCGGACGGTGGCGCGGTTCATCGGGCGGGCGGCGGACGTCCACGGAGTGCGCACGGCGGCAGCCCTGTGCCTGCCCGCCGGCCCGGCGGGCGCGCCCGGGCGGGGCGTGACCCTGCGGCTCGCGGTGGGTCCGGGCGACGCGTTCAACGCGGCGTCGGCGGACCTGCGGATCGACCTCACGGCGGCGTCGGGAGACTGGTCATGACCTGGGCACGCAGCCGCTACCTGCTGCTGGGCGACACGGAGTACCGCGACGGCGCGGGGCGTACCGTGCGGATGGCGTACTCGGCGCGCGACGCGGCCGCCTTCGCCGTGGACGCGGACACGGCGGCACTGCTGGCCCGGGGCGACGCGGACGCCATCGCGGCCATCGGCGCCGACGGTCTGTCCGACCTGGCCGCCCGGCACGCCGTCGTGGACACGGCCGAGGACGAACTCGGCGCCGTCCTCGCCGGCTACCGCGCGGCGTCGGACGCGCCGGGCGCGCGCGGCGTGACGATCATGCCGACGAGCTACTGCAACATGGCGTGCGACTACTGCGGCCAGGAGCACTTCAAGGCCCCGGTGGACCGCGCGCGGGTGGAGCGGGTCGTCGCGCGCGTCGAGGCCATGTTCGCCGACCCGGAGGTGGACGAGGTCACCGTCACCTGGTTCGGCGGCGAACCGCTGCTCGCGCTGCGCGTCGTGCGGGACATGACGCGGCGTTTCCTCGCGGCGGCCGGGGAGCACGGGAAGCGTTACCGCGCCCGCCTCGTGACGAACGGCAGCCTGCTGACCCCGCGCACCCTCCACGAACTGCATCACGACCTCAAGGTCGCCGCCCTGGAGGTCACGATCGACGGCCCGCAGGCGGTGCACGACCGGCGCCGCCTCAAGCGGAACGGGCGCGGCAGCTTCCACCGCACCGTCGCCGCGCTGGCCCGTGCGGTGCGGGAGCGGACCGTGCCCGGGCTGCGGATCGGCATCCGCATGAACGTCGACGAGACCAACGAGGACGACGTCGCCGACCTCTTGGTGGACCTCGCGTGCTTCGGCCTCGCGTCCCCGCAGGTCGAGGTGCACCCCATGCCGGTCCACTCCTGGGGCAACGACGTGTCCGCCGTCGAGCTGGAGGCCAGGCGCTACGCCCGGCGCGAGGCCGAGTGGCTGCGGCTGGCGCGGCGCCTCGGGCTCGGCTTCCCGGCCATGCCGAACGTCGTCAAGCGCACCACCTGCGCCGCGACCTCGCGGCGGCGGGAGATCCTGGACCCGTCGGGCCGGGTCTTCGCCTGCTCCGAGCACCCGCTGGTGCCCGGCGCCGAGGCCACGGGGGTCGTCGCCACGGTGGACGGACTGGCCGACTCCGCGCCGCGGCCCGCCGGGCAGTTCGACGACTGGTACGACCAGGTGGGCGACGGAAAGCAGCAGTGCGGCCGCTGCCCGCTGCTGCCGGTGTGCGGCGGGAGCTGCCCCAAGCTGTGGCGGGAGGGCCACCGGCCGTGCCCCAGCGTCAAGTTCAACTGGCCCGAGCGGCTCGACGCGGTCGCGCGCGGCCTCGGCTACCGGCCCGTGGGCGCGGGATGAGCGGCGCGGCGCGCACCGTGCGGTTCGCGCACACCTCGACCGGCGCGACCGTGCCGCCCGACGTGCTGCCGCTGCCCGGCGCGGTGGACCGTGCCTGGGCGTGGGGGGACGCGACGGGACGCGGCGTGCGGGTGTGCGTCATCGACAGCGGCGTCGATCCGTCGCATCCGCTGGTGGGCGACGTCGCGCTGTTCGCGGCGGCGGAGACGGACGGCGGCGGGTGGACCGTCGGGCCGGACGACGTGGGGGACGTCGCCGGGCACGGCACGGCGTGCGCGGGCATCATCCGGCGGCTGGCCCCCGACTGCGAGACGACGAGCGTCCGCGTGCTGACGCGCAACCTGCGCGGCAACGGCGAGGCGATGCTCGCCGCCCTCCAGTGGGCCGTGGACCAGCGTTTCGACCTGGTGAACATGAGCCTGTCGACGCGCAAGGAGGCGCTCAAGGAGCGGCTGCACGACCTCGCCGACCGCGCCTGGTTCGCGGGCGTGACCCTCGTGTCGGCGGCCCACAACAGTCCGATCATCAGCTATCCATGGCGTTTCCCGTCCGTCATCTCGGTCGGGTCGCACGCCGTGGACGACCCCGAGTACCTGGAGGTGAACCCGGAACCGCCGGTGGACGTGTTCGCGCCGGGGGTGAACGTCCGGGTCCCCTGGCCGGGCGGCGGCACCAAGGTCGTCTCCGGCAACAGCTTCGCGACCCCGCACGTGGCCGGTCTCGCCGCCCGCGTGCTGGAGCGCCACCCCCGTTTCCGCACCGCGCAGCTCCGGCACGTGCTCGCCGCCGTCGCCGACAACGTGGAGCGCAGACCGGCGAGGAGCACACGAGCATGAATCCCACCGCGACCCATGACGAGATCCTCCGCTCCACGGTCCGGCTCGCGCGCCTGTCGTTCGCCGCGTCGGCCGCCTCGGTGTGCCTGTACGACCAGGAGTCGCAAGAGCTGGTCTTCGAGGCGTCGTCCGGCGAGGGCGAGGACCGGCTGATCGGTGTCGCCATCCCCGCCGACCACGGCATCGCCGGCTGGGTCGCGGGCACGGGCGAGCCCATCGTCGTGCGCGGCGTCGCGGACGACGAGCGGTTCAACCGGGACTTCGCCGCCGGCACCGGGCTCGTCCCCGACACGATCCTCGCCGCGCCGATCGAGCACGACGGCGACGTGCTGGGCGTGCTCGAGGTGCTCGATCCCCGGCTGGACGGCATCGGCGAGCTGTCGGCCATCGACCTGCTGACCGAGCTGGCCAACCAGAGCTGCGCGGCCCTCGCCCTGATGCTCGCCGACCGCAGGGCGCGTGCCCGGCGGGCCGAGGTGTCGGGGGTGGTCACCCGGTTCGCCGCGCTCGTGGACCGGGTCGGTCCGGAGAAGGAGGACGCCGTGGAGGACCTGGTCGACGCCCTGACGAAACTGCTGTCGTGACGGAGGGGTCGTTGTGCATCTGGCCGACCTGCTGCGGCTGCGGACCCGGCCGGCGGCGGGGCTGCTCCTCGCCCTGACCGACCGCTGCCCGCTGAGCTGCGCCCACTGCTCGACCCGGTCGGGACCCGGGGCGCCCCAGTACGGCGCGGCGCCGTTCCTGCGGTTCGCCGAGACGTTCACGGCCGCCGACCGCCCCGAGGCCGTCCTCATGTCCGGGGGCGAGCCTTTGCTGCGCCCCGCGCTGGTCGCCGGCATCGCGGCACGCTGCCGCGCGGTCGGCGCGCGGACCGCCGTGCTGTCGGGCATGTTCTTCGCGCGCGACGGCCGGGTGCCGCCCCCGGTGCTGCGGGCGCTGGCCGGCGTCGACCACTTCTCGGCGAGCCTGGACGCCTTCCACGAACGGGAGGTGCCGCGCGCCGGCGCCCTGGCGGCCCTGGAGACGGTCGCCGGCCTCGTGCCGGAGGTGAGCGTGCACATCACGTCGGACGACGACGCGTACACCGAAGCGGTACTGGCCGATGTGCGGGCCGTGTTCGGGGACCGGGTGCCGGCCCTCGTCGGCCGGGTGCAGCCGACCGGCCGCGCGCGGGCGTTCACCGCGCCAGAGCGGGCCGGTCCCGGGCACGCGGCGGCCGATCCGTGCGAGTTCGCGCAGTGGCCGCTGCTCGACATCGACGGCACGGTGCTCGCCTGCCCCCGCCAGAGCCTGGCCCGGCGGCACCGGCCCCGGCACCTGATCATCGGGCACGCGGAACGGGACGGGTGGCCGGAGATCAGACGCCGGTCGGCGCAGGACGCGGTGCTGCGCGCTGTACGGGTCCTCGGCCCGGTCGAGACGGCACGCCGCACGGGCTCCCCCGTGTGCGACGGGTACTGCGCGACGTGCGTCGGGCTCGGGGCGGCCCCTGAGGTGCCGGCCGGGATGACGGTGGCCGTCGAGGCGCTGCTCGACGGCCTGCGGCCCCGCGACCTCGCCAGGCGCTGGGGCGCGGGACGCTTCGGCGACGCGGTGGAGCTCGGCTGGAGGGGTCGGTGAGACGACGTCTGACGCACGCGGGGGCGACGGCGCTGCGGCGCGTGCCCGGGGCGACGGTGGCGCTGTTCCTGACGGACCGGTGCCCGGTGGAGTGCGCGCACTGCTCGGTCGGTTCGGTGGCCCGGGGGCCGACGATCACGGACCGGCCGCTGTTCGAGGGGATCGTGGGAGGGCTCGCGGACCTGCCCGGGCTGCGCGCGGTGGCCATCACCGGCGGGGAGCCGTTCGCGGAGCGGCGCGGACTCGAGTACGCCGTGCGGCGGCTGGGCGACGCGGGCAAGGCCGTGGTCGTGTTCACCAGCGGTTCCTGGGCGCGGCGCGCCGTGCCCGCCTGGGTCCGCGCCGTGCTTGCGTCGGTCGGCACCGTCTACCTGAGCACCGACGTGTTCCACGCCGAACGGCCCGGCATGGGCGGCGGCACGCCGGCGCGGGCAGCGGAAGCGGTGCTGGCGGCGGGCTGCCATCTGGTGCTCCAGGTGCTGGCCGGGCCGGACGGGGGACCGCCGGCTGCGGGCTTCACGCACCCGGCGGCCGAGGTGAGCGTCGTCCCGCGGCTGCCGGCCGGGCGCGGCGCGCGGCACTTCCCCGCCGGGCCGGGCCGCCCGTCCGCCGATTTCGGCCCCTGCGCGCTGCTGGACTCGCCGACCGTGCGCTACGACGGCGTGGTCACCGCGTGCTGCAACGAGTCGGTGATCACCGGTTCGGGTCCCGACGCGCTGCGGCGGCGCGTGACGGGCGCCGGCGTGGGCGCCGCCCTGGCCGCCTTCCGCGCCGACCCGGTGCTGCGGCTGATGCGCACGGCGGGTCCCGTCGGGCTCGCCGGTGTGGTGCCGGACACGGCCCGTTCGGTGTGCGGGCCGTGCTGGGCGGCAGCGCGGCGGGCCGCCGCCGACCCGGCGGCGCGGCGCGTCCTCGCGCGGCGGGCGGCGTACGCCGCGGGCCTGACGTCGGGGGCGGCGGAGGGAGGAGCGGAATGACGCTGCGCGGACTGCTGGACGTGGTGAGCCCCGACCTGCGGCGGGCGTCGGCGGCCATGTGGCGTTCGGTGTCCACCGCCGCCGCGTACCGCCGCTGGCTCCTCACCTCCCACGACCTGGTGCGGGCGACCTCTCCCCTGCTGGCCGACGCGCTCGCGGAGTCGGTGCGGCGCGGCGAGACCCGCCTCGCGGCGTACTTCGCCGAGCAGGCGGCCGAGGAGAACGGCCACGAGGTGTGGCTCGCCGAGGACTACGCCGCGTCCGGCGGGAGTCCGGGCGACCTCGTGGACCGCGTGCCATCCCCGGCCGTGGCCCGGCTCGCGGGAGCCCAGTACTACTACCTGCGGCACGCCCACCCGGTGGCGCTGCTCGGGCACATCGCCGTCCTCGAATGGAACCCGCCCCGGCCGGGCGCCGACGCGCTGCTCGCGGGACGCACGGGGCTGCCGCCCGACGCGTTCCGGACGCTCGCGCGCCACGCGGAACTCGACCTCGGCCACGGCGCCGCCCTGGAGCGGCTGCTGGCGGAACTGCCGCTCGACGCGGGCCGGCGCCGGCTCGTGCGCACGAGCGCGCTGGCCACCGCGTACGGACTGGTGGAGCTGTTGACAGAACTGGGGGCCGACCCATGACCGACCGATCACGCCTGGCACCGCTCGGGCTCGACCCCGACGGCCTGAGCCCGGAGCAGCTCGCCGCCCTGGACTCCCTCACCGACGAGGAGATCGAGGTCCTCGTGCGCATCCGGCACAAGATCGGCGACGTGGCGGGCGACGTGGAGGGGCACGGTCTGGAAGGCGGTGGCGTCGTGTGGTGAGCGGTGACGGTCTCGCGTGCGCGGCGTGCCACGCGGTGAATCCGCCGATGGCGGTGTTCTGCATGTACTGCGGCGGCTCGCTCGCGCAGGCGCCGGAACCGTCGCGGCTGCGTCTCGTCACGGTCGTGTTCTGCGACATCTCGGGCTCGACGCGGCTGGCGGAGCGCTTCGACCCGCAGGTGTGGCACGGCATCCTGGAGGGGTACTTCGCCGAGGTCGGCGGGGCGCTGACGGCGGCGGGCGGGCGCCTGGAGAAGTTCATCGGCGACGCGGTGGTCGGCGTCTTCGGCGCGGACGCGGCGGGCGAGGACGACGCGGTGCGCGCCGTCCGCGGGGCACTCGACGCGCTGGCCGGCCTCGCGGCGCGCAACGCGGAGTTCACCGCACGGCACGGCGTACGGCTCACGGTGCGCTTCGGCCTCGCGTCGGGGCGCGCGGTGACCACGGACCGCGACTCGTCGTTCGCCACCGGGCCGGTGATGAACCGCGCCGCCAGGCTCCAGGCGGCGGCCCCGGCGGACGGCGTGGTCGTGGACGTCCGCACCTGGCTGCTGGTCCGCGACCGCGTCCGGTGCGAGCCGGTGCCGCCGGTCGCGGCGAAGGGCTTCGCACGGCCGCTGCGCGCCTGGGCGGCCGTCCCCGACGGGGCGGCGGGCGCGCGGGGCGCGGCCGGCGGCACGTTCGTGAACCAGACCGATCTGCTCGGCCGGCTGCGGCGCGACGTGCTGGACGCGGCGGCCCGCGGCGGGGTGACCGTGCTGGCGCTGCGCGGCGAGATCGGCAGCGGCAAGTCCCGGGTGCTCGACCGGCTCGCCGACGCGCTGGCTCGGGAGGACGGCGGCCCCGGCGCGGTCGTCCGCGTCACCTGCCGCCCCGGCGACGCCGACCACGAGCTGGTGCGTCTGGAGCGGGTGCGCCGCGACCTGGCCGCCGCCGTGGCTGACACCGGCCGTGCCGCGCCCCGCAGGGGCGGCGGTCCGGCCCCGTCGCCCAGGGAACTGGCCTGGACGGTACGCCGGTCGCTGGCCGAGGCCGGCGAGCGGCAGGGCGCCGTCGTCCTGCTGGTGGACGACTTCCACCACGCGTCACCCGCCTTCCGCGACCTGCTGCGCCCGCTGCCCGGGGGCGCCGGCCGGTGCGTCTTCGTACTGGCCGGGCGTGACACGGACCGGTACGGCGCCGACCGGACGTACCGGGTGCCGCCGCTCACGGACGCGGACGCGGAGGCGCTGCTCGACGCCGTCGGCGGGGACCTCACGCTGCACGCCGCCGGGACCGCCGAGCTGCTGGTGCGGCGCGGCCGGGGCAACCCGCTGTTCCTCGAACAGCTCGCCGCGCTGGCGGGCGACGGCATCACGGACGAGATCGCGCCGTCGGCGGAGGCGGTGATCGGGGCACGCATCGAGCCGCTGGGCGCGGCGGCGCGGCACGTCCTGGCCTGCCTCGGCGCCGGGGAGCACGACATCGCGCCGGGTGACCTCGACCCGGTGTGCGGCCTGACCGAGGCGGAGCTGCACGGGGCGCTGGAGGAGCTGCACGCCGCCGGGCTGTTCGGCAACCGGATCGCGGCCGAGGTGGCGTACGCGCAGATGGTCCTCGGCGACCGGGCGCGGGTGCACGTGGCGATCGCCGAGGGGCTGCTGCGGTCCGTGCAGGACGACCCGTCGCTGCTGGAGCCGGCGGTGCTGCACGCGGTGCGCGGGCAGCGGCACTGGCGGGAGTTCGACCCGGGGTCCGCGGCGGAGACGGCGGCCACCGAGCTGGCGGCGCGGTCGCTGGTGGCGGCGGCGCGGCAGGCCATCGCGCGGTCCGAGGTGGCGAGGGCGGTCGAGCTGTGCGCCCGGGCCGGGGAGCTCTCGGGCGGCGGGGACGGCGACGCGGCCCTGGCCCTGGAGACGGCGGCCCTGGAGACGTACGCCCTCGGGGCGGTGGGCAGGGCGGACGAGGCGCTGGCGCGGATCGCCGCCGTCACGGCCGACCCCCGCGTCACCTCGGCCCGGCACACGGCGAACGCCCCGGCGGCCTGTCATCTGCTGGTCACGGACGCGGTGCTGCGCGACCGGGAGCACCCGGCGCTGCGGGACCTCGCGCTGGCGGTGGACGATCCGGGCGCCCTGGCGCGGCTGGAGACGTGGGACGGCCTGCGGTCCGCCCGCGCGGGCGACTACGGGCGCGCGGAGGCGCTGCTGGAGTCGGCGTACGGGCGGCTGCGGCGGTTCGGGGCGGAGCTGGGTGCGGCCGAGGTGTACGGCAACCTGTCGCTGTTCCTCGTGTACGGGGACACGCCGCTCCCCCGGGCTCTGGAACGCTGTCTGCGGCTGCGCGACGAGGTCGCGGACGCGCCGGTGCTGCACGCGGTGGTGAGCTGCTCGGCCGCTGTGCTCGAACAGCTGACCGGCGACGCGGCGGCGGCCCGGTCGATGCTCGCGGACGCGCGGGCCGTGTTCGAGGCGATGGGGCACGAGCCGGGCCGGGCCGGCGCCCTTGAATTCGGCGGCAGCGTCGCCGAGCTGGCGGGGGACGACGCGGGCGCGGCCCGGTACGCGAGGCAGGCGGCCGTGGCGTACGCGGCCCTGGGGGCCGACCGCACGGCGGCCCAGTGCGCGATGCGGGCGTACGTCCAGGACCCGGTCGGCCCTCCGCCGCCGCGGCCGGAGGGCGCCGACAGCTGGGAGACGCGGGTGCTGGGCCACCAGGTGGCGGCGCTCGGCACGGCGGACCGGGTGGTGGCCGCGGAACGGCTGGACCTCGCGTTCGACGAGGTGGCGCGGATCCGCGGCGACGGCGTGCGGCTGCTGCCGCTCCTCGGCTGCCTCCGGGTCGCCCGGCGCATCGGCGACCCGGTGCGGGAGGAACGCGTGCGCGCCGCCGTCGCGGAGGTGCGGCGGCGGCGCGCGGGCGGGTGACGGCGTGCCTCAGCCCTTGAGCCCGCCGCTGATCATGTCGAGCCGCCAGAACCGCTGGAGG
Source organism: Streptomyces sp. RFCAC02 (assembly GCF_004193175.1). Taxonomy (NCBI): domain Bacteria; kingdom Bacillati; phylum Actinomycetota; class Actinomycetes; order Kitasatosporales; family Streptomycetaceae; genus Streptomyces; species Streptomyces sp. RFCAC02. Next base: position 5,745,482 of record NZ_SAUH01000001.1, on the reverse strand, counting down.
AACAGCAGCAGGCAGATGAGCGGGATGACCGAGACGGCGGTGCCGACAATGGCCAGGCTGTAGAGCGACGGTTCGCCAGATCCCTTGGAGAGCAGGGTGTAGAGGCCGAGGTTGATCGGGAACTTGCTCTCGTCGGACAGCATGATGAAGGGGAGCAGGAAGTTGTTCCAGCTCCCGACGAACTGCAGCATGAAGATGGTGACCATGCCGGGGAACATCATCGGCAGGCCGATGGACGTGAAGATGCGGTACTCGCTCGCGCCGTCGATCCGGGCGGACTCGATGGTCGAGTCGGGCACCGAGGCGTCCGCGTAGACCCGGGCCAGGTAGATGCCGAACGGCGAGATCAGGCCGGGCAGGAGCACGGACCAGTAGCTGCCCACCATGCCCACCTCGGCCATGATGATGTACTGCGGGATGGCGAGCGTCATGCCGGGCAGGAGGACGCCCGCGAGGATGACGGCGAAGAGCGGGTTCCGGCCGCGGAAGCGGTACTTGGAGAACGCGTAGCCGGCCAGCGTCGATATCAGCGTGCACAGCAGGGCGCCGACGCCCGCGTACAGGAGGCTGTTCGCGGCCC